>JASMDM010000066.1 GCA_030752795.1 SAR202 cluster bacterium | reverse complement strand
GCGGACGTCACCAGCCAACTGTTAGAGAAGCCAGGCATTGAAGCGTTGCTGAGAGATTTGATCATCCCAAGAGTGACCGAAGAATTGTTCAGTGAAGCTGGTTTGAGTTATTTCAGGGCATGTTGGCAGGCAGGGACGACGCCTGACCTCTCATTGCTTCGATCGTATAACATACTGGATGGTTCTCCATTCATTGAAGTCAATACCCAATTCAACTACGTGGAAAGGTGGGGAGAGTTCGCCGGTCCATGGTTCGAGGAGATCGAGGACCGCGAACTGACCGGAGAAAATGTGTAGATTTGGGGATACCCAATCGGTGAACCCGTGATCTAGCATTTCAGGCGCGTCGGACACTAACATCCGGTCCCTGGGGTAGGCGATGATTTGAATTCAGTTCGGCAACATCCGCCCCACATGCCTGATTGAGGAGGACGAAATGAACAGGCGAATTGTCAGGAAGTCGGCAACGGAACTGGTGCAGTATCAATTGAAACTAGTGCAAAGGATCGAACACGGAAAGCCAGTAACGTACCCCGGCTACGCCCATATCAAGCCCAAAAGTCCACGACCGACAATCCTCACCGAAGGTATGATAGGCGAAGTTCGGAGCTACTCGGAGCTACAAAGGAGTGCTCAAATCGGCCCGCGGCTACATCTCTCGACTCAACAAGGAAGTGTTGCCCGCGCTCTGGGAGGATATAGAGGGCGTCGTCATTACCGAGCATCGAGGCTTCGGCAAGGCCAAGGCTTTCGCCAAAGGTGGAATGGCGCGGCCCACGCAAGATGAAAGATACGACGCTGTGGCTGTCCTATTTGGACAAAGAAGGCGATGAGCATTCCATCGACCCTCAAACCAAGCAGCTTCGTTGAACGCACGTGGATATTCGACGGCCGTTCTTGCCTTGGGCAGGGATTGACCGATAGCAGACACCCTGTTCGAGCCGCCCATCCTTCTACGTTGCGTGTCCGGATGCGTTAACGTCAAACGTAGTCTATTCTTGCGGATTCTGAGAATCACATACAGAAGCAGGAGACATCCGATGACCAATCCGATCCGAGTCGTCCACTACCTCAACCAGTTCTTCGGAGGGATCGGCGCCGAGGAGCAGGCTTACGCCCCGGTGCAGCTCAAGGATGGCGCTGTCGGTCCGGGCCGGGCGCTCCAGGCGGCTCTGGGCGACGAGGGCACGGTCGTCGGAACAATCGTCTCCGGCGACAACTATTTCACCGAAGAGACCGAGTCTGCGAAGGCGGCGGCGGGCGAGCTCCTCGACCGGCTCAAGCCTGACGTGGTGATCGCCGGACCCGCATTCGATGCCGGACGCTACGGGCTGGCGTGTGCTGAGGTATGCCGGTTGGCTCAGGACAGGGGCGTCACAGCCGTCACGGGGATGTTCGCGGACAACGCCGGCGTCCTCACGTATCGAAGCGAGATCCTGGCCGTGTCGACGGGAATCGACGCGTCGGAGATGGCCCCTTCGCTGCAAAAGATGGCGCGCCTCGCGATAAAGGTCTTGAATGGCGAAGAGCTCGGGCCAGCGTCCGTCGAAGGCTACGTGCCGCGTGGCGCCCGCCGTCCCGTGGCCCACGGACAACTGGGGTACGAGAGGGCGCTCGACATGCTTACGGCCCGCATCGCCGGAAAGCCCTACGAGTCCGAAATGCTGATCAGCAACTACGACATAGTCCCGCCGGCTGCGCCCATTAGCGATGCCGACGACTCGCTCATCGCTCTGGTGTCCAGCGGCGGGTTAGTGCCGCGCGGCAATCCCGACCGCCTCGTCGGAGCGCGATCGGAGCATTTCTACCGCTACCCACTCGACGGGGTCGACTCGCTGTCGGTCGAAGATTGGGAGTCGGTGCACGGCGGATTCGGCACGTTGATCCTCAACACCAAAGACCCGAACTACGCGATGCCCCTCCGCACCGTCCGAAGCCTGGAGACCCGAGGCGCGATCAAGAGCGTCTACCCGACCTTCTTCTCGACGACCGGCAACGGCACCGCGGTGTCGTCCGCCCGGCGCATGGGCGGCGAGATCGCGGCCGAGCTCAGCGAGAACCACGTCGACGGCGTTCTCCTCGTCGCCACCTGAGGGAGCTGCAATCGTTGCGGCGCAACGCTGGCAAAAGAGATCGAACGCAGAGGCATCCCGGTGGCGATGATGACCGCGATGCCCGCCATTCCGCTATCGGTGGGCGCAAACCGCATCGTGCGCGGCGTGCGCGTGCCTCACGTCTGCGGCGACCCCGCGCTCTCCGAGGACCGCGACCGCGAACTCAGCGAACGGATCGTCCGCACCGCCCTCGGCGCGCTGGCGACTCGGGTAACCGAACCAACGCTTTTCGAGCCGTCACAGTCGGCTCCTCAGGCGGTGACGGCATGAAGCTAGAAATGGCGTCCTTCCCCGTCAACGACATCGTGCTCGGCAATCGAACCGCATGGTCCGACGGCAAACTCGAGATCAACGCGGATGAACTCGTCGACCTCGTCATGCAGGACCCGCAAGTCGCCTGGGCGGATATCCAGGTAGCGAGGCCGGGCGATTCGACGCGCGTCATCCGCATGCGAGACATCATCCAGCCGAAAGTGAAATCCGAAGGACAGGGCACGACCTATCCCGGCATCTCCGGCCGGTCGGTCGACACGGTCGGACAAGGCAGGACGAACCGGCTGACCGACATGACCATCATCCCCTGCGCCGACATGCCAAGGGTCAACGCCGACGGGTCACAGATTTGGGGCGCCGCACAAGGCATCGCGTCCAGGGAGATCAACTTCATCGACATGTCCGGACCAGGGGCCGTGACTCCTTTTGCCGAGACAGTGAACCTGTGCGTTGTGATGGAGCCCGAAGGGCAACCGTACGCCGACGACTGGAACCGCGTCATCCGCTCCACGATGTTGAAGATCAACGACCTGCTCGCGGGCGCCACTCTCGGTCTGGACGCTCCGCAGCTCGACACGTTCGATCTGGATCGCCGCGACGACGCGTTGCCGAACGTTGCGTTCGTACCCGTTCTCGCGTCGGGCGAACACCGATTTGGCCCGAGAACAAGCTTGAGCACCGACGTTTACGGCGTCGGACGCCTGACCCAGCCTTGGCTGCTCCAACCCACCGAGATGCTCGACGGCGCGGTCAGCGGCGCGTACAACGAGAATTTCACGTGGCCGATCATGGAAACGCTCGTCCCGTACATGTGCTCCCGCCACGGCATCGACTTCAACTTCTCGGGCTGCATCGTCGTCCGCAGCAACTGGGAGTCTCAGGCCGAAAAGCAGCTCATGGCGAACCGCACCGCCCAGCTAGCGGTCGACACGGGCGTTACCGGCGCCATCGTCACGACCAACGTGCGAGGCCAACGCTTCCTTGAGACGATCCTGACGGTGCAGGCCCTGGAACGGGCCGGAATCAACACCATCCTGATGACTGAGGAAGAGGACAACGAGAACGGCACCGCGCCGCCCCTGCTGGTCTCAGCGCCCGAGGTCACGACCGTTGTCAGCACCGGCACCGGCGGCATCGACGCGACGTTCCCGGCAGTCAAAAACGTCATCGGCGCGCGAGAGCCGGAGGCGCACTGGTTCGAGGAGCTGCCGCCGATTCACGGTCGCTACGGCGTCAGCCACACCCACGACTACTACGGCTTCGGCAAACAAGGGTACCTCGACTATTAGGCATCATCACGTTTGGGAGTGATGGCAATATGTAAAATACCTGGCGCGAGACGATCGGTGTCAAACGTATGAAATAGGCGATCAGGGTCGGCCTGAACGCCGAGCCCACGTCTTTCGCTGGTGCTCTGGCCCTTATGGTCATCAACTAAATAAGTGACGCCGGAAAAATGTGTCATTCTGAGGCCGCGGCCGAAGAATCTGGTCGCTGAACACGCCATTTTGCCTGAGCAACCCCAAACGCTTCCTTTTCTCCGAGCGCGCACCATGGCAAGAACGCGCAGCATAACGTGTTGGGTCAATGACCGTAACGGCTCAAGCGACTCTTGCGTGCGTACGACCCTTCGACAGGCTCAGGGCGAACGGATGGGTGCGTGGCTCACCATGGACGGATGCCCAGCATCGCGAGGAGCGTTGGGCACAACTTTTTTCGTTAATGACCATAACGCCCAGAGCACCGACGGCCTCGGTCTTTAGGCCGAGCCTGTGACACGCTCGACTTGCGCGCGAACGCCCGGCACACTTTTGGCTTCGAGAGTTTGGGCAAGCCCACGCCGCCGGTGGCCTCGGTCATTACGCCGAGCCCTCTAGTCCGCGGGCGTTGCGCTCAATTCCGGGTTGAACGCCGGGTCCAAGATCGCGCTCCTGTCGACGTAGCTTTGCCAGTCCTTCACGAACCAGCCGAACTGCCATGTAACGTCGTCGTGAGCTCGGAATCGGGTGACGCACTGGGCGGGGTCTTCGCCGATCACGTTGATGTCGTCTCGGGTGAGACCCGTCATCTTGCTGAGGTACGTCAGATAGCCGATGGCTCTGGTGTCAAAGCCCATTACCTCGGCGCCCACACGGTCAACGGCGATCGGGTTCGTGCCCGCAAGGGCCACTCCCGACGAGATAGCCGTGCCGTCGACGGGGCCGTTGCCTTCCATACCGACAACTCCGTCGATGACCGCAAGTTGCGGCGGCGCGGCGCGGTTCAATCGCACCAGAGACAGATTGATTTCACGTGGGTCATGGCAAACCGTGTGCCGGTCCGGATTCAGGATCGACCCGATCGCGCAGTTTTTGATCGAAAGAGTCACGACCGCGTTGTTATGCGTCTTCATTCGACTGACGGACACGACGTACGAGGTGAAATACGATTTCGCCAGGCG
Organism: SAR202 cluster bacterium; assembly: GCA_030752795.1. GTDB lineage: Bacteria > Chloroflexota > Dehalococcoidia > Lucifugimonadales > UBA1123 > UBA2160. The sequence goes on along the minus strand of JASMDM010000066.1, from coordinate 862 downwards.
AATCTTAATCGGCTCGAAGTTGGCGTCCAGCGCCTCGAACTCTACCGGCTCGTCCTTGTTCAGGTCGCGGAACTCGATGTCGTAGGAGTCCTGGAGCGGCAAGTAGCCGAAACGCTCGAACCCGCCCATCGTGTCGCCGGTCACGGCCGAGCCCTCGCCAACGATGAAATTGTTTACTCCGAGGTCTTGCAAGAAGTCTAGCGTCGCCCTGACCGCGTCCACCGGAGTAGCCGTCAACGAGATGTCCGGGCTGACCATGTTGGGCTTGACCAGCACGGGCAGGTCGTCGGGGATCGATACATCGTCCCTCACGAGGTCCAAGGCCGACCGCACTGCCGCGTAATGGTCACCGCCCTTTACGAGTCCAACATTTGCCACGGCGTCATCCTCCTGACTTGGCTTCGACATCGCATCACGCGAGGTCGGTTTCGTTCATGTTCGTGTTTCCGCATCCTAACATATCCGTCGCGCAACTCGGCTCATGCGTCCAACAAACCTTTTACATTGAGCGGGCGCGAAACAGTTGTATCATGGAACGAACTGAAGTCAGCAATAGAGAGCGAGGAGCGAACATGGCCTGGATCAAGATCGTCGATCAACAGGAAGCCACGGGCCACTTGGCCGCCTACTACGAGGAGGCTGACTCTCAGGGCAGGCGAATCGTCAACGTCCACTCCTTGCTAAGCCTCAATCCGGGCGCGATGCGGGCGATCGACGCGTTCTGTAGACCGTCAGCGAAAGTGGGACACATTTGGGCCTGAAATTAACAGAGACTCACATTAGGTAAAGCGAGCTCCTGACAGGGGGATAGAATGTCCCCAGGGAAGGAGCAGCAGTGATCGAGAACACAGAAGATAAGAAC
>JASMDM010000065.1 GCA_030752795.1 SAR202 cluster bacterium | reverse complement strand
GTTCTTATCTTCTGTGTTCTCGATCGCTGCTGCTCCTTCCCTGGGGACATTCTATCCCCCTGTCAGGAGCTCGCTTTACCTAATGTGAGTCTCTGTTAATTTCAGGCCCAAATGTGTCCCACTTTCGCTGACGGTCTACAGTTGTGATTCGAGAGGACCGGGTCAGCCTGGTGTGCCAGGAGATTTAAACGCAGACCGTCACCGTCCCCATAACGAAAGCGGGCAGCGGTCCGGGTCCCGGCTCCCCCGCGATGACGGTCACGGGAAACAAGCAGGTGACCAGCAATCACGACGAATCGTACTCTCACAGCAGCGACGTGTTTCTCTCGGAAACTCAACTCGGCTCAGGAGCGACCAGCAGGCACAGCATCAGATTGGAGATTGGCCCAGACACTCCTCGACACATGTCGGACCCGACGGCCTCGCTACGCGAAGTGTCATGGTCAATCGTCGCCGATTTTGACGTGGCCCAAATGCGCGCTGCCACCGAGAGGCAACCGATTACGCTGGTGCTCAGCTAGGCACGAGTGGTCGAATGGCGACGCCGTTCGGCCACTCGTGCCTGCGCGGCTCGGCCGTCCTCTCAGTTCTGGCTTCGAGTTCGGCAGCTAAACAGCCCCCAACGGGTCAAAGTCCTCTTGGCTGCCGACCCAGACCTCGCCGCCTTCGAAGAACTCTTTCTTCCAGATCGGGACGATCTGCTTGATGCGGTCGATGGAGAAGGCGCTGGCTTCGTACGCGTCGCAGCGGTGGGCTGAGGAGACGGCAACGACCAGGCTTGTTTCGCCGATGGCCAGACGGCCGAGGCGGTGTGAGATCGCGACGCCTTTCAGGTCCCAGCGCTCGCTCATCTCTTCGGCGACTTTAGCCAGTTGCTGGTCGGCCATGGGGCGGTACGCCTCGTACTCGAGGAATCGGACCTGGCGGCCGGCCGTGTTGTCGCGGGTGGTTCCGAGGAACGTGATCACCGCGCCAGCGCCGTCGTCGGCGACCAGATCGGCGATGCGTTTGGCGTCGAGTTCGTCGTGGGTGATCTCGATCACGAGCGTCCTCCGCTCACGGGAGGGATCAGCGCCGCTTCGTCGCCGTCGCTGAGTTCGAACGTGTGCTCGCGGTACTCCTGGTTAACCGCGACGACCAATGCACCCGGCCTGGAGGTCAGGTCCGGATACGAATTGGCGAGTTGCGCGGCAAGGGACGCCACCGTGCAGCCTTCGGGCACGTCCACGACGGTTTGGCTCGTGCCGGCTTTTTCTCTGTAGCTAGCGAAAAACCTGACTGTGATCTTCAGGTCAACTACTCCAACCAAATACCACATTATCTCAAGTCGGGCATTGCCTGGTATCCGCCCGCCCTCGAGGGTTGTGGTATTGGGGGCACATCCCCCAACCCCCTGCCAGAGGGAATATCCCTCTGGACTCTCTTTGGGCGGTTCTTGAGATTGTTGTAGGAACTCCGGGCTATCCAGTATACGGATTATACCAAGCGCCCATCGATCAACGTCCGATTGCGTACGTGTCTCGTCGGGGGTCTGCGCCGCCCTTCAGGACGCCGGATTCTTGGTCGACGACGATTGCCGACACCGAGCCCATCGCGGGCGCCCAGTCGTTGACGGCTCGGAGGTCGTGGCCGCGGCTCTCGAGCTCGCCGTTGACCTCGCGCGAGTAGCGGCCTTCGACGTGAATCCGCCCCGGCAGGTACGTGTGCGGCCAGAACGAGTTCGGGTAGTTCCAGGGCACGAATCGCGGGGCTTCAATCGCCGCCTGCGGGTCCATGCCGAATTCGATGATGTTGAGGAACGTCTGGACCATCGCTGGGCCTTGGGCATCGCCGCCCGGCGTGCCGAAGGGCATGAACAGCTTTCCGTTTTTGAACGCCATCGCGGGGTTAGGTGTGAGCCGCGGCCGCTTTCCTGGTTGTAGGCTGGACGCGTGGTCGTGGTCGAGCCAGCTCTGGGTGCCTCGCGACGAGATCATCAGTCCGAGTCCCGGTACGATCGGAGCGCCGAAGAGCCCGTCGCTAGGAGTCGCCGAGAACGCGTTGCCCCAGCGATCGACTACGCATGCGTAGGACGTGTCTTGTTCCAATCCGCCCGGTTTCGCCGTCGACGGGGAGCTTGCGCGTCTGGGATTCGAACCGCTCTGGTAAGCCCACGGCTCGCCCGGAGGCGGCATCTCCTGGAACGCCCTGTCCATGTCGATCATGCTTCGGCGAGCGGACGTGTAGCCCTTGGCCATCATTCCATCGATCGGCACGTCGACCAGGTCAGGGTCGCCGTAGTAGTGATGCCTGTCGGCGAACGACAGGTTCAGCGCCTGCGACACGAGGTGGACGTAGTCGGTGCTGTTGTGACCCATCGCGCCGAGGTCGTCGTCTTCGAGCATCTGCAACGTCTGGGCGACCACCGGCCCCTGGCACCATGGACCGCAGGTGAGCACTTCGAACTCGCGGAATCCGCCGACAACCGGCTCTTCGATCTGGACGGAGAAGTCGCGGAGGTCTTCTTTCGTCAGAAGTCCGCCCGCGCGGTCGCTGAACTCTACGAGCTCGTCCGCGATGTCTCCTTTGTAGAAGTAGTCGCGCGCCGATCTGATCGCATCAGCCCGGCCCTTAAACGCATTGGCGCGTTCGACCTCGATCAGGCGCTCGAACGTGTTCGCGAGTTCCTTCTGAACGAGTGGTTCGCCGATCTTCGGCGCTCGGCCACTGGGCATGAACACCGCTCGGGTCGACTCCCAAAGATCGTCGTGGTTGTCCGGGACCTTGAACGATGCCGCCAACGAGTTGGCGGCAGGGGCCGACAGCGGGTAGCCGTCACGCGCAAGCTCCAACGCCGGCGTGACGACATCCTCGAACGTCATCGTTCCGTACCGTTCGAGCGCCGTGAGCCAGGCGTCGGGCGCCGACGGCGTGATACACCGCAGCATCCCGCGAGGGATCTGGCCTCCGGCGTGCTTCTGCATGTACTCGATGGACACGGCTTGCGGCCACCGTCCTAGTCCGCTGATGGTGACGACGCGGTCTTCTTCGGCGAGGTAGAGGATGATCGGTGCCACGCCGCCGAAGTTGGTCGCGTGGGGCAACGTCACGTTGATCGCGATTCCGGAGGCGACCCCGGCGTCAATGGCGTTTCCGCCCTGCTCGAGGATTCGGTAGCCAGCCGACGCGGCCAGGTAATGGCCTGCCGACACCATGTGGGTGACACCCATGACGGGTGGTCTGTATGAAGTCAGTCCGATCGGCATTTGTTGTCTCCTCCCGTCGGTTGTGTCGAAGCCTGTACCCCAGATTCGGTGAATTTGCGATGACCGCGTATGGCGCGGTACACCATACCATAGGGGCGGGTTTCAAACCCGCCCATGAAGCCATGTTGCGCGTTTACGGGGATGATGAGTTTTCATCGCGGATGGTACAGCCAATATCCGCGAGTATTTAGGGGCACCCCTCGGGAGGGTTTGAAACCCTCCCCTACGGAATACCGTCCATGCTGCCGGTCGGGCGTGGCCCCATCCAGACGTCATGGCGCCAGCGCTCCGCCGTTTACGTGGATTGTTTGGCCGGTTAGGAAGCTGGCGGCGTCCGAGCAGAGGAACGCGCAAACTCTGGCGATTTCGGCTGGATCGCCGAGTCTTCCGACCGGTATTCCAGCCGCCCACTGGCCGGTCGGAGGGTCTGACTGCGAACCTGTCTGCGACGTGTCAAACGCGCCAGGGACGATATGGTTGACCATGATGCCGTGCGGGGCGAGCTCGGCGGCGAGCACTCGGGTCATGCCAATAGCGCCCATCTTCGACGCGGAGACGTGCGACCAGCCGGCATGGCCTTTGAACGCGTTCAGGCCGGACACGTTGACGATCCGGCCCCATATCCGCGCTCGATCATTCCGGGGACGACTGCCTTGCAGTCGTAGAACGGCCCGTCCATGTGACGCCGTTGACTTCGCGCCAGTCCTCGACGGTCATATCGACGAAAGGCTTGGCTTTGTGCAATCCAGCGTTGTTGACCAGTATGTCGACGCGCCCGAACTCCGCGATCGCCACTTCGACCATTGCGTCAACTTGGGCTATGTCTCCGACACCGACGACGACCATCGCCCTGGCGCCCAATGCACGGGCTTCGTCGGCGACGGATTCGGCCTCGTCGCGGTTGGAGCGCGAGTTGACGACTACGTCGGCGCCCATGCGCGCGATCTCGAGTATCGTCGCGCGGCCGATGTTCCGGCCGGAGCCGGTTACCAGCGCGACTCTGCCCGCGAGGCTCCCCGCTTCGCCCATCGATGCTCCTCAGCGAGGATTTCGCATTCCTCGCAGTCGTTTTGGTCGGCTCGCGGCTGATGCGCAGAACGGCTTGGCCCGGGAGGGCCAGAGCACCACCGAATCAAAGGTGATCTCGACCTTCAGGTCGAATCCCCCCGCTCGACTTAATCGGCTGCAGCGTCGCTCGCGTCGGTGCTTCGGACCACCTCGGAATCATGCAAAGCGCGGACCTTGTCGTCGTCGTAGCCGAGGATGTCGGACAGCACTTCGTTCGTGTGCTCGCCGATTACCGGTGTCGGACCGACGACCATAGGCGTGCGGTCGAACTTGATCATCTTGCCGGCGACCCACATCTTGCCGGCGATCGGGTCCGGAACTTCCATCATGATCTCGCGCTCGGTCAGATGCGGCTCCACGGCCGCCTGCGCGACGGTGTTCACTGGCGAACAGGGCACGCTGAAGCTCGAGAGCTGGTCGGAGGCGTCTTTCGTCGTGCGAATCGAGAACCACTCGCTGAGTTCGGATTCGATCGCGTCGTTATTCTCGAGCCGATCCGCTCGGGTTTTGAATCGAGGGTCGTCTTGCCACTCGCCTTTGTCCATTGCCTCGCAGATCCGGCCCCACATCGCGTCGTTGTTGGCGGCGATGATGATCCAGCCATCCTTGGTCTGGTATGTTCCGCCGAGGCCCTTGCCGTTGCCCTCACGTGGCTGCTCGTACCCGGAGCCCAGGTACGCGGAGATTGGAATCTCGTTGGTCGTAAAGCCGGTGTCGGCGAGGCACACGTCAATGGCCTGCCCCATGCTTGAGATCTCACGCTCTCGCAACGCAGCGAGCGCTCCGATCGTGGCGTGGAGCGACGTGATTCGATCGATCAGCGGGAAGTATGTCCGGATGGGCGGGTCGTCCGGGAAACCGGTCAGCGACATCAGGCCGCCCATGGCTTGCCCGATCGGATCGAACCCCACGCGGTCCTTGTACGGGCCGTATTGGCCGTAAGCGGAAACGTTGATCATGATGATTTTCGGGTTCAGCTTCTTGAGTTCCTCGTAGCCGAAGCCCATGACTTCGATCGTTCCCGGGCGAAAATTCTGAAGGAAAAAATCGGACACTTTAACAAGGTCACGCAAAACCTCTTTGCCTTCATCCGTCCTGAGATTGATGGACAGGCTCTTCTTGCCGCTGTTGTATTGCACCCAATAAGCGCTCTGACCTCGAACGGTTGGACCGTTTCGGCGGCTCTCGTCGCCCGCCGGGGTTTCGATCTTGATGACCTCAGCGCCCATCCTCGCGAACATCAGGGCGCACCGGGGTCCGGCCTGATACCTGCCGAGGTCTAGGAACCTCAATCCTGCCAATGGTGTGTTCTGTTCTGTCATGCCTGTTTGCGCCCCTTTCTATCGAGGAATGGTTTGAACCCCTCCAACACAGGAGTGGGAGCGAGCTTGCCTGCTTGCGCTTCCAGCTCGCTGTCGTACATTTCACGCCACGCCATGCCGACGTCTTCTATCATCAAGTCCTTGATCCCCTGCACCATCCGAGGATCGTTGGCCGCCACCTGCTTCGCCACTTCCATCGCCTTTTCCATCAATTGATCCACGGGGACCAAATAGTTGAGCAACCCTATGCGGTACGATTCTTCCGCGCCGACTACTCTCGCAGTTAGCAGCAGGTCTTTGGCGATCGGCCATCCCACCTGCATCGGCAGGCTCCAGGTCGAGTTCACTCGTCCGTATTGGGCTGCCAGGAATCGAAAACGGGAGCGCTCGCAGCCGACACGAATATCAAAGCTCGAAGCGAGCACGGCTCCGCCGCCGTAAGCAAGTCCGTTCATCGCGCCGATGGTCGGCTTGGTGCACGCCGCGATGTGCCAGGTCATCTCCGGCCTGTCCGGGTCCAGAGGCGGAGGATTCGGGTCTTCGGCTATCCGAGCCATCTCGTGGATGTCGGCGCCCGCGGAAAACGCTCGATCGCCAGATCCGGTGAAAATGATCGCGCGAACATCATCGTCGTCTTCGAGCTCGGTGACCGCCAGGTCGATCTCGTTGTACACCTGGCGGCTCAGGGCATTCAACACATCGGGCCGGTTGAGTTTGATGATGCCCACGGATTCGTCTCTTTCGACAATCAGCATCTCGTACGTCACGTGGTCGCTCCTCGGGCAGGGTTGGGTTGCGCCATTATATTGACGGGTCGGTTGAGGGGTCAAGGAACTAGAAAGAGAAGCCACACCGTCGGCGCTCAAATCCATGCAAATCGCGGCTTCGCACTTCACCGAAATCTCACATAATCGACAGTGGCAACCCACTCATCGACATGGAACTGTTTGTGTATAATATCTCCAATTTCCCAGAGTGGTTGGCGAAGGAAGCGGCGGGAGATCACGCCCCTCTCAAACACCCTTACGCGATGTCGGTGTCGAACCGCAATCGCCGGACCTGGAACACGACTGCCTGACGACGCGGTACGCCTCTCGAAAGGATACGGAGCGAACGCCCCAGTACACCGCAACATGAAACATGCCGGAGGAAGACTGTGACCACGTCATCGTTTGAAACTATCGGAAAGCCGCCGATCGACCAGTTCGAGGTCAAGCCAAACCTGAACCCGGACGACGTAAGCGGATTCGACTGGCAGCAACTCTACTCCGAGCTCGATTGGCTGCCCGGAGGCGGCCTTAACAAAGCCCACGAGGCCATCGACCGACACGCGAACGGGCCGCGCCGCGACAAGATTGCGATGATCTGGGAGGGCAAAAACGGCGAACGTGAAGACTACACCTTCGGCCAAATGAAGCGGCTCAGCGACAAGTTTGCAGGCGCGCTCCAAAATCTGGGCGTCGAGACCGGCGATCGCTTGTTCCTCTTCTTGGACCGCATACCCGAACTGTACATCGCGTTTTTCGGGATACTCAAGGCCGGCGCAATAGCCGGCCCGCTGTTCTCCGCGTTCGGACCAGACCCCGTGAGAGACCGGCTCGAGGACAGCGGCGCGAAACTGCTGGTCACGCAACCCGACCTTCGTCGCAAGGTCTCCGGTATCCTGGGCCAGCTCCCGGCTCTGGAGCATACCATCATCATCAACAAGAACAACCGCGAGCAGACCGCCTTGGAAGCGGGCGATCTCGATTACTACGAACAGATGGACGCCGCTCCGAGCGATTTCGAGATCGTCAACACCAGCCAGTACGACTACTCGATCATGCACTACACGTCGGGCACGACAGGCAAGCCGAAGGGCGCCGTCCACCGACACCAGGCCGCCGTCCAGCAGTACGCGACCGGAAAGTGGGCGCTGGACCTACACGAAGACGACATCTATTGGTGCACCGCCGACCCCGGATGGGTCACCGGCACTTCTTACGGGATGATGGCGCCGTGGACCAACGGCGTGACTCAGTTGATCTACGAGGGCGGTTTCCGGGCCAGCGCCTGGTACGAGCAGATCCAAAAGCACAAGGTCACGGTTTGGTACACGGCGCCGACGGCGATCCGCATGCTGATGAAGGCCGGAGACGACGTGCCCAAGAGATACGATCTGTCCAGCCTCCGTTTCTCGGCCAGCGTCGGCGAGCCTCTCAATCCCGAGGCGGTGGTCTGGGGTGAAGGCGCGATCGGGATGCCGTTCCACGACAACTGGTGGCAGACCGAAACCGGCGCGATCATGTGCGCGAACTACGCCGCGATGCCGATCAAACCCGGATCCATGGGCCGTCCCATCCCTGGCGTCGAACTCGGGATCGTGGACGATGACTTCAACCCTGCTCCGGTCGGCGAGGACGGCAACTTGGTGGTTCGCCCAAACTGGCCGTCGATGTTCCACGCCTACTGGCAGAATCCAACCATGTACAACTCCAAGTTCCGAGGGGGCTGGTACGTAACGGGAGACCGCGCCCGCGTGGACGAGGACGGATACTTCTGGTTCCAAGGACGAGCCGACGACGTGATCAACACCGCCGGACACCTGGTGGGGCCGTTCGAGGTGGAAAGTGCGCTGATCGAGCATCCCGATGTGGCGGAGGCCGGGGTCATCGGCAAACCAGACCCAATCGCGATGGAGATCGTCAAAGCGTTTGTCGCGCTCAACGACGGCGTCGAGGAGAGCACCGCCCTGCGCAACGACATCATGCGGTTCGTCCGCGAGAAGCTTTCGACGGCGGTAGCGCCGCGCGAGATCGATTTCATCCCGTCGCTCCCCAAGACTCGAAGCGGCAAGATCATGCGCCGCCTGCTCAAAGCCCGCGAGCTCGGCCTCCCCGAGGGCGACACGAGCACGCTGGAAGACGGGTAGCATCGCGCGGCGTTCATTCGCGAGCCACGCTGTCTAGCGCATGGCGGTGCGCGCCAACATTTGGACTCCAACGATAGCGCACGGGAGCCCCGATTTGGATTTCCGGAATAGCTGCGCCGGGCGGAGGGGAACGGATCAAGCGAGTTCTCTACTCAGAACGATATGCTTCCTTTTTTGCTGTCTGTCACCCAGACCGGTAGTCCCGTAGGATCAGCCAGCGTGCATGGTGGAATCGTCGTGAGATCACATCTGATTTGGTGACGAAACGAATATGGAGAGTCAACAATGATTCAAGAATTGAGCATCGATCAGAAATCATGAGTTGACAAGACTCTTGACTCGATGAGTCTACGGGAATGCATTGGCCAGATGCTGATGCCGCATCACCCTCTCCAAAAGTTGCAGACCGATTTCCCGGCTGTAATGAAGGCTTCGACGGAAGACTGGCTTCGTCTCCTCGATGACATTCCGCTGGGCGGCATCTGCGTTAGAATGCCGCCTTCGCCGGAAACGAAGATCATGCTCGAGAAAATCCAAGCTGAATCGAGCGTGCCGATCATTATCGCAGCCAACATTGAACCCGGCACTACGACGCGTGCAATTGGCGGTCGCGGAGATGGTCAGGAGCCCGAAGTTCTGGATTATGCGGGCATGGCGCCGCCAATGATGGGTTTCGGAGCCGCCAACGACCCGAACCTGACCTACGAGACGTGCCGCCTCATCGCGGAACAGAGGCTGGCGTACGGATTCCATTGGACCTTCACACCCGTAATTGACCTTGATCTCAATTTCAAAAATCCGGTCACCAATGTGCGATCCCTGGGTGATGACACAGAGAAGGTCTTGCAACAGTCGATTGAGTTCATTCGTGGCTTTCAACACGGTGGTTTGATGGCAGCGACTGCCAAGCACTTCCCCGGTGACGGGACCGATGAGAGGGATCAGCATCTGCTCACTACTTCCAATCATCTTTCGGTCGACGATTGGTGGATGTCTTACGGGAAGATCTGGCGGTCCGTAATCGATGCGGGCGTGAACGCCGTAATGGTCGGACATATTGCTTTCCCGGCATACGAGCGGCGTCGAGGAGACACTGAGCTGGCTTTGCCTGGGACTCTCAGCAATAAGCTTCAGACAGAGCTGTTGAGAGAAGAGTTGGGATTCCAGGGGGTCATCATTTCCGATGCCAGTCCGATGATCGGCATCACGAGTCGCGTTAGGCCCGCCGAGAACATTCGAGCAGGCGCAGATATCTGCTTGTTGCCGGAAACGATATCCGACTTCGGCCTCATCGAGGGTGCTGTCCGTGACGGAATGTTGACCGAAGATGGGATACGAGATTCTGTCAGACGGATATTGGAAATGAAATCGCGCCTGCATCTACACAAGGACGTTTTTTTGTCTGGCGAGAAGGAATATTCATCAGAGCAATCGGAGCAGATAGTTAACGCGGTCGCTGAAAAAAGCATTACGCGCGCACCGAAGATGCTTCCAGCGCCAACCTCGAAGGTCAGGAGAGAGTTCTTTTCGTCAATATGTTTGTGGACGCTATGTTCACAAATTCGAATCTGGACATCCTGGCGGGCGCTTTGCGGTCGGAAGGGTGCACCGTCGAACAACTGCAGTACCCGACCGACACTGAGCTCATAGAACGACTGCCGAATTATGATGCCGTGTTTGTGAATATTTGCCACATACCCATGAGCGGTAGTTTTAGGCAGGTTGGCGCAAGGTTCAGCCAGTCTCTTTGGAGGATTGTTCATCAACACCGTGACAGAGTGACTTACACCTGCTTTGGTACGCCGTACATCCTGCATGAGATGTCGCACGCGCCCAACAGGCTGCTTGCTTACGGAGCGTCTCCATCAATTCAAATGGCGGTGGCCAAGAACTGGTTGGGCAAGTTGGTTGCGACAGGAACCTTGCCGGTGAAGGAACCTCATTGACTCGTACGACCCCGTGCACTCTGGTGAGTCCAACGCCCAACGCCAAGAGAGCGTCAGCGTCATTAAATATGTCCACAATTGATCGGATCCGCCTCGTTAGGATGATATGACGCGCCACAAATCCCATTCTCGGACGAGATTCCGCCGCCGACCCTCGATGAAGTCGGCTCCGGAATCTGGGCGTACCTGTAACTCGGCGGGAGCTGGGGGCTGAACAATTACGGATTCGTGGTCGGTCGCGACGCGGTGACCGTCATCGATACTTGCTTCACGGAAGCCCGCGTACGACGTTCAACGGCGACAATCCCGTCCGCTGCGTCGCCTGATCGAGCAAGGAGCCGGTTCGACTAATCGCGCGGGATCAGCGGCAACTTGACGTGCGACGGGTACTCGCCGGTGTGGAAGACGTGTTGCAGCGCGGAAACGTGCTCTGCATCTGAGCCGATCGCCTCGCCGGTATTGGTGTTTCGGTCGAAGCGCGGGTAGTTGCTGCTCGAGATGTCCAGCCGGATGCAGTGCCCTTGCTTGAAGAGGTTACTCGTGGCCCAGAGGTCGATCGTGAATTCGTACACTGAACCAGGCTGCAGCAAGCTGGCCGGTTGGCGATTGAAGCGATAACGCCCTCGAATGATCCCGTCAGTCAGGTTCCGCGCGTATCCGTTCGGTTCGACGTCGACCAACTTGGCCGTGAAGTCGGTGTCGAACGCTGAGCTCGAAGCGAACAGCGTCACGCTGATCGGCCCGGTCACTTCGACATCGTGTTCCAACGGCGGCGTGCTGTAGACGAGGACATCGTCTCGGGCTTCGATCGGGCGTTGGTCGTAGACGCCGGCTGCCATGAATCCGACGTCGCAGCACAGCCCGCCCCCCGATGTCGGGACCGGGTTCAGCGGGTTGTAGACGTAGACGTCCGGCTCTTCTTCGCCGTTCGGCGTCTCTTGGGACAACCTGCCGTTGCCTCTCAGCGAGTTTGCGTCGCCGGAGCTGTGCAGGTAGAAGTTCACGATATTCGCGCGCGACAGGGGCCACTCGTTCTCGGAGCGCCAGACGTTTTCGCCCATGACGAAGATTCGGACCGGCGCATCGTCGGGCACGCCGTTGTCCTCGCCTTTGAGCCAGTGATCGTAGAACCTGAGCATCTGGCCTTGAAGATCGATGCTCGCCGCCGCAGCTCGCGTGCCGAAATTGTAGGACCCCGCGACGTTGGTCGGCGAGCCGCCGTGGACCCACGGGCCGATTAGCAATCGCTGGCCGTCGCGCGCCGCGTTCGTGGCGCCCTGCTCGCGCATCCGGGTGAAGTTGCGGATCGTGCCGCCGAGGAAGATGTCGTGCCAGCCGCCGAAGTTGAACGCGGGCACAGTGATGTCGGAGTGAGACTCCTCGATGCTGAGGCTCTTCCAGTAGTCGTCGTACTCGGGATGGGCAAGCCAGTCGTAGTAGTACGGAGCGAGTTCTCCTTGGAGGTGCGGCATGTCGGCCATCGGAAGGTGGCGATATGAGTCAGTTAGGTTGTCTTTGGCGACGATGAGCCGCTCCAAGTCGTCGTCGTGCAAGTGCAGCCGTCTCGAAATGTTGGTCCAATTCGCGGCGGTCAGGCCGCCCATCGCCCAGGACAGATTGAACCCGAGCTCGAACGCACCGCCCTGCCAGGCCCACCCCTCGTGGTAGTCAGATGCAGTCACACCGGGCACTATCGCTTTGAGCGACGGCGCCTGGGACTTGGCGGTCAACCACTGTGTCGCACCGACGTACGACACGCCGAACATCCCGACGTTGCCGTCGCACCAGGGTTGGCTCGCGACCCATTCAATCGAGTCGTAGCCGTCGTCGATCTCGTTCACGAACGTGTAGAACACGCCGTCAGAGCTGTACCGGCCGCGAACGTCTTGCACTACCACCGCGTACCCGTTCATGGCGCCGCGAATAGCGTCAAGCGTACCGGTTCGGTTGGCGGGCGCCGACTTGTCGTACGGGGTGCGGCTGAGCAGAGCCGGAGCCTTGCCGGCAGCGTCCGGCCGGAAGACGTCGGCGTAGGTGGTCGTCCCGTCGCGCATCATTATCGCGACGTTATATTCGAATTTTACAGGGTATGGACCCGGCATCCTCGTCCTCCCGAATCGGCTGTGACTGCTTGGTAGACCGAACCCCCAAGACGGCGGCGGGTGTGACTTTAGCACAGCGGTGCTGCTCCCGCAACCGGGCTTCCGCCCTGCGCGGTCATGGGATTTTCCACAACTTTCGACGGCCTCACGGCTCGATCGATTTTCGATGCGCAGATGTTCGTCAAGTCGCGCCTGCCGGTCGATGACCGAACGAACTGCTGTGGTAAGCTTGCGGCAGATTACGTACTAAGGAACCACAGTTTGTTTGTGTTCGGGCATGTCGGCCTGACTATCGGCGCCGCCTATGGGTCGCGACTGGCTGCCTCGCGATGGACGAAGCGCCGTATTGGCCAAGCCATCGATTACAGAGTTATCGTCGTCGGCTCGATGCTGCCCGATCTGATCGACAAACCGCTTGGCCTTTGGATCGCGCCGGATCTGGTCGACGGCAGCTTGCGGAGCATCGGGCACACATTGATTTTCGCGATTGCGCTGTTGATCGCCGGAGCAGCCTTTTGGCGGGCGGAACGAGGGGCAGGGGTCGCGTTGTTCGCGGCGTCGAGCGCGGGCCATGTCGTTTTGGATCTGACGTGGCGCACTGAATCGATTCTGTTATGGCCGTTTCTGGGCTGGGAATTCGGCGCCAAGTATCCGTCGCCATCCCAGTGGGCGTCACAGCACCTGTTCGACGCCCTTCGGTTCTTCACCGACTACCCGGAGTTGGCCGGTTTTCTCGTGATCGTCGCCTTCTCGACGAGGGTCGTCTACACCAAGAATGTCCGCCGATTCCTGTTGCGCGGGATCATGACGTGATTGCGAACTGCTGTATCTCATTGAGCGGTCGCGAACCTTAGCAACGAGCTTCGAGGATCGCCTGTCCCGATTTCAGGACGCTGCCACGCGTCTTGCAACCGTGTTGGCCCGACTCGATTCGGATGCTACAATCGCCTAGTCGTGGAGCCCCCGTCCGAGCTGACCAGATGACAAGGAGCCTGCCAATGCCGAGCATCGAGGAGCTGAAAGCCCGAGCAGTCGCTGAGATCGATGCCCGTGGAGAGCAGTTGATCAGGACTGCCAAGACGATTCTCGACAATCCTGAGCCCGGTTTTCGGGAAGAAAAGACGTCGTGGCTCGTGCAGAGCATCTTCAGCGAGTGGGGCATCGAACACGAGAGCGGCATCGCGATCACCGGCGTGAAGGGCGGACTCGCGGGAGGTTCTCAGGGGCCGGCTTTGGCCGTGATGGGCGAACTGGATTCGCTGAGGGTCATCGGCCATCCCCACGCCGATCCGGAGAATAGCGCGGCCCACGCGTGCGGCCACCACTGCCAAATCGGAATGATGCTAGGCGTCGCGGCCGGCCTTCAAGCCGACGGTGTGATGGAAGGGTTGTCCGGCAAAGTCTCTTTGATCGCTGTTCCCGCCGAGGAGTACATCGAGATCGAGTATCGCGACGATCTTCGCCGGCAAGGCAAGCTGGAGTTCATCGGCGGCAAACCCGAATTCATCCGGCTCGGCGCCCTCGACGATGTCGATCTCGCAATGATGACCCACACGTCGGCCAACGCCAACGAAGGCAAAATCGCGTTCGGCGGCTCGAACAACGGCATGGTGGCGAAGCGAATCCGATTCCTGGGCCGTGCCTCACACGCTGGCGGCGCGCCCCACTTGGGCGTCAACGCGCTGAACGCGGCCATGATCGCCATGTCCGGAATCCACGCTCAGCGCGAGACGTATCGCGACGACGGCACCGTTCGCATCCACCCCATCATCACCCAGGGCGGCATCGCGGTGAGCTCGGTCCCGGCGGACGTGCGGATGGAGACTTACGTGCGCGGCGCCAGCATCGACGCCTTTCGGGATGCGTCCGAGAAAGTCGACCGAGCGCTGCGAGCCGGAGCGATGGCAGTCGGCGGCTCGGTCGAGATCACTACCCTGCCCGGCTATTTGCCGATCCAGAGCAATGAGAGCATGTTGGGGTTGTACGGTCAGAACGCGGCGTCGTTGGTGGGCAAGGAAAATCTGGTGCGCCTCGGTCATCGCACCGGCTCGACCGACATGGGCGACGTCTCGCAACTCATGCCCGTCATCCATCCGTACGTCGTAGCAGCCACCGGCAACGGTCACGGCAACGACTACGTGGTCCAGGACTACGAACTCGGCGTCTTGACCGGAGCGAAGGCGATGGCGATGACCGTCATCGACCTACTGGCCGATGGGGCAAGCAATGCCAACCGCATCGTTGGCGAATACGATCCGCCTCTGACAAAACAAACGTACCTGAACCTGATGCGAAGCATGCTCAAAGAGTCCACGCACACTTCTTAGACATCCGACCTCATCCGACCGGAGGAGTCATGCCTACACTCGAACAGCTCAAAGCAATCGCGCAAGCGGCAATCGACGAGCGCGCCGAATGGATGATCGAAGCCGCTCAAGCCATCCTCGTGAATCCGGAGCCTGGCTTCCTCGAGGTCAAGACGTCCAAATTCGTGAGCGAGAAGCTCAGTGAGCTCGGAGTTGCGCACCAGAGCGGGATCGCTCTAACGGGACTGAAAGGCGTCATCAAGGGCGGGAAGCCCGGCCCCACGGTTGCCGTCATCGGCGAGCTCGACTCATTGCGAGTGCTGGAACACGCCCACGCCGACCCGGAAACCGGCGCCGCTCACGCGTGCGGACACCACTGTCAGACGCCGATGATGCTGGGCGCGGCGGTGGGTCTGCTCGCGCCCGAGGTCATGGAATCGCTGGCCGGAAACGTCGCTCTGATCGCCGTTCCTGCCGAAGAGTTCATCGATGTCGAATATCGATGGGGCCTGCACCAGCGAGGCGTCGTCGACCTCATGGCCGGCAAGCAGGAGTTCATCCGGCTGGGGGCGTTCGACGACGTTGACATGGCGATGATGGTTCATACGGCTTCGAAGAGCCAGGAGACGGCCAAGTTCGCGGTCGGTGGCACGAGTAACGGGCACGTCGTCAAGTATGTCAAGTTCATCGGCAAGGCGGCCCACGCCGGAGGATCGCCGCACCTGGGCGTCAACGCGCTTCAGGCGGCGATGGTGGCGTTGAACGCGCTGAACACGCAACGAGAGACAGTGCTCAACGAGCAGAACGTGAGGTTCCACGGCATCATGACTCGCGGAGGCGCGGCCGTAAATTCGATTCCGGCCGACGTGCGATACGAAGGCCGGGTCCGGGGGAGAACTGCCGAGGCGATCGCAGACGCCAACGAAAAGATGGACCGATGCCTTCGCGCCGGCGCTCTCACGATGGGCGGTCAAGTTGAGATCGTTACGCTGCCAGGGTACCTGCCGATGAAGAACGATCCGGCAATGACGGAGCTGTTCAAAGCTAATTCAGTCGAGATTGTAGGCGAGTCCGAGATCGTTACTCACCCGGACAATCTCAATCGCGGCGGATCGACGGACATGGGCGACCTGAGCCAGATCATGCCGGTCATCCACCCGTACACCACGGCCGCAGCCGGCACCGGGCACGGCACCGACTATGTTGTCGACGACTACGTCCAAGGCGTGGTCAATCCGGCCAAGGCGATGGCGATGTCCGTGATCGATCTTCTGTACGACGACGCTCAACAAGCCAAGCGTGTCCTGGACGAAAGCCAGCCCACGATGACCAAGGCAAGCTATATGGCCTTCCAAAAAGCTCGCCTCGTCGAGGAGCTCTACGAAGGCAAATGACCCCGAGGTCGCGCCGGAGCGATCCGATCGAGGATCCAAACACGGCGGCCGTCCGTATCGATATCGACAGCAACCATTGCAAACTTTTTGGCGCGCTGCACCGTTACAGAGCCAAGGGGACTATAATGTTTGGGGACTTAAACGCGTCTCGGGGTCTCGCGACGGCAGTGTTCGAATCAACCGTTGACGAACCGAACGCTGTGATGCCGTGAACATGCCGGGACAGGTCCGTTGCCGGCCTCTCGAACAGACAGCGTGGAGTTTGGCTTCCCGCCAGCCCGGCGCAGTTTTCGGACCGCGCGATTGGAACGCCGAACAGTTGGCCAAAGCCTGTCGCAAAGCGCCAAACCGACAGCGATATCGACACGGAATTTCTCGGAGGCGCGATTTTGGAATTCTCAGGACTTATCGAACTCAACCGCCACGTCGAACATGAAGCGCAGTTTCTTCAAGGTCTTCTCGCTGAAATCAGAAAAGCCATGGTCGGGCAAGACGCTTTGGTGGAACGTGTGCTGATCGGCCTCCTAGCAGACGGCCACGTCTTGCTGGAAGGCGTTCCGGGGCTGGCGAAGACTTTGCTGGTCAAGACCCTCGCTGAAAGCCTGCATTCTCGATTCTCAAGGATCCAGTTCACTCCCGACCTGCTGCCCGCCGACCTCATCGGTACCCAGATTTACGACCCGAGGACGACCGAATTCACCGTTCACCAAGGGCCCATCTTCGCCAACCTCGTGCTGGCCGACGAGGTCAACCGCGCGCCGGCCAAGGTCCAGAGCGCGCTCCTTGAATCGATGCAGGAGCGCCAGGTGACCCTCGGCGACACCACTTACCCGCTCGAGAAGCTGTTCCTGGTAATGGCGACTCAGAACCCGATCGAACAAGAAGGCACGTACCCGCTGCCTGAAGCCCAGGTCGACCGATTCATGCTGAAGGTTCTCGTCGAATATCCGTCGCGCGACGAAGAGCGGCGGATCATCGACCTGGTGACCGGCGACGACATGCCGGAGATCAAGCCGGTCGTCACCCCGGAGGATATCCTTCGAGCTCGCGACATCGTCCGGACCATCCATGTCGATGACAAGGTAAAAGAATACGTGCTGGACCTGGTCTTGGCGACTCGGTCGCCCGGTACGAACGGTCTGTCGCATCTCGGCCCAATGATCGCATACGGCGCATCGCCCAGGGCCAGCATCTATTTGGTAACCGCGGCCCGTGCGCACGCGTTCCTGAGAGGCAGGGGCTACGTCACACCCGAAGACGTGAAACAACTCGCCCCGGACGTGCTGCGACACCGAGTCATCCCAACGTACGAAGCAGAGGCCGAGTCGATTACCACGACGGACATCGTGCAACAGATTCTCGATCACGTCGAGGTTCCGTAGCCGCAGGCGCCGGATTCCTCGGCTTCACGCCGTCGCCTTTCGCTTTCCGATTGCCAGAATGCGAATTGGCGCGTTTCACTTTCGACAGTCACGGCCGTGAGACGGCCATGAGATAACCCGCCCGCCTGGATGGCCTTCAGACGACAATGTTATCAACCGACCTGATCGACAAGATCAAGCGCATCGAAATCACAGCCCGACGCCTGGCGACGCACAGCTTCGCCGGTGAGTACCATTCCGTGTTCCGTGGACAGGGCATGGAATTCGACGAGATCCGCCTCTACGTGCCCGGCGATGACATTCGACGCATCGACTGGAACGTCACGGCCCGTTTGGCGGCGCTTCACGTCAGGCAGTATCAGGAAGAGCGAGAACTGACGGTCATGCTGGCCGTCGACGCCAGCGGCTCTTCTGAATTCGGAACAGTTGGCAGGTTCAAACGCGAGCTCGCCGCCGAACTGGCCGCGGTGTTGGCGTTTGCCGCGACGTTGAACAACGACAGAGTGGGCATGCTCATTTTCACGGACCAGGTGGAGTACCTGGTTCCGCCGCGAAAAGGACGACGCCACGTTTTGCGGATGGTCCGGGATCTGCTGGTGTTCGAGCCACAGGGACGCGGGACCGCGGTCAACGTTGCCCTGGATACGATCAACGTTCTGTTAAAACGACGCGGCATCGTGTTCCTCATCTCCGACTTCCTGACCGATCCCGAGAGCTTCCGACGCCCGTTGGCGGCCACGAACCGACGGCATGATGTCGTGGCCATAGACCTACACGATCCAGTCGAGAGACACATACCGGACGTCGGCCTGATCGCGCTCGAAGACGCTGAGACAGGTGAGCTGGATTGGGTCGACACAAGCAGTCGGTCGTGGCGAGAAGGGTACGAGGCTCGCTTGGCGAACGATAAACAGAAGAAGCGTCACATGCTCGCCAGTCAGGGCATCGACCGGATCGAAGTGAACACCGACAAAGACTACGTACCGGGTTTGAACCAGTTCTTCGCGTGGAGAGTCAGGCGAATGTCTCGTTGAGATCATTTTCATCCAGATCGACCACAGTCGTGCCGCGAGATCATACCAGAGGGCTGGTCTTGTCTCTCTTTGCATTTGCAGCGGGGGTTGCAAGTGTAATCGCCCTCTCGGCATCGACCGCGCTCGCTCAGTCGCCGAACCTTGATGTGACCTGGGCGTTGGACGGATACGATTTGACCGTTGGCGATCCGTTCTATCTAACAATCACGGCGAATCACCCCGACGGATACCACGTCATCTTTCCCGATCTTCCCGAGGACTGGGAGGGGTTCGAGGTCCGCGGCCAAACCCCGGTCCCCACAGTGACCCAACCTGACCGAACGCAAACGAGCGCGCAGACATACGAGATGGCTTTGTTCCTGCCGGGTGATCATCAGACACCGGAAATCCCGGTTACGTTCCGGGCGCCTGACGGTCAATTGTTCGAAGAGGAAGTCCCGCAGCGAATCATTCAAATCAACTCCATCCTACAAGACGGCGACGAAGAGTTGCGAGACATTCGTCCGCAGTCCGACATCGCGGTGCCGTCTCTACTGCCGTGGGGAGTCGGCGGTTTGGCAGCCTTGGTCCTGCTCGCACTTGCGACATTCTTGCTTTGGCGTCGCTTTAGGCCAGAGTCCGCGCTGCCGATGGCAACCGCGCCCGTACGTACCCCGTTCGAAGTCGCGATGGCTCAACTCGACCATATCGAAGCGCTGGACCTTGTAGCCCAAGGCAGATTCAAAGAACACTTCACCCTTATTTCCGAAACGATTCGGGCATATCTGCTTGGAGAATTTGACGTTCCGGCTCCGGACCTGACGACGACCGAGGCGTCGATCGCGCTGCGATCAGCCGATGTCTCCACTGTTGCCGCGTTGGAAGCGGTGGCGATTCTCCAGAGTTGCGACATCGTCAAGTTCACCAAGTTGACACCGCAGGCCGGGCCGTCGTTGGAAGCCGTGAACAAGGCTCGTGTGGCCATCGAGGAGATGCGTCCCACACCGCCCCCGCCCGAACCATTGGATTTGGAACCCGCGAAGGCGGCATCCGCATGAACCTGCACTTCGCCACGCCTTGGGCGCTCGCCCTCATTCCTTTTGTGATAGCACTCGCCATCCTGCCCCGGATCGATCGCGGGTTGACGCGGCCCGCGGGAATGAGGTTCTCCGACAACGCGTTGGTCCGAGACGGAAGTCAGTCGTGGAAAGTCAACGCGCGGCAGTGGCTGCCCGTTCTGCGTTGGCTGACGATCGTGCTGGTAATCATCGCCGTCGCGAGACCGCAATCAGGTCAAGCACGCGAAATCGTGACCGGCGAAGGCGTCGATATCGTTCTGGCGCTCGACATCTCGGGCAGCATGTCGGCGGAAGACTTCGTGCCGCTGGACCGCCTCGAAGCCGCAAAAGAAGTCATCGCCGATTTCATCTCGGAGCGCAAGTACGATCGCGTTGGGCTGGTGGTTTTCGCCGCCAACGCGTTCACAAACAGTCCACCGACAATCGACCACCGGGTGCTCGAATATCTGCTCGAAGACATGGCGCTGGCCGCTGAGCTTGGCCTCGAAGACGGAACGGCGATCGGCATGGGGTTGGGCGCGGCCGCGAACATGCTCAAAGATTCCGATTCAGAGTCCAAGGTCGTCATCCTTCTTACAGACGGCGTCAACAACAAAGGCATTATCGATCCTCTGACTGCCGCGACCGCCGCCAAAGCGATCGACGTCCGTGTCTATACCATCGGAATGGGCAGACCTGAACTGAGCGGCACGCAGTGGCGAGGGTTCCTCGGAAACCGGATGGTGATCGGACGCTACGAGCTCGACGAAGAGACGCTTCGTCAGATCGCTGACATCACCGGCGGTCAGTATTTCACCGCTTCGGACCTCGACGGATTGCGAACAATCTACGACGAGATCAACGAGCTTGAGAAAAGCGAAGTCGATGTTCGCAGGTTTACCCGGTACCGCGAGCTCGCCGGATGGTTGTTGATCCCGGTTCCGTTATTGCTCCTACTGGAGTTGTTCGCGCGGAGCACGAAATTCAGGAGCATCCCGTGAATGCTACAACTCGGCGCAGGGGCGACAACATGCGCCACATAGGGGTCCGTCGATGAATTTCGCTCGTCCGGACGCGCTGTACTTGGTGTTGCTGCTACCGATTGCCGCGGCGATCATCGTTTGGGACATGCGGCGGCGGCGCGATACACTGCTGCGGTTCGGCAATCCGGGCTTGGTGGCTCGTCTGTCTTCGGCAATCAGCCACAGAGGCCGCCGCGTTAGGCTCATATTGTGGATGGCAGCGCTTTCGCTGATAATCGTCGCGATGGCCAGGCCGGTGTGGGGCTCTCACGTCGAAACGGTAACGCAACAGGGGTCGCAGGTCATGGTGGCGCTGGACATCTCCGCCAGCATGCTGGCCGAAGACATCCGACCCAACCGGCTAGAAAGAGCCAAGCTCGAAATCTCTGAGATCATGCAGCGATTAAGCGGCGATGAAATCGGACTGGTTCTGTTTTCGGGCGCCGCGTTCATCCAGTTCCCGCTGACCTTCGACTACGGGACGGCGAGGAGCTTCCTCCGAGACGCCGATCCGCAAATGGTCTCACGTCAAGGCACCGCAATTGCCGACGCCATACGGATCTCGCTCACCGGATTCGATGACCAACGCCCAAGCCAGAAGGCCGTGATCGTAATCACGGACGGCGAGGACCACGAGGGCGATCCGTTGGCAGCGGCGGCGGCGGCGGCGGCTGACGGCATCGTCGTACACACGGTTGGCATGGGCTCGCTCCAGGGCGGTCCGATTCGGGAGCCGGGCACGTCGAATGGCACGACAAGGTACAAACGCAACGCCAACGGCCAAACAGTCGTGTCGCGGCTCAACGAAGAGACGTTGCGGCAGATCGCAGAAGCTGGCGGCGGCCGATACTTCCGCACCGTGGGCGGACGCAGCGCGGGTTCATCGATCGTTGACGCGATCCAGGCCCTGGAGAAAGCCACGATCGAAAGTGAAATCGAAACAACGAGAATCGAGCGGTTTCAGATTTTCCTTGCCTTGGCCCTCATCGCCCTCGTAGCGTTCGAGCTCGTTCCCGACAGGGTTGGGTCGATCACTCTTTTCAACCGTCTGAGAGAGAAGCAATCCTCATGATCCGACACAAACTCGTTTTCATCGGCGCCGTTGCCGTTGCTGTCGCGGGACTGGTTGCCTGCGGACCGGGCGAGCCATTGGCCGATGGGCCCGGCCCGCTGCCAGAGAGAACCGGGCCGTTGCTCAACAACTTTGGCAACGAACTCTTCGCGCAAGAGCAATACGACGCCGCGATTCAAGAGTATGACCGCGCTCAGGTGGAGATTCCCGGCAATCAGGAGCCGTTGGTCAACGCGGGCAATGCGTTGTACAGGACGGAAGT
The DNA here is from genome assembly GCA_030752795.1 of SAR202 cluster bacterium. Taxonomy (GTDB): domain Bacteria; phylum Chloroflexota; class Dehalococcoidia; order Lucifugimonadales; family UBA1123; genus UBA2160. The sequence continues at coordinate 83,102 of JASMDM010000065.1, read as the reverse complement.
CTTTGACGAGGCGGAGGATAAGTACTCGGCGACTCTGCAACTGCCCGGCGGGGCGCTAAACCAAGACACCACGTATAATCTGGGCAACACGTACTACAAAACCGATCGATTCGCCGAATCGATCGAAGCGTACAAGTCGGCGTTGCGGCTGGACCCAGGTGACCTCGACGCCAAACACAACCTGGAACTCGCCTTGGCCCAGATGCAGGAGCAGCAACAAGAGGCCCAAACCGAACAAGAATCTGAAGCGGCGGAGCAAGGGGAAGAGGACGAAGGCGAAGGCGAACAGACCACCCCTCAGGAAGGCGCAGGGGCCCCACGAGAACAACCCCCGGAATCGGGCGCCCCGAGCACCGCCGAAGAGCCGCAGGAATCGGCTCCCCAGAGCCCTCAAACCGAATCGATAACCGAGCTCACCGAAGAACAGGCTCGCGAATTGCTCGAAGCTCTCGGCAACAGCACCGAGACGCTGGAGAGCAACGTGCAACAGATGGCCTTTTCGCAAGGCGAACCACCGGAAAAAGATTGGTAGCGACAGCTTGAACAGCGTGGTCAGGACAATCGTTGGAGCATTCGCGGCATTCATCGTCACGGCGGCGGTCACGCACGATGCGCGGGCGCAGGCGCCACCGGTTCAGGCCACCGTGGATCGCGACACCGTGACCACTGAAGACGTGATCACCCTCACGATCTCGATCGTTGGCGAGACCAACGTGTCCGTCCCCACTCTTCCCATCATCAACGGCGTACAGTTCATCGGCCGAAGCACGGCTTCGACTCAGACACTGCGAAACGGCCAGCTTACAGCCGATTTTAGGTTCAGCTTCCGGCTTCGTCCATCGCGGCCGGGAACTGTCTCGATCCCACCGGTCCAGCTTGTCATTGGCGGCACGACGCACGAGACGGAGCCGATCGAGGTCACCGTCACGCAGGGACCCGGACCGCAAAGCCCGCCATCCGGATTTCAGCAGCCGTCCACCCGCGCCGGGCAGGAATTCTTCGTCGAGGCCGAGATCGACAACGACAACCCGTATCTCGGAGAACAGATCGCATACATTGTGAAGGCGTACCAGTCGACGTCAGCGTTCGCGCTCGGGCGCAGGAGCTATTGGCCGCCTGTGTTCTGGGGGTTCTGGAACGCTCAGGACTCGGGCCGTCGAGAGTATTCGGAATCGAGGTCCGGACTCAGATACAGAGTTACCGAGTTCCGAACGATTCTGTTTCCGACGGTCCTCGGTCCGATCACGATTGAGCCAGCTAAAATGGGCCCCGGCACAACGATCTTCGGCGGCGCGGCCGATTACAATTCCAGTTCGGTTTCGGTTGAGGTCCAACCCTTGCCCACCGACGCTCCGCCTTCCTTTGCGGGAGGTGTTGGCGACTTCACAATCGACGCCAAAGTCGACCTGACCGCGGCCAACGTCGGCGAACCGGTGACGCTGACGGTTCAGGTTTCCGGCACCGGCAACCTGGATCTGCTGCCGGACCCCATCTGGCCCGAGTCGGATGATTGGCGCGCCTTCGACAACAGCTCGGACAGCGCCACATACGTCGAATCCGGCCAGCTCAAAGGCGTCCGGACGTACGAACGAATCTTGGTGCCCAAAAGAGAGGGCAGCCTCGTCATTCCGGCCATCGACTATGCGTTCTTCGACCCTCGCGACGACATGTACCGCACCGTATCGACGGCCGCGATACTGATTTTCGTCACGCCCGATCCGGCTGCGCTGGGACAGGACGGATCGCCGCAATCGGTGCAGAGCGAGGTCTTCCGAACTGGGACGGACATCCGGCACGTCAAACCGGCGCCAAGCAGCCTCGCCGTTCCTGAACCGCCTCTGACGTCACGTTCGCTTTACTGGGCGGCGTGGGCAATCCCGACCATGGGTGTGGTTGCCGCCCTCGCATGGCGCAATCGACGACGGCTGCCGCTGCTGCAGACCAAAGACGGCTCCGTTGTTCCGGCGAGCGAGATCGCCCTGTCAGAATTGCTGCGCTCACGCGAGTCCGGGGAGGATCCGCACGTTGTAACGGGTAGGATTCTGATCGACTATCTCGGCGTCGTCCTCGACCGCTCCCCATCAGGTTTGACCAGGTCGGAAATCGCGGGGTCACTCGCACAGGCGGACTTCAGCGCCCCGCTGATTTCAGAGCTCGACGCGCTGCTGGTTCAGACCGAAGCCGGTCGCTATGCACCGGGCCTCACCCTGGATGGATCTGAAATCATGTGGGATGACACCGAGCGTCTAATCCACGAGCTGGACTGGGAGTTCGACCGGTGAAGCACGTTTTCGCGACGCTGCTGGCCGCGCTTCTTCTCCTCGGAACGATCTCCATCGCAACCGCCGACGCCCCTGGCGACCTCGAGGCATTCGCCGCAGCCAACGGTCTCTACGACGACGGCAACTTCGCCGAAGCGGCCAGGTCGTACGAAAGACTGGCGGCGCTCGGATATGACGATGCGACGCTGTACTACAACCTTGGGAACGCCTACCACAAGCAGGGTGACATCGGTCGCGCAATCCTTAGCTATCTGCGGGCCAAGCGACTCGAGCCTCGGGACGACGACCTGAATGCAAATTTGAGTTTTGTCCGAGGCCAAACCGAGGATCTGATGGAAATCAGCGACTCGCCCGGGGCTTTGGGCGACCTGGCCTCGACGCTGCCAACGATGTCCGCCAACGAGCTCGCCGCGCTCGCCCTGGCATTGTGGATCATCGTGATGGCCGGTTTGGCCACGGCACTCTTGACCGGCGCCAGCCGGATCAAGTCGATAGCCGTATGCACAACGATCGGCGCCGTTGTCCTGCTTGCCCTCACCGGATTGACGATGGCTGGTAGATCCCAGATCGACGATGCGCTGGCGTCCAAAGCCGTGATTTTGGACGAGTTGGTCCAAGTTCACAGCGGTCCGGGCGTCCAATACCCAACGGAGTTCGAGGTTCACGCCGGAGCCGAGACCGATTTGCTCGAGGTTCGCGGCGCCTGGGCGAGAATTGCCATCGCTTCTCCGGATCTTCAGGGTTGGGTCGCGAACACTACATTCGAGGCGGTGCTCCCCTCACCTATCCCGTAGGCGACAATCCGGGTCCGAACGGTCGCCTGCCTAGCTTGGCGAAGGGCTCGTTCGTTGCTCACCCTGCCCGCCGTTCGGCGTAGGTCTTCGCCAATGCGCTAGTTTCGATATCATTTCGCCGCCCGATATCCCGCCATTACTCTTCAGACCGTATCCGCGTCGCAATGCGGCGCGTGCCGTGACCCTGGAATGACTTTCACCAGCGGACGCATTCCCTTTAGAATGGGGATACTCGATTCAAGGCACATTCTTTGCCCATGCGTCCTAGACCTACCCGCGGCCCGCACACGTTTGACGCCTTCCGAAACCGCGTATTCCGGCTCATGTGGCCGGCCAACTTCTGCTCGTACGTCACGCGATGGATGCAGCTCACGCTCCTGAGCCTGCTCGTCCTCAACTTGACCGGCTCACCATTTCGGGTCGCGCTCGTGGGATTTTTCGCGATGGCGCCGTTGCTGGCGTTTGGCGTTTTCGGCGGGTTGATGGCTGATCGGCTGGATAGGCGACACCTCTTGCTTGGCACGCAGACCGCCACGTTGGCCGCGTCGCTCACGATGCTGACGCTGTTGATCACGGACAAGGTCGAATTGTGGCACGCCTACGGGACCGCGCTGACGACAGGCATGGCTTGGGCGTTCGACATGCCGGCTCGCCGTTCGATAGCGCACGACCTATTTCCGAGAGGCGGCGTCACAAACGCGATGGCCCTGGATTCGGTTGGGATGCACGGCAGCCGGATGATCGGACCGGCGCTGGCTGGCGGCATGATCACGATCGCCGGTTTTTCGGCCGGATATGCCGTCGCTTGCGCGTTCTACGCGGTCGCAATCTTCTTCGTCTGGATCGCCGACATCCCTAAGCGCCGCCACACGCCCAGCGAGTCGTCCAGCATCGCTCGGAACCTGTTGGAAGGCTTCGTCTACGTCAAATCGAACCGACTCATTTTCGCAACAGTGGTCGTGACGATCCTCATGAACCTGTTGCTGTTCCCTTACGTGCAGATGATTCCGGTCATCGCACGAGAGACTCTGGGTGTCAGCGAGGGATTGACGGGACTGCTGATGGGCGCCGACGGCCTGGGAGCGATCGTCGGAGCGATTGCGATCGCTTCGGCGGGCTCGGTCAGGCATCACGGCAGGATATTCGTCGGCGGTTCGTTCGTTGGACTGGTCATGGCGTTCGTCTTCGCCAACTCCGGCACGTACTCGATCTCTCTCCCGGTGTTGATCGGACTGGGATTCGGCGCGTCGGGCTTCGGAACCATGCAGGGGACCATCGTCGTCCTGGCGGCGAGCGACGGGATGCGCGGACGAGCTCTGGGCGTGGTGTCGCTGGCGATCGGAGCAGGACCGATCGGCGCGCTGATCATCGGGGCGATCGCTGAAGCGACCAGTCCGGCCACGGCGATCAAGTTGCTCTCCGGAACCGGGGTGGCAGCGATCATCCTCGCCGGGCTGCTGATGTCCGCGCTCAGGAATCCGACCGAGGCGCACGTGACGTCAGGCTCGGCTGATGCGGCTGAGTCCAATGCTAGGCCCGCAGCGTGACCGAGAGTGTCGTCTACGCGCCGAAGCTCTTCCTGAAGCGGTAGACGGTCATCTCCGGTTCGATTGGCGCGACGGGGAGATACTCGTCCTCCTTGATCTTCGCCACGATGAACCAGGGGCCGTCCTCTTCCAGCGCTTGCAAGAAGACTGATTGCAACTCTTCTTCGTTGTCCACGGTAGTCGTTCGGGTGATGCCGCAACCGCGGGCAACTTGCTCGAGATCGGTTTCGAATGCGGTGTGGCTGGGCTGATTGCCGGTCTGCGCCCACTGTTCGTTGTCCCAGACGATCACGATCAGATTGCTCGGGTTCTCGCGTCCAATCGTGCCTATCGTGCCCATGTTCATGAGCAGCGAGCCGTCGCCGTCCAGCGAAACGACTTTCTCGTCGGTCGACAGTGCGATCCCGAGGGCGATCGACGAGCACAAACCCATCGATCCGTAGGTGTAAAAGTTGCGGTCTCGATGACCAGCGTGCCACAACTCATCGGTCGTGGGGCCGAGGTTGGCGACAACCGGGACATCGCCCATGTGTCGGAGCAGCATCTGAGTTGCGCTGAATCTAAGCAATCTTGCCTCCGTGCAGCAACGGAGTCATGCAGAAGGCCAAAGGTTGGCGCGACGAGTAGCAAAGCTTCAATGCTCCACTCACTCGCAGGGCCAATCGGTCGACAGTGTCCAGCGTGTGGTGCGTCACACCAAGCGAGTCTAGAACCGGCCGCACGGCCCGTCCCATCGCCACTTGCGCAATGTTGAACTCGCCTACTTCGCCCCGCATGTTGATGAACATCGGTATCGGGATGCGACAAGGGATACACAGGCTCGCCAGCGCGTTCACGCAGTTGCCCATGCCGCTGGATTGCATGAACACCGCCGCGTTCTGTCCGGCGGCGTAAGCGCCCGCGGCGATTCCGATCGCCTCTTCCTCTCTCGTGGCCGAGACCACGTGAAAGTAGTCGTCGGTCTCCAACAGGCGGGTCACCTGATGGATGCTAATGTCCGGCACGTACGCGACCAGCGACACACCAGCCTCTTTCAGACAGCTTGCGATCGTCTCAGCCCAATTCATGCCTCAGATCCCCATGATGTGATAGCCGGTGTCGACATGGATGACTTCACCTGTGATGCCGCTGGACATGCCGCTGCACAAGAACAACGCGGTGTTGGCGACCTCGTCCAGCGTTATGTTGCGCCCCATCGGCGAGCGCTCGGCGTGGATCCGCTTCATGTCGCGGTAGCCGCTGATGACTCGCGACGACAGCGTATCGAGCGGACCAGCCGAGATTGCGTTGACGCGGATGTTGTCGGTCCCGAGGTCAGAAGCGAGCTGCCGAACCTCGTTTTCCAAGGCTGCCTTCGCGGTGCCCATGACGTTGTAGCCGGGAAAGACCCGCTCCGACGCCAGGAACGACAGGGTAACAACGGCGCCGCCGTTCTCAGCCATGAGCGGCGCGGCGTATCTGGTTATGGGTACGAGTGAATAGGCGCTGATGTCCAACGCCAGCCGGAACCCTTCCCTGCCCGTGTCAACGAAACCGCCGCCGAGGTCCTCTCGGTTGGCGAAAGCGATCGAATGCACGACAGCTTCGACGTGGCCGAGTTCGTCGCGAACTCGGGAGAACATGGCTTCGACGTTCTCGTCGGCGCTGACGTCGCACTCGAGCGTCAAAGCTTGGTTCAAGAGCGTCACAGCCAGCTTCTCCACGCCGCTGGATACGCGTTCGTTCTGGTAGGCGAGCACCACTCTGGCGCCCGCTCCGTCGAGTGCCCGCGCAATCGCCCACGCGATGCTGCGCTGGTTGGCTACCCCGAATACGACGGCGTTCTTTCCGGATAGGTCTACTGTAAACATCTGCTCCTCCGCCTGCGATGCCCGTTCCCAAGCGGATAGCATTGTATGGCGGACGGTAGGATCACGACAACCCCGGAGCGGGCGGTTCTGCGACATGACGGAGAAACACGGGGTCCAAGGACCGTCGGCGCCGATCGCGGTTTCCTGGACGAACCGATCGGATGTGTCGTCAGCGAACGGTGACTTGCGCGGCGCCGATGCTAAGGGTGAGGTCGACGCGGTTTTCAGCGCCTGCGCATCCGGGCGATTCGTACACGTCTCCGAATTTGGGGAACCTGTTCGTGTCGATGTCAATGAGACTGAAGCCTGAGGACTTCACAATCCGGGCGGCAACGCCATCGGGCACCACGACGGTTATGGCTGCCGCGCCTCCTCCGATGTCGGCATCGACTTTGCCCGCGGATTGCGGGAGGAATATCTTCACTTCCGCTGCGCCAACGTTTACGTCCAAGCTGGACACCTGCAGGTTTCGAAGGTCAAGCTCCATGTGCGCCGCCCCGCCTTCCACGTCGAGGTTCAGGCGCGTAACGCGTGCGAATTCAACTTGCCACAGCACGTCGGTCGATCCGTGGAACAGACCCCATCGAGCCATCGCGAATCCGATGTCCGCCCTGTTGCCCTGCCTGCTTACGGTCGTCTGAGCTCGCCGCCCAAAGAAACTTGCTTCGACCAACGACGGAGAGTTGATAGGGAGCGAGGTCAACTCCAGTGTTCCGGCGCCGAAACTGATGTCGACATCGGCCCTCTCCACGTCGGACAGCGCTTCGCTGAAAGTCGAAACAAGGTCGGAACCGCCACCCACTTTGGTCATCGCGAATGCGACGCCAACCGAACCCACGAACAATACCAGGACCAAGATCGCGGCCATGAAAGGCGCCCGCGTGCCGACGATCAGATTCACGCCGAACGCGATGAGCACCACGGGCCAGAACCACCACATCTCTAGCCAAATCGACCAAGGCATGACGTTGGTCGTGTGCAACAAGAACAGAACACCGTAGACAATTAACAGGATCGCGAGAACGGGTACACGTCGACGGCGGTGTGGTCAATCGCCACCTGTCTGCGTTGGGGGACCGGGCCGATGGCCGCCGGTGTCCTCGGGCGGATCCGGGTGTTTGACGACGATGTGCTCCGGTGAGTCAGATTGCTCGGCGTCGTTTGGCTCCGCTGGGTCCAGTCTTTCGTCGGCGACAACTCGCTCTGGCGGGTGGACCGGTTCGTCGGCTATGTACGTCGGTGAGTCAGCCTGCTCGGCGTCGGTCGGCTCCGATGAGTCCGGCAACTCGGCGCCATGCTCCGGCGGTCCGGCCTGATCCTTGCCATTATCCTCCGGCAAGTTCGGTTGTTCGTCGCCGTTTTGCTCCGGTGAATTCCGGATGTCTTCGTCGTTGGAAGAGGTGTTTTCTTCCATTGGTCTATCTGCCTCTGAATCGAGAAACAAGCAAGAATCCGCCCAGACCGATGATCACCACCGGCCGCAACTGGCCCCAGTCGACGAACGAAAGCAGGCCGAAATTGGACGCCAACGCGAACAGTCCCACGAATATCAAACCAATCGCGAAAACATATCGGCGCCAATCTCTCCGTTCACTCATCGATGCGTCGTACTCTACCGTTGTGTCGGCTGGTTCTTCCATGTGTTTCACAACTGCCTCCGATTGCTGAACGGGCACTGTCCCTTGACGCGGCATGATAAGAGCCGTAGCGATGTACAACAACACGCCCAAACCGGCAGTGATAAAGCACAGAACAACCCAGGCGATCCTGACCACAACCGGGTCCACATCCAGGTACTCGCTTAGGCCGCCAGCGACTCCGGCTATGACTTTGTCGGTATTGCTTTTCTCGAGTCGACGTATCTCCGTCATACTGTCCTTCGATTAATCCACTCTTTGGTCGACGATTTTGCCCTTCGGCTGGAATCGTCAGCTTCAACTCATCCGATACTTTATTGAACCATGCATGCAACACTCGGACCATCGGCCTGCCAGATGAACGCCGCTAATACTTTCGTACGACAGGCCAACGCCCGCTTTCCGACGCCAGCCGGACGGGACGCCAGGCGTCGACGCGCCCGCTAATACGCACGGAGCAGTGGATGATTCGAGTGAAGAGGACAGCCTGATTGGGGACGTTCTCAGACTCCAAGATCAAGCCGCGGCAGCGCGGGCCGGCCAGGCTTGCGGACCGATCACAGGGAACTTTGGTCGCGCTGGCGACACCGAGATGCCAGCATCCGGCGGCTTCCGAAACGCTTGGCGCTAGATCGAGCGCCAGACCCTCTCATCGACGATTCTGTGCAACCGACCGAATCCGGGCTTGGGGAAGTGGCCGGACGCGATCAGAGACGTTTCGGTCTCGGCCCAGTCGAAGAGCTCGCGCCGGCTGGCGTGCGAGAGGTTTGGGTCGGTGTCCGGCCTCGGGCTCCATTCGACGTGCTGGGCCTGCGCGGGAACGTGCGCCGCGTCTCCCAAAACGATCGCACTTTCGGCAGCGGAGGAAACCAGGAAGCTCGTGTGCCCCAGGGTGTGGCCCGGCGTAGGCCATGCTGACAACGTGTCGGTAATCCGCTGCCGGCCATCGATGAACTCGAGTATGCCGAGAGGTTCCAGGGGCGTTACTTGGTCCTTTATGTAGGAGAACCTTCGCATGCCCGCCCTGGACGTGAATCGATCCCAATCGGCTTTCGGAACGTGGTATTTTGCGTTGGGGAACGTGGGCCGGTAGACGTCATCGTCCCACGTCAGATTCCAACCGACGTGGTCCAGGTGAAGATGCGTCAAGGCGACGAGATCGATGCCCTCGGTCGTCAGTCCCTTCGACGCCAGGTCGTCGATCAGTTTTCCGGACGACGAATGTTCAATTCCGTGGTCGCCCGTTCCGAGACCGGTGTCGATCAAAACCGTTTCGGATTCGGACCGAACCACGAACGAGCCGACGTTCAACAGAATGCGCCCTTCTTCGGTCAGATCGCTTCGATACGGCTCCCACGCTTCGGCTGGAACCTTCGGAAAGAAGTCGCCTATCTCGAATTCAAGGTGTCCGTCGGAGATGGCGATGATCTCAACGTCGCCGATGTTGATGCGATGTTCCGGCATTTGCTGTTCCCCTTACGGTCGGTCGCCTTACGCAACCCGTTTACTAACTGTTGAGGACGCCAACCAAGCTGAACGGAGTTGAACCTAGTCCGAGGTGGCCGCGAGTCCGAGCATTTCGACGCTGCCGCTTGCGCTGACCACCACGCCGTCTTCGATTTCCATGCGAGCGTTACAGTAATCCAGCGTGCTGAGTCGGTGAGCGATCATGAAGGTCGTCCGCCCCACCATCAATCGCTCCATCGTCTCCATGATTCCGGCTTCTGTCCGCGTGTCGACCGAGCTCGTTGGCTCATCCAGTATCAGGATCGGCGCATCCTTGAGGAACGCTCGGGCCAGCGCGACCCTTTGGCGCTCACCGCCCGACAGGCGCATCCCGCGTTCGCCGACTAGCGTTTCGTATCCATCGGGCAATCCGGAAACGAACTCGTGAATGTTGGCAGCGCGCGCCGCGGCTTCGATTTCAGGTTGCGTAGCCAGGGGCCAGCCGTACGCGATGTTCTCGGAAACGGTAGTCGAGAACAACACCGGTTCTTGCAACACGATGGCGAACTGGGCCCGCAGGTCGGCTAACGAGTATTCTCGGATATCGACGCCGTCGATCAGCACCGAGCCGGCCGTCGGATCGTAGAAACGCGGTAGCAGGCTGGCCACGGTCGTCTTGCCGGCGCCGGTCCGTCCGGACAACCCGAGCCGCGTTCCGGCTTCGACTCTGAATGAAACGTCATCCAACACATCCTGGCCACTGCCGTAAGCGAACGACACGTTCCGAAACTCGACAGCTCCCGCGGCTCTTCCCAACTGCCGGGGGTTCGCAGGGTCGACAACGTCCGGAGTTTCATCCAGCAGGTCGAATCCACGTTCCATGCTCACCAACGACGACTGGAGCGCTGCAGTTTGGCGGCTGATGGTCCTAAGCGGAGCGTAGAACTGGGCAATGTAGGCTAAAACGACGAAGAGGTCGCCCAGCGACAACACGCCGTCGAGCACGTTGCGGACTCCGACGTACAACACCAACGCCGTGCCCAACGCGATCGTCACGTTCACGAGCAATCCGAACGCGCCTTCAGCCACGCCAAGCCGGACGCGCATCCTGACGCCAATGTCCGCACGCTCTTCGAACCGGCACTGCTCCTTGATCTCCCGCCCGAACGCCTTGACCACTCGAAAAGCGCCCAATGCCTCTTGAACGACACGAATGGAGTCGCTCTCCGTGCGTCGCGCGTCCCGGTACCGGCCGCGCATCCGGCTGTTGTAGTATCGAGCGAGCGCGAACAGCACCGGCGACACGGCCAGCGCAACCAGCGCGAGCTGCCAATCGATTCGAACGATGACGAACACCATCGAGACGAGGGTCACGGCCGACGCCAGCGTCGGGATCACGCTGTTGATGGCGATTTCCCTAATCGCGGGGGCGTCCTGCTGGATGCGATAAACGGAATCTGCCAGGCCGTGCGTGTCGTGGTAGAGCAGAGACAATCTTTGAAGATGCGCGAACAGCATCAACCGGAACTCTTTGACCAACCCCTGACCCGCGATCGCCCGGAGCGCGTAGCTGCCCAACTCCTGAAGCTGGCCGAGAAGGACGATCGTCACCTGAAGCCCGGCGGCAAAGGCCAGTAATCGGAGATTGCTTTCGGACAGCGCCGACGGGACGATTGGAGCGATGAATCCCGGGATCGGGTCCGACCCCACTACGCTGTCGACGGCGATCTTGACCGGGAGCGGGGTCAGTAGGGCCAGCGGCACGCCGAACATCCGCAGCAGTAGGATAGCGGAGATGTGCCCCCAATAGGGTCGCGCCTGAATCGTCAACCGGCGGAATAGGGAACGATCACCCGGGTTTGTGGATGCCAAAACTTAAGTCTCCCGTTCAGCGAAGGGCGGCGGTGATTATCAACTCACCCGCCGACAATTGCACGGGCCACGAAAGCAGAGCGTCCGACACGGCCCCGATCAGGCGCCGAACGTTGAAGGTCGATGTGCGCGCATTGAGTAAGACTTCAGACCCTTTGATGCCGCCACGCCAGATATCGTAATAGACGGTCCCGGCGCCCGTGCTGTCAACCGCCGCCGAAGCGCTGAATGGTATTGCCGCCGGAGATTTGACCGAACTCGCCAACAGCATCACGATCCCGACTTCGTCGGGGTAGAACGTTTTGGCGCCCCAATTGAAATGCTCAGGATATCGTTCATTAGTCACTTGATTTGCCGGCAGTTCCCAGCGAATGCCGACCATAACCTCCCCCTAGGCGTATGAACCATTCCCTTTTGTAAATCGGGAATACTCACCAGTATACGTTCGTTCGACTGGAACCCGCCTACCAAAATAGGGTTGCACGCGAAGCATTGATGTTCGGAACCACAGCGATGCCCGAGCATCCGGTCGGAGCTCGCAATCTCCGGGCTTGGCGACCTGGACTGACCCTTGCTGACTGACGAATGCCCGGCACGTCCCTTGATCATGCGTGGCACAGCGGGGCCACAGCATTTGGATTCGGTTGGATTTTGATTATTGCCCCAGGATGCGTGGTAGTATGGCGGGCGCGTCATGAGTTGAAGCAGGTGAGGGGCCCAGCCCTGTCGAGTTCGCCTGGCCGAACACACTCATTGCCGATCGCGGCGCCCGTTAGACAATCTGGCTCTGATCTATCTCGCCCTGAGCGCGATCGATGATCTGCCTGACGACATCGGGATCGACCCCTCCGCGAGTAACGGCACTGAAGGCCGATTTTGCAAATTTCTCAACGTGACGTGAGATCTCCATTGAGGCCGGATGAAAGGACGGCCCCCAATCACGCCATTCCTCGGCCCTCCTCCAGATCTGTTCGATAGTTTCACGTTCCCGATCGACTTCGGCATGTCCGTCGTCCGTGGAGGTGTAGACATTCTTTCCGTCTCCCTTACTGGATGTAATGAGGCCTTCGTCTTCTAGTTGCTGCATTTTGGGGTAAACCGATCCGGCGCTGGGACGATACGCCCCCCCGGACCGGGTCTCAATCTCAGTCATCAGATCATAACCATGACGCGGCTGCTCGGCAATGAGGGCCAGCAAAGCTAGCCGCATCTCGCCAGCCTCAAAGAAGCGTCTTCGGCCCATCCGGTAACTAGGTTGTCCTGCACCATGTCCGCGCCTTCTTTGACCTCCGCCTTGTCTTCGCATGTGTCTCCGTCCGTAATGTCCCCTGAGATCGCCCGTCTTGTGTAACGTCATGTTCCTCCGTCTGTTGTCATGTCCTGTTTCAAGTCTCTCAGTGTGTTGAAGGTTCACTTGCTCCTTCAAGTCAGCTGAATAAGATAGATCGCAATATATATCGTACGATATATCTTATCAAATAACTCATCCGTGAAGGACGAGATGATGGAGTAACTGTGAAGGCCACAAGCGGTTGCTGATGTGCACATCAGCGACGGCGCCGACGTGCTGGAGAAACTACGCCCACGATCGGATCTCCGATCGAGCGGCCGAGCTCGATGGCCGGTTCGTGCACGCTGGAACGAACCTCACACCTCGTGGTATCGCCAGGCTCTGATTGCGTAGTAAACGGCCCCGGCGCCGGTGCTGAACAAGGACGCGGAGGCGATGAAAGGTGTAATCGCCGGAGATCTTACCGACCTGGCGACCAACATCACGTTTCGAACGCCGTCCGGATAGAAGGTTTGAGCGTACCAGTAGCCGATCCACCCTCCGATGAACCCGCCCGCCAGCGCCAGCGCGAACCCTCGGACGGCTATTCGCCAGGAAATCTCCGGTTTGTAGAAAGCCAGAAATCCCGCGATGCTTGCCCCTAACGCGGTCGACAATACGAGCAGCCAAAGTGGTGGTGTGTAGTAGCCGGGGACGACCGCGAACGTGACCATTAAGGCTCCGAACCCGAAAAACAGCCCGAATATCACGCCCATGCCGCCGCGAATTCCCAGTGCGATCCAATATTCCAAACGCCGTCCTCCAACTGCGGTCGTTCTCGGACCGTCCTGAGATTATAGCAGCCGGTCAGGACGAGAAACGAGTTCCGTGATCGGCCGGACAGCGAGTCGGTCACGTCTTGCTGACGAAACGATAAGAGGGCGCATGATGCGCCCCCTCTGGGTCACGCTAGGTTGATCCTAGTCGTCAGATTGAGCGACCGCGAGCTTGGTCACGCCGAGGGCCTCGGCCTGTCGGATGACTTCTGCTCTCGTCTCCGGTGTCAGCGGCTGCGTGGGCAGTCGCGGGTCTCCGCAGTCAATTCCCAAGCGCTCACCGATCAGAGCCTTGATCGTCGGGTGCATGCCGAACTCACGGACGATGCCAGTGAGTTTTGCAGCGTGCTGTTGCGCTGCTTCGGCGGCTGGGATGTCGCCAGCGTTGTAGGCGTCTCGAATAGCAACCCAGAACTCAGGCGCGATATTCGGGGGGCCGTCCACGCATCCGGTGGCGCCGTTGGTCATGGCGGCGAGCATTTGCGTGCTGTTGCCGATCAAGACGTCCAGTCCCATGTCCGCAAAGTTTCGGACGAAGCCTTGGTTCATCGCAGAGTGCTTAAGGCCCTGGAGCTGCGGAACGCCGTCTTGGATCTTCTTCATGAGCTCGGGTGTGATCTCGACGCCCGTGGCGCCTGGCAAGTTATAGACAAACAACGGCAGATTCGCTGCCGCCGCGACTGTCTTATAGTGCTGAACGATGGATTCATCCGGTTGCCGATAGAAGAAAGGCGGAACGCAACAGACGGCTTCCACGCCGGCTTTGCTTGCGTTTTCCGCGAGTCTTGCCGCCCGAAGTGTCGTCGCCGCGCCGACGTGCATGATCATCTTGGTGCGGCCTCGGTTCTGATCCGCCGCCGCTTTGGCGATCGCGATATTCTCTTCGTCGTCAAGGAGCACGCTCTCGCCGGTGCCGCCAGCGACCCAGAACCCGTTTACGCCAGCCTGAATATTAAATTCGACCACTTCTCGGAACGCGGCTTCGTTGAATCTGCCGTCCGCGCCCATGGGTGTAATAATCGCCGGTAAAATGCCTTCAAAATCCGCCATCGTGTGCCTCCATTGATAGGTGGTGGTTGTGTCTGAATTGATCGCATTCTATCATCATGCCTCGCTCAGCGAAATACCTGAGCACGTCTGCCGAAATGCACCGAGCCAATTCCGTCGCTCAGGGCTTTCTGGCCTGGATTGAGTCCGTTCCGACTCTTGCAGCCCCGACAAAGCACGCATTTCATCCCGAGCCGAACACACGACAACACCCGACAAAAGCAACTATTGTACCGGTTCTGGACCCAATGATCGTAAACACGTGGTCATATCATACGTGAATCATTCTGCATAGGTAGTCGAGGTCTTGACTACTACAGGGCGTTATGGTAAAAACATGAAGGTTTTCGGCAAGGCCCCAATTAACGCGTTACGGGTGCATTTCAGTGCATTCGATGCAAAAAAGGCAAGGAGGTCCAATCGTATGTGGTCCAAATTACCAACCATGAAACTGTTGATAGGACTCGCGGTCGTGCTTGTGCCGGTACTGGCTCTCGCGTGCTCCGCGGACGAGGCTGCGGCGCCTGCCGCGCCATCGGCGCCCCAACAGGCTGCCCCCGCGGCGGCGGCGGCTGTTGCGCCAGCAGCGCCCGCGCCGGCTCCTGCTCCTGCTCCGTCCACTTCGGCCCCAGCGCCGGCTCCGGTCGCTGTGGCTACTCAAGCCCCGTCGACCTCCCCTTCGGGGCCGGCCGCGTCAAGTGGTCCGAAGCCGTCAGGCACGCTTACCATCGCTGTTGGCGACACCAATACGCCTGGTGGGCTGCCCCGGTTCTGTTCGGCAGGTTGTGCCGAACACATCTACATGAGCGGCATCACCGACGTGCTGTTCAACTCCAAACTGACGCCGGAAGGAACGGTTACGACCGAGCCGATGCTGGCCCTTTCATTTGAACTGGACCCAAGCCTGGAGTTTGGACAGTTCACGTTGCGCCAGGGCGTTCAGTTCCATGGCGGTTGGGGCGAGATGACCTCAGCGGACATTGCATACTCTTTCAACGACGCCAACTCGGTCACCAACCCTGAGTCCGTCCATGGTCAGGCTGGCGACTTTGCACCGTTGATTGCGTCGATGGAAGAAGTTGACAAGTATACGGTGCGCCTAAACTACCGAAACTACGACAGCCGTGGAGTCCTGCACCGGTTCAGCCGGTTCTGGCAAACCGCGGGCATCATGTCGAAGAGTCTTTTCGATGAACTAGGTGTTGAAGCCACGCAGGATGCGTATATTGGAGTGGGCGCGTTCGAAAACGACGAGTGGGAACAAGACAAATCCATCGTCGGACATGCCTTCGCTGACTACTGGGGCACCGCCGAGGGTTGGGGTCCGTTCGTAGAAATAGCTCGCTGGATGGAGATCCCCGAGGGCGCCTCTCGCCGCGCTATGTTGGAGACAGGCGAAGCGCAGGTAGCCCAAGTCGGTCTGAAAGACCTTCCCGAGTTGATCGGCAAGGGCTTCGCAGCCATGAAAAAGGCTGAGTTCAACACCATCGACAACATCTCCATGACAGGCAACTACTGGGAGAAGTTCGGCGCCCTGACCGGGGCCGAACTGGAGCGCGACCGCGACACCAGTAAGCCACACGTCGGCGACCCGTTCGAGGGCGGCGGCGACTACGATAACGACACTCCTTCAATGGTCAGTTCGCGACTCGTGCGCAACGCATTCGCCTGGTCCATTCAGCGACAGGAATTGCTAGACAACTTGTTGGGCGGGTTGGGCTTCGTGAACTACCAGCCATACAACTCGAGCAACAGCCCTGCCCACGACACAGCCTGGGACTGGGGCACCGACTTCGACAAGGCCAAAGGCATGCTGGTCGAGGCCGGCTACCCTGACGGGTTCGAGATGGACCTCTGGGTCGGCACTGGTGAGTTGGGCGCTGAGATCGGCGAGTCCGTCGGGGCCGCCTGGCAGCAGCACCTAGGTGTAAAGGTCAACCTGATCAAGACCGCCTACTCGGTCTATCGGCCGGGCTTGGTCGCCCGAACAACCAACACCCCGTTCACCGGTTGCGGAGACGAAAACAAATCCAACTTCCCGTATGACTGGGCGCACGGCTTCGTCATGAGCTCCATCAGCGCCGGCGGATATGGCGTCGGTATGGAGATCCCATGGGCCAGCGAGAGCTACACCAAGATGGCCGGAGAGCCTGACAAGGCCAAACGCGAGGATATGTCCGCATCCTTCTTCGCGAGCAACGCCGAAGAGGCATTGTGCGTCGGCATCTTCGAGCGACCGCTGTGGCCGGCTATCGACCCTGACGCATTCGTCGGCGGCTCGTGGGACATGAGGCCCATGGCCAATGGCAACCTGTTCGCCATCAACAACATCAGGACTGCAAAACTGAAGTAACACGGTTCACGTACCGAGAATGTGACGTCATGCCCCCATCGGTCGAGAAGTCTCGTCATGTGGGGGCATGTCGTGTGAAGCTGAGGCGGCATAGAATCGTCGGCAATCGCACGGTTCGACGTTGCGCACTGCCTCAGGGTGTAGTATTGTCAACGTCTGGTAAACGACCTTAACGATCAGAACGTCTCGAGATTGAAGGTTCGTATGGGCGAACCTTCAATCTCGAGACGTAGCTAAATAAAGCGTTAGCCTCCGGTTTCGCGCGCCCGCAGAGTGCGACCGGCGCGGCCCGTCTTTTGGGAGGCATATAAGCCCATGCGGCAGTTCTTGATCAGGAGATTTTTCTTCGCGATCTCCGCGCTCATCGGGGCCACGTTGATCACTTTTTTCCTGTCCAGGATGGCGGGCGACCCCAGATTCCTGTATGCCCAAGAGGGCGGATACGGAATAACACAACAGCGCTGGGACGATCTGGGCGTGGAGCTGGGCCTCGACAAGCCGATCATCTGGCAATACGCGGTCTGGCTGGGCCGAATTGTACAAGGAGACTGGCAGGAGAGTTTGCTCGACCGCAAAGACGTGTTGGGCAAGATCAAGACGCGCCTCCCGCCGACGCTCAAAGTAGGCTTCTTGTCGTATGTTTTCGCCACTATCATCGGGGTGCCACTGGGTGTGCTCTCTGCCGTCAAACGCGGGACCGTCTGGGATTATCTGGCCAGAGGGTTCGCCCTCTTTGGACAAGCCCTGCCCGTGTTCTGGGTGGGCATCATGCTGATCCTGATTTTCTCAGTGCAGCTCCGGTGGCTGCCGACCGGCACTCTTGGCGAGGGATCGTTCTCATGGAAGCACTATGTCATGCCGACTGTCACCCTTGGGTGGATTGCGGCTGCGACGTATCTGCGCCTCGTCCGCTCTTCGATGTTGGAGATACTCGATTCCGAGTTCATTAAGCTGGCTCGGGCCAAAGGGGTCTCCAACAACGCGGTGATATGGAAGCACGGCTTCCGAAACGGCCTCATCGCTCCGCTCACGTTCTCGAGCCTGTTGCTGACCGGCTTCATCACCGGCGCGGTCGTGACCGAAACGATCTTCTCAATCCCAGGGCTGGGCCGGCTGGCGTTCGACGCTATTAACAACAACGACTTCCCCATCATGGTGGGGACTGTATTGGTGTTCACGGCTATGTATGTGTTCTTCAACTTCGTGACCGATGTTCTGTACGCCTACATAGACCCCCGAATCCGGTACGCGTAGGTGGGATAGATTAATGGCTCAAGCAGATATCACCTCAGACCTGGCTCGAAGGATTGGCGCCGATAGAACCCGGCTTGGGCAGATTTGGTTCGTCATCAGACGATGGCCGATAATTCCCGTCACGGTTCTCGGTTTATTGGTATTCACCGGTATCTTCGCCGACCTCCTGGCGCCGCACGACCCGTTCATCGCGATCCCCGACAACCGGAACATTCCCCCGGTCTGGTATCCACCTGTCGTCTTGAACGTCAAGGACGCATCGGACAATCTAGCCTTCCCCGATCCAGTAAACCTGACGCCTGAGGACGCGGCGATCAAATACGGACTCGACCCCACTGGGCTCGACAGTCAGGAGGATGTCGAAGCCGCGTTCCAGACAATAGGCCTAAAAGCCAAGGTCCAGTTCCCCTCGTGGGACCACATCCTGGGCGGCGACAACATTGGGCGGGACTTGCTTAGTCGAATAATAAAGGGTGCCCAAGTGTCGCTCACCGTGACCGCCATATCCCTAACCAGCGGCCTGTTGGTCGGCGTGAGCATGGGATTGGTTGCCGGCTACTTCGGCGGTTGGCTGGACGAGATCATAATGCGCATCACGGACGTGTGGTTGGGCCTCCCGTTCATTCTGATAGCCATCGTTGTTGTGATCGCCCTTGGTCAGACGATGACAATCCTGCTGATCTTGCTGGCATTGCTGTCGTGGACCCCATTCGTCCGCAATGTCCGGGGCGAGACACTGACTCTCAAAGAGCGCGACTATGTTGCTCTGGCCAAAGTGGCCGGGGCCTCAACGTTCCGAATCCTGATATGGCACATTTTGCCCGGCACCATCAACACGGTGATCGTCATCGCGACGCTTCGAGTCGGCCAGCTCATCCTGACCGAGGCGATCCTGAGTTTCCTGGGCGCTGGCATCCCCCCACCCACTCCGGCTTGGGGCGCGATGGTCAACGACGGACGACCGTTTATTAACGACGCATGGTGGATCGCGTTCTTCCCGGGCGTCTGCATTTTCTTAGTGGTCATGTCACTCAACTTCACCGGAGATTGGTTAAGAGACCGACTCGACCCGCGCTTGAGGCAGTTGAACTAATCGAAGGGTAGACGTATCCTAGCGTTTGGCACAGTTGAGGATTGTTCAGGCCATCCATTCGTTTCCGGAATCTGAGGTGTGACCTCCGGTGTGATGCGAACACTGTGCCGTTGATATCGGATTGTGAGCGTCTACTGTGAGGTTGGTTTGAAATGAAGACGCGGACTGCTTTTTCGGCAATCGCCAAATCCATCGTTCGATTCGCACCTTTAATGATCGCCTTGTTTGCTCTGGTGGCGTTGGGTTGTGGTGTAAAATCGGGTGATCGCGGATCGGCGAGGCCGGAAGGTGAATCCACCGAATTCCACCGATCGCCTGTCACGGCCTTCGAGCAATTTCGGATCGACCTAGCGACGACGGATGCCGGTTGCACCGCTGACCCAGGTGACGTCACTGTCACGATGGGGCAGCGTGTGAGATTGGCAATTCAGTTGCCAGCGGAAATCCGCGAAGGCACCACCAAATCCCTCGAGGTAGTTGGTGACCGAGAGCAGGTCTCCTATGTTATCCAAGGACTTGAAATCAACAACGCTGGCGGAGCGTTCGCCAGTAGCGTAACCACAGTTAATCTGGAGTTCGAATCGGGAGCGAGGGTGTTCTACGACTTCAACCCTGGCAACTCAGGCGCGTTCGACATTCTGTGCAACGACGACAAAGTCGGCGTATTCACGGTGAACCCCGCGTAAGCTGCGGTCGGGAATCAACCAGCTTATCGTGCAGCCCGTTTCAAGCGGCGGACCCCAAATTCAGGACACACAAACGGTCAGGTCGTGAAAACGGCCTGACCGCTTTTTTACCGTGGGGCCGATGGTCACGACCGGCTATCAAACCCAGTTCGACGGAGAACGAAAACGCCGCCGGGACTTCGCGTCCACGGCGGCGATTTATCGCGTCGATTGATTATTGGGAGGGGGAACGGCGTTGACTCCCTTCCGCTGTCTCCGCCTTAGTACAGGTGGCACACTACCCGGTGGCCCGGTGTCGGCTCGGTTTCGACGGGCAACGGGACGTCGGCGCACGGCTCAAATCGCGACGGGCACCTTGGGTGGAAGTGGCAGCCCTCGGGCGGGTTGACCGGGGACGGAACCTCGCCTGTTAAGATGATCTCTTCTCGCTCGATGTCCGGATGCGACGGCAGAGCGGCGGACATCAATGCTCGCGTGTACGGGTGCAGAGGGTTGTCGTAAAGTTCTTCCGTGTCGGCTTCTTCAACCAAGCGCCCCAGATACATGACGCCCACTTTGTCGCACATGTACCTGACCGTGGCCAAGTGGTGAGCGATCAACAGGTAGGTGAGGTTGTGCTCGTCCTGCAGGTCCTCCAACAGGTTCATGATCTGTGCACGGATAGACACATCCAGCGCAGACACAGGCTCGTCGAGAACGATAAGGCTCGGGTTCAGAACCAGGGCTCGAGCGACACCAATTCGTTGTCGCTGGCCGCCGCTGAACTCGTGAGGAAATAGGTTTGCCTGATAAGCGGCAAGGCCGACTTCTTCCAGGGTGTCACCGACTTTGGTCTTGATTTCCTGTTTCGTCATCGTGCTGTTGACTTCCAACGGTTCGCCGACAATTCCTCCGACCCTCATCCGAGGATTGAGCGACGCCCACGGGTCTTGGAAGACAGCTTGAACCTTGGATTTGTAGTTCCTCTGGGCGTCTCGATCCATCGACAACGCATCGGCCCCTTCGAACGATACGCCGCCGTCAGTCGGTTCTTCCAGAAGCAAGATCATCTTGGCGGTGGTCGTCTTCCCACAGCCTGATTCCCCGACTAGTCCGTAGGTTTTGCCGGGTTCGATGTCGAAATTGACACCGTCGACGGCTTTGAGCATAGCTTTGCTTCGTCCGAGGAAACCTGACCCCACGGGAAAATATTTCTTCAGATTTCGTACGCTCAGAAGCGCACCTTCGCTACTGGTCATCAAACACCTCGTTTCGCGTCAACGCCGTTTAGGCCGTGGCTACTTTGTCTTTTTCTTTGAGCCAGCAGGCTGCGATCTGTCCATCTTCGAGCTCGAACATGTCGGGGTACTCGGCGTTGCAACGATCGAACGCATACCGGCATCGTTCGGCGAACGCGCACCCTGGGCTCAAGTCCCACAGCGCGGGCGGCTGACCGGGAATAGAATACAGCCGCTCTTCTTTCACTTCCATTTTCGGCACCGATTGGATTAGCGCCTCGGTGTAGGGGTGAGCCGGCTTATTGAATATCTGACGAACGTCCCCCTGTTCGACGATCTTGCCCGCGTACATCACCGCCACCCGGTCGCACATCTTCGCGACGATCCCGAAATCGTGCGTGATGAAGATAATGCCGACCCCTGTCTCCTCTTGGAGCTCCCTGAGAAGCCGAAGATACTGAGCTTGGATCGTGGCGTCGAGCGAAGTCGTTGGCTCGTCGGCGATGAGGACCGCCGGGTCACATGAGATTCCGATTGCTCCGACCACACGCTGCCTCATGCCGCCCGAGAGCTGGTGAGGAAAGTCCTTGATGCGCACTTCGGGAGCCGGTATGCGTACTTTTCGAAGCATTTCGATCACATTGGACTTGAGGCCTTCACCAGACATGTTCTTGTGTATCTTCAGGGCTTCACCCACTTGGTCTTCGATGTCGAAAACCGGGTTGAGCGCTGTCATCGGGTCTTGAAGCACCATTCCGATTCGGCTGCCTCGGATGCTCTCCATTTCGCCGTCGTCGAGTTGGAGAATGTCGTATCCATCGAGAAGGATCTGCCCGCCAACGATGTGGCCAGGGGGTGAAGGCACCAGACGCATGATGGAGAGCGATGTGACTGATTTGCCGCATCCCGACTCTCCGACAACTCCCAATGTCTCGCCGCGACGAACGTTGAAATTCACGCCGTCGACAGCCTTTACCACGCCCCACCTCGTTACAAAGTAGGTCCGAAGATCTTTGACCTCGAGGACTACGTCCCCAATGCGATCAGAATCTTGCATGGCCGCTTTACTCCTTACCGCATGAATCGACATGCGTTCAACTCGGCGATGCCCGCGCGCTAAGGTTCCGTCGTGCCTGGAACAACGTTGTACGACACGAATTGACGCGCCGAGCGAATTCGCACGCCAAATATAGCCAATCTGATCCCAAAACGCAACCCTGCTAGGCAAGGGTTTTCGGCGTCCGAGACCAATCTGCCAGGGCCAGCATGGATCAGGCCCGCATCATCCCGAGTATAGGACGTCACTCAAAGCGCGGATGTCGCCGATATCCACCTGCGCGGCCCCGACTTAACGGAGGTCGCGGAGTACAAGATCTGCGCCGGTTGACACGCCCACCGAACGATAAATACACTCGATCCGGAGGCGCCCCGTCTCAAAGAAGGTGAAACATGCAGGCTCTCGTTTATCACGGAAACAAAGACCTCAGACTCGAAACCGTTCCGGAGCCGACGCCGGGACCCGGTCAGGTCAAGCTCGCCGTCGACTATTGCGGCATCTGCGCCACGGACGTCGAAGAATTCTTGTACGGCCCGGTTTTCATCTCCGGTGACACTCCGAATCCAGTCACTGGTAGACAGATGCCTCTGACAACGGGACACGAGATCGCAGCCACGGTGATTGAGCTCGGCGAAGGGGTTTTGGCGCCGAGCGTGGGCGACCGAGTCGTGTTGAACGGGGTGTTGACTTGCCGCACGTGCCGATGGTGTCGGGAAGGCGAAACGACACAGTGCCCGTCGATGGCAGCCATCGGGTTCGCGATCGACGGCGGGCTCGCGGAGCACGTCGTATGGCCCGCGGAGCAGGTGGTGGTCCTGCCTGACAACGTGTCGAGCAAAGAGGCAGCTTTGGTCGAGCCCGCTTCGGTCGCCATACACGCGGCCAGGCGCTCGGAGGCAGCCGCGGGCGACCGTGTCGCGGTCATCGGCGTTGGAACCGTCGGTTTGTTGGCGATGCAGGCGCTGAAGGCTCAAGGCGCCGAAGTCTACGCTGTCGATAAGCGGCAGATGAGCCTTGAGCTTGCCGCCGAGTTAGGCGCGGACGCGACGATCGACTCGTCGACTCAGGACACCGTCTCCAGGCTGGCCGAGTTGACCGACGGCATTGGCCCTAACATCGTCATCGACGCGGCTGGAGCGGCCGAAACCCCGAAGTTGGCTGTCGAGGCGGTCCGTCGAGGCGGCCTGGTCGTGCTGGTGGCGATCTACACCTCGACGCCGCAATTCGACTTCAACAGTCTCGTGGGCACAGAGGTACGGATGGCCGGATCGTTGGCGTACGAACAGCGCGACGTCGAGGAGGCGGTGAAGCTGATCGCGTCAGGCCAGATGAAGACTTTGCCGTTGGTATCCGATGTGATCAAGCTGGATCAGGTCATCGAAACCGGTTTCCCGCGAATGGTGTCGGCCGCCAAGGACGTTTTTCGGATCTTGGTCACGCCTCGATAGCCGTTCCGGGCCGCCCGAGAAACAGGGGCCGGGCGCCGCCGGTTGCCAGCGACGAATAACGATGTTGATGAGCCTGGTCGGCGTGCACACGGAGAAAGCTGACCCTCAACGAAGCTCGGGTCAAATCGGATCGAAGCTGTCCGTCGCCCTATCGGTGTCTTGCCCATTGCCCGAGATCGCCGAAGCAACATCGGTCATGAACCTC
The DNA here is from genome assembly GCA_030752795.1 of SAR202 cluster bacterium. GTDB lineage: Bacteria > Chloroflexota > Dehalococcoidia > Lucifugimonadales > UBA1123 > UBA2160. The sequence goes on along the minus strand of JASMDM010000065.1, from coordinate 59,208 downwards.
GTGTAGTCCAATTTGAGGGGATCAATCCGAAAAAGCCGACCTGGCATATTCAACGGCGCCCAAACGCCTCGAACGAGGCTGTTCGCGAATGAGTCCTGCACCTCGATGCTTCCGTCGAAATGGCCCGGATGCCTTTCACGTGACATAGCGCGTTCTCGGTAACGTTCGATCAGCAAACTGTTCGGAGCCGAACAATGCACTTGGACGAAACGGCACGGAAATCGCGAGCCAAGTGAGGCGAACCTCGGGGGGTCGAGGCGAGCATGGAAGTTCATTTCGCATATCACCGAACCGCCCGAGGAGAACTGGATCTCGGTCCACGCAAATAGCAGGTCGATAGCGGTTTTGCCCAGCACCGCCGATGGCTCTCGATCTGTCCATCCGATACTGTCCAACTACTGTCCAACAGCGTTTCTTTGATATCGTCCTTGGAAAGCATCGGGATTCCGAGCGCTGGCCCCATCGCTCGCGCGATAGTGGTCTTGCCGGACGCCGGCGGTCCCAATACGACGACTACGACTGGCGGCGGCGTCAAATCGCTCAATCAGCCGACGCGCGGATAATGCAACCGCATACCGCGCGCCCCGGCTTCGTATCGGGTGAGGTGCCAGCGGCCGAGATTAGCAGATACCAGGACGTCTCGGTTCCTGCCGCAGAAGGCAACGTTCGTTGGAGCGGCGATCAGCGTGCCTTCGTAGTCCTCGGCCAAAACCTCAAGGTTCCCGGTCGGCGACAACCGGTAGATTCTGTCGGGTCGATAGCAGGATATGTAGAGGTTCCCGTCTATGTCGAACGCGAGCCCATCCGGGACGGTCTTGGGGAGTTCGACCACGGTTTCGATCTCACCGGCGCTGCCGTCGCCCTGGATGCTGACGCGGACGATTCTCGGCGGATTGAGGCTCATGGCGACATACAAGTGGTTTTCGTCTGGGCCCATGCAGAGACCGTTCGGAAACTCCTTGAGTTTGTCGCTCCAGACTTCGGCGTCGCCCCCTGGTTTGATCTTGAACACTTTGCCGTTGTCCGCGTTCCAGTCGCCGGATGCCGAGACGTACAGGTTCCCTTGACTGTCGAACGCGGGGTAGTTCGGAAAATACAACGGGTCATCGGGCGCGCCTCGCGAGTACGTCGAAACGATGCCGCCCTGGGTTATGCGGACGACGCTGTGGCTGCCGGTTTCGCACGCGTAGATGTTATTGTCGGCGTCGATCGCCATGCCGAGGATGAAGCCGTTTGGGACCTGAGCGACTTGGTCTGCACGTCCGCGGTCGATATCGATCCGGTAGATCTGTCCCGTCTCGCCGCCGGCGTACACAAAGCCGTCTCGGCCCCGCACGACTCCTTCCGGGTGGTCCAAGCCGTCCGCGAGCACTGAGACATCGTTTCCGTTAGTCAGCATTGCCATCGTCACTTCTCCGAACGCCCGCAAGTTCATACGGGCGGGTCAACCGTCCGTGCCGGAGCCGCCCGCGCCGCCGGCCCAAGCTCCCAATGCCATCAAGCCGCCGTCAATAACGACGTGGCTCCCCGTCATGAACGAGGCGGCGTCGCTGGCAAGGAACAATACGAGCGCGGCAATGTCTTCGCCTTGCCCGATCCTGCCGATGGGATGCCCTGCCCCATATCGTACGAGAGTCTGATCGATGTCGCCGCCTTCTTGACTCGCAACCGTCCGAACCATCTCCGTATCGATGGTTCCGGGACAGATCGCGAGCACGCGTATTCTTTCCGGCGCGTAGTCCAGCGCCATCTGGCGCGTGAGCGATAGCGCTCCGCCTTTGCTGGCGGCGTAGGCTGGCACCAAGGGCTGTGACTGCAATCCTTGGACGCTGGCGTTGTTGATGATCACACCGCCTCCCCGTTTCCGCATCTCAGGGATCGCGTACTTCGACATCAGGAAGTGACCTTTGAGGTTGACGCCCGTGATCTTGTCCCAGGTTTCTTCCGAGGTGTCCTCGACGTTGAGATACGAGTCCGGAGGCTGGATGCCGGCGTTGTTGAAAAGTACGTCCACGCCGCCGAATTCGGCAACGGCGGACGCTACCGCCCGCTCGCAATCCGCCGCGACGCTGACGTCAGTCTGCAGGAACAGCGCGCTGAGTCCATTGTCGCGCATCCGCGCGACTCTCTGTTCTCCGGCGCTGGAATCGATGTCGGCAACGACAACCGAAGCGCCGCTCTTCGCGAATTCGTAGGCGGTGATGCTCCCCATTCCAAGCGCGCCGCCCGTAACTATCGCAACTTTGTCGTTGAATTCGGCCATTGTAACCTCGCTCTAGTCGTCCGTACTACCGAACCTGATTGGCGGAAAGTATTGGTCCGCGATCTCTTGCAAGAGCTTCGGATTATGAATTCGTCAGCCTAACTGACCCAAGGGTAGCCAGTTCCCCACAAATCATCGCCGACTGCACCAGAATCGGCGCTGCCACTGTATAGCCCGAGTATATTTCACCCATTGTTCACGAGTCAATTTCTTCTTGGGTTACCCGCACGTTGGCACCACTAGTTCTCGATATCACCCTTAATGCGGTATTTTGTTTTATGCACAAAAAGCATTCCAAAGTTGACAAACCTTATTTGAAATGATACCTTACATGCGATCATAACGTTTCTCCGCCGTCTTACGTATCCGGACCGGCAATTATCGGGCCAGAGAGTTCCGCGCCGGCCTGTAAACTAACGGCCTGATTCTCCGGACGGGGCAAAGCATCTAACAGCCCGAGACGGTGATCGAGTCGGCAATCATTTCTGTATAGCAGGATGAAAATGGAGGCAGCCATGACCTTACGATTTCGCGCATGCCCACGATGCCAAGGCGACGTGCACGAACATACCGATCACTATGGTCAGTACGAGGAGTGCCTGCAGTGCGGCCACATGCGCGACACCCAACCTGCGTTCTCACTCAACGTCAAAATCAAAAAGGGCAAGATGAAGCCCGGACGTAAGAAGAGCGCGGCGTAGCGGCCAGCGAACGTCGTCGAGTTCAACCGTTGGGCGGGTCTGGCGAGTGACGACCTCGGGGAATATGCGATCGTCGCCGGGCGCCACATGGTTTCAACGGGACACATCAGTCGTCTCCAGGGCACTCATTCCCGGTGATCGTCACCTTTTCCCCGCCACAAAAGAACGTCACGAAACTCCGACCGGCGCCAGTCTCGTATATCATCAGGTTGTGTGGATGTGAGATTTGATGCCAAAGTTCGACACATCCTGTAGAATAGACCTCGGATGTCCGATACACCCCTGAATCCGAAGGACGGTTGGAGTGTCATGGCAAGAGTAATGCCCGAGCCGCTAACCATCAGCATCTCACCAGAGGCAGCGGGCCATGTCCGAGTGTTCGCCGAGCAAGCGGGCGACCCGGACGCGCACCTGCGGGTGGGTGTTAAGGGCGGCGGATGCTCGGGGCTAACCTACGTCTTGGACCTGGCTCACGAGCCTGGCGACAACGACAAGATTATCGAGGATCACGGCGTGAAGCTGTTCGTGGACCGCAAGTCGTACATCTTCCTCGCGGGCACGACGCTGGAATACTCCGGCGGGCTCAACGGCAAGGGATTTGTCTTCAACAATCCCAACGCCAAGACAACCTGCGGTTGCGGCACCTCGTTCAGCGTCTAGCCGAGACAGTCTCACCGCAAACTTGATCCTCTCCGCGGGGCGGCGTCAGACGGCGCCCTGTTTTCGTGTTTTTTGACAGGAGGCCGCCTTGGCGTCAACCGAAGCAATCTCAACTTCCCCTGGCCCCGACGATGCCGCGTCGAACCAGCGTCGAGCGCTGACTGAAGACGCCGCCATCGTCGATCGATCCGAGATCGGCCGGCTCGCGATATCCGGCGCCGACACGATCGACTTACTCGACCGGCTTTCCACAAACGACCTTCGCGGTCTCACCGTTGGACGAGGCATCGGGACGGTGCTCACCACCAACAAGGGCCGAGTCATCGATCTCCTCACGGTGGTGCAACTTGACGGGCGCCTGTTGGCGCTGACCGGACCGGGAAACCAGAGCAAGGTCGCCGAGTGGATGGACTTCTACACGTTCACGGAAGACGTTTCTGTAATGGACATCACGCCGGACACCGCCATGATGAGCGTTGTCGGTCCGAAATCCGGCGACATCGTTGAGGCCGTTTTCGGCCTGGACGTACGGGGTTGGCAACGTTTCGACGGCGCGCCGTGCCCCACTGTGGACGGCTGCACCATCGTCCGAACGGACTTCGCCGGCGTCCTAGCGTTCGACGTCATCGTCCATCATTCGGCCGAATCCGAAGTCCGCGATCGGCTCGAATCCAACGGCGTCCTGAGTGCGAATGCCGAGGCGTTGGAGTTGCTGCGGATCGAGAACATGGCGCCGGCCTTCGGCGCTGAGCTCACCGAGAATCACAACCCCCTCGAGGCCGGCCTGCTCGAATACATCAGCTTCAACAAGGGGTGCTACATCGGCCAAGAGGTCGTCGCCCGGTTGAATGCATACGACAAAGTGCAGCGACATCTAGTCTCGCTTACCTGGAGCGGTGACGCGACGCTGCCCTCTGGATCGACGTTGAGTGCGGACGGCCAGTCCGTGGGCGTGGTGACGTCATCGTCCTCGGATGACGCGTCGAGATCGCATGTCGCGCTCGCTTTGGTGCGCAGATCGCACTCGGATACTGGGACGGCGCTGGCGGCTGATGTCGACGGAAGCGCGATCGAGGTCGTGGTGGCGAGAAGCTCCGAGGATCGCGACTGACAGAGGCATGCGTGGGCTTGGCCGTAAACGGCCAGAGCACCGTTGATATCGCTGCCGGCCTGCGCGCTTACTCGGCTTTCAGCGTGACGCCGCCGTCCACGACGATGACCTGGCCTCGGATCATGCTCGCCGCGTCTGTGCATAGGAAAGCGACGACGCCCGCGATGTCTTCTACGGTCACCATCCGTCCCACCGGCGTGTCGCGGCCCGACTCGAACATCTGATCCTTTGTAGGGAAGTGATCGAGAGCTCCCGTTTCCACGTACCCGCCGGATACGGCGTTGACAGCGATGTTCTTTTCGGCGAACTCGATGGCTAGATACCGGGTGACTGCTTCCAGCGCTGCCTTCGAGGTTCCGACCGAGAAGTAGTACGGCAGAACGCGCCGGGAGCCTTCGCTGGTGAGATTGACGATGTGACCGCCGTCCGGCATGAGGCGAGAAGCTTCGATGGAGCACAGCCACGGGGCTTTGGCGTTGACGCCCATGGTCCAATCCCAGTGCTTCTCCTCGAGCTCAGCCGCCGAACGCTGCACGCCCGTCGCCGCGTTGTTGACTAGGATGTCGAGGCGTCCGAATTCCTTCTGAATGCCGGTAAACAGATCGCGAATCTTTTCGGTGTCGCCGAGGTGCGCTCGGATTTTCAGGCACCGCACACCCAGGGCTTCGATTTCCGATTGGGTCTCCGCGGCGGCTTTGTGGTTTCGCAGATAATTGAACGCGATGTGAGCGCCGCGCCGGGCGAACTCCAGTGCAATGGCCCGTCCAATGCCACGTGAAGCGCCGGTCACCAGTGCGATCTTGCCTTCGAATGACAATGTCGCGGCCTAGATGGCCATTCCGCCGTCCACGCTAACGATCTGGCCGGTCATATATTTTGCTCGTTCGCTTGAGAGGTATGCGACTAAGTGCGCCACGTCGTCGACCTCGCCAAAGTGTCCTTGCGGAATCCAGGTCATGATGCGGTCTTTGGTCTCCTGAGGAAGCACGTCGACCGTATCAGTGCTGATGTAGCCGGGGGTTACGGTGTTGACGGTGATGTTTCGGGTCGCAACTTCTTTGGCCAGCGCTTTGGTGAACCCTATGATCGCAGCTTTAGACGCCGTGTAGTTGACCTGCCCTATGTTGCCTCTGATCCCCACGACCGAACCAATGTTGATGATGCGTCCCCAACGTTGGCGGATCATCTGTCGCAAAACGGCCCGCGTGCAATGGAATGTGCCATTGAGATTCGTCCCCATCACGTCGTCCCAGGCGGAATCGGACATTCTCACCAGCAGGCCGTCATTGATAATGCCGGCGTTGTTGATCAGGATGTCGATGCCGCCGAAGGTCTCCTGCACATGGGTGATCATGGCCTGGACTTGATCGACCTGGCTTACGTCCGCTTGGACCGCGAATGCTGTCACGCCGGCGGATTCGAGGCCGGCCACCACCTGGTGGGCCTCGTCCTCCGACCGATTGTAGTTGACCGCAACGTTGACGCCCTCGTCGGCCAGTCGTTGTGCGATCGCTCTGCCGATGCCCTTCGAGGCGCCGGTCACGAGCGCGAATTTGCCTTCAATATCGGACTTGACCAAGATTCCTCCTGACGCGAACTTACATACATTCGCGCGTCTAGATTATTCGCCTAGTTTGGCGTGAATCGCCTCTAGTTCTTGATTGATCCGCGGAACGTACCCTGTGTCGACGGCGCGTTTCGCCACCTCAATGGCACGGTAAACAGCGGTGGCGTTCGCGGACCCGTGGCCCACGACTGTTACGCCGTTGACCCCGAAAAGCGGCCCTCCGCCTGTCATCTCGACCACGTTCGTCAGTTGGTGAATGTCAGCCGCCACGCTTTCGATTTCTTCAGCCGACATCGTGCCTTGGAGCCGGTCGCGAAGACGCTCGTCCGTCGCTTCGCCAATCCCCTCGGTGAGTTTCATCACGATGTTGCCGACGAACCCGTCGCAGACCGCGACGTCGACGGCACCTTTCGCGAGCTTGTGCGCTTCCACGTTGCCCACAAAGTTCAAGCCGCTCTTTTCCAGCAACTCAGTCGTCTCTCGAATCTGTCGATTGCCCTTGCCAATCTCGGCGCCAACGCTTATCAAGGCCACCCGCGGGCGTTCGAGGTTCCAGAAATAGCGGGCGAACACGTCGCCGATCACGGCGTAACTTACCAGTTGCTGGGGTTTGCAATCGACGTTGGAGCCGACGTCCAAGATCATTGTCCGCGGAGCGGTGCCGAGTATCGGCCCTCCGAGCACGGGACGCTCCACGCCTTTGGCCACCCCGAGCACGACCGCGGCGGCAGCCATGGCCGCGCCGGTGGAGCCCATTGTGACGCTTGCGTCGGCTTGTTCACGTTTCACGAGCCTGGTCGAGACGACTATGGACGCTTTTGGTTTTTGTCGCAGCGCCAACGCCGGCGGTTCGCCCTCGCGGATCACCCCGTCTGACGGGTCCACTCCGATCGGCAGTCCGTCGACATCGAATTTGGCGAGTTCGGATTGCACCGCGTCGGGGTCGCCGACCAGAATAATCTGGGCTGTGCCGGCCCTGGCAAACTCAACCGCTCCTTTGACGATCTCGGCAGGTGCATTGTCGCCGCCCATGGCATCGACGGCGATCTTGACCATACCATTCTCAGCGGTCAAAACGTGCCCTCCTCGACTTCAGACCACACGGTTACGTTTTCTCGAGAACGACGCTGGCGAGTTGTTGCTCGTCAATCGTGCGTCCTTGTTTATGGGTCAATCCGCGGGTGCCAATACGGCGGCGTCTCCACTGATCGCGGTTTCTCCGCTGTCCTTAGTCACTTGGACCGTACACACGATCTCGACACCGTCGTCGCGCGGGCGGACCGACTCCACCGCGCCGGTCGCCTCGATCCGATCTCCCGGAAACACCGGCGAACGGAACCTGATTTTCATCCGGCCCGATTCGTGCCAGGCCTGTCCGAACGCGGCGGTCATCATTTCCGAGATGATCGCCGCTATCATCATCCCATGAGCGATCCTGCCGCCAAATTGCGACTGAGCAGCGAATTCTTCATCGACGTGAATCGGGTTGAAATCGCCCGCGGCTTCCGCGTATCGCTCGATTCGTTCCTGTGTTATGGACTTCTCCACACTCGGCAGCACGTCGCCCGGGTTCATTCCGTCGCCTCACCGCCGGTCAAGTCTTGCGGCAGCGTGATCGTGCTTTTGCCCGTCATGACTTGCCGATCGTCGCCATCGATGATCACCGATTCGACCACCATGAACCGCCAGCCGCCTCGCATCGAGTTGGTCTTCAACGTGGCGATGCACTCGAGCGTCGAGCCGACTTGGACAGCTCCGGAAAACTTGAACTCCTGCCCGACGTGCAACGTCCCTCCGGGAATCTGCAGGTCCTGAACCACGCCCGTCAGGCTCAGCGCGGCGATTGACATCGGCGGCGCGAGCTCGGGTCCGTCCGCGACACTCGCAACTCGCGATTCGTCCTGGACGGCGTCAACGTACCGAGCAACCATCTCGTCGTCGATGACATACGTATGCTGTGAGATCGTTTGTCCAGGCGAAAGCGCCCCGTAATCAACGGGCAATGAAAAGCCCACCAACCTCTCTTCAAATGCGCTGCAAATCCGAAACGATTATAGAGCCAACCGCAGGCCAAATCAACGCGAGCCGCTACTCGGCGTCGCTCCTTGCGCCTCGCTGCATTTCAGCCTCGTCCAACAACCGCTCCAACAGAACGAACGAAGCCTCTTCCGCGAAGTCCAACTGGCAGATGCCAAGAGCCCGATAAAGCACACCCGTGGATACTCTGGCGATCACCGATTCTCCGCGCGGAGGGATCGACACACCGAGCGCTTTGGCCAAGAAGCCTCCGGTGACCATCCCTTCCCTGCTCAAGTAGCATCTCGCGAGGAGTTGGCCGGTGTACTCCAACGACAAACCTTCGCCGTCTTGCTTGAGTTCAAGCCTCAGGTGAGCGCGTGGCGTTTGAATAAGTTCGTCTGCGTATTCCGTTACCAGCGCAGCGTCCGGCATAAAGCTCTCCTCGTCCGCCGTTCCCATCTTCCCATCCGTTTTGCAACCCAGTAATTATACGCCGACACGCGATCGGCACGTAAGCAATCCGGGCCTCGAAAGCGTCGTTTCCGCCGAGGGTTGCGAACGTCTATCTGTGGCCATAGAATGATTCGACAAACAGCCGACCTATGGAGTGAATCATGGCTAGCATCTTCGAAGAGTTGAATGTGAGACCGGTGCTGAACGCGCAGGGCAATCGAACGCTTCTCGGCGGCGGAACGCCCTCCGAAACCGTTCGAGCGTTGATGGACGATTCCGAGGAGTTCTACGTCAACCTGGGCGAACTGATGGACAGCGTCGGGCATCGTATCGCGGACATGCTTGGCGTCGAAGCCGCTCTGGTCACGTCGGGATGCTCGGCGGCCCTCGCGGTCGGCGCGGCGGCGATCATCTCGGGCGACGACCCCGCCAACATCGAGCGGATTCCGGACACGACCGGATTGCGAAGCGAGATACTGATCCAGCGACAACTCCGAGTCAGGTACGATCGCTGCATGACGATCCCCGGCGGCAAACTGGTCGAGATCGGGGACGAAGACGGCACGACGGTCGATCAGCTCGACGCAGCCATCGGGCCTGAAACCGCGGCGATTCACTATCTCGCGCCAGGAGACCGAAACGCCGGGGCGCTGCCGATCGAGACGGTCATCGAAGTCGGACACGCCCACGACGTCCCGATCATCGTCGACGCTGCCGGACAGGTGTACCCGACCGATCTACTGAGCTCATACGTGAAGATGGGCGCCGATCTTGTCGCCTACGGCGCAAAATATTTCGGAGCCGTCAACTCGAGCGGCATGCTGACCGGTCGCAAAGACCTCGTCGACATCGCCCGAACGCACAGTTTCATTGGATTCGAAGACTCTGGCCTGCGCTCATTTGGGCGGCCCATGAAGGTCGATCGCCAAGAGGTGGTCGCAGTATACGGCGCTCTGCGCGAGTGGCTAACGATGAATCACGAGGACCGGTTCGCGGCCTATGAGATCCGCATCTCGTCCTTGCGGTCCGACCTCGCCGGCATCGACGGCGTCAAGCTGTCAGACTACCCGTCGGACGGCCCCGCGGAAGGCCTGTTCATCGAGGTGGACGCGGATGTGGTCGGCAAGACCGCTGCCGAGGTCATCGAGGAGCTCAGGAAAGGCAACCCGAGCATCTGGGTTCGCGAGCATCAAGACGACAACGGGCTCGCTGTTCGGATGCTGACGCTCAAACAAGACTCCGAGGAGATCATCGCTCGCCGCCTGCGAGAGATCTTCTCCTGATCCGGCATAGCTCTCGGACTCAAAGAAAACTCCGCTCAGCGAGACCGTATTCGATCGGCGCTGACCGCGACGTCAATTTGTCGGGCGCTCTCGGCAAACGAAATCCTCCTGCACGAAGGTGAAGATTGATAAGCATTGAGATCATTCGAGACCAGACCGATCTGGTTCGCACTGCCATGAAAAACCGGGGCTACGACGCTCCGTTGGACGACGTGCTCGACCTCGACCGACAACGGCGCTCGGCTATCTCCGAGGCCGACGAACTACGGGCTCGCCGTAACGACGTCAGCCGCGAGATCGGCAAGTCCAAGGACAAGCCGCGGGAACTGATCGACGAAATGCGCCAGGTCGGAGGTCGCATCCGCGAACTCGAAGGCGTGCTGCGCGAGCTCGACGATGTCCTCAAAGAGAGGCTGCTCTCAATTCCGAATATTCCGCAAGACGACGCTCCAATCGGACTCGACGACACCGCCAACATCGTCGTTCGCTCGGTTGGGATCGCGCCTGAGAAGAGCTTCGAACTGAAACCCCACTGGGAGCTTGGACCCTCGCTCGATGCGATTGACTTTGAGCGCGGGGTGAAGCTTTCAGGCTCACGGTTTTACGTCCTCCACGGCAAGGGCGCGACGTTGCAGCGGGCTCTGATCACGTGGATGCTCAACTTCCACGGCAGAGAGCATGGATACACGGAAGTGTACCTGCCGTACCTCGTTGGACGCGACACGATGACCGCGAGCGGCCATTTGCCCCATTTCCAGGAAGAGATGTACCACGACGAGGAAGACGACCTGTGGATGCTGCCGACAGCGGAACCAGGCATTACGAGCCTCCATCGAGACGAGATCCTCGAAGCGGGCGCCCTGCCCTTGTACTACGTCGCACACACGCCTTGCTGGAGGCGGGAGAAGTTTTCGGCGGGGCGGGATACGAGAGGCATCAAACGAGTCCACCAGTTCGAAAAGGTAGAGATGTACAAGTTCGTCGAGCCGGATTCGTCCAGCGACGAGCTTCAGAAGCTGGTCGCAGATGCCGAGAGCGTCGCTGCTGCGCTGGAAATCCCGTATCGAGTCTTGGAGCTTTGCACCGGCGACTTGTCCGCGCCAGCGGTTAAAGCGTTCGACGTCGAGATGTGGGCCCCAGGCGCCGAAGAGTGGTTGGAGGTGAGCTCGTGCTCGAACTGCACCGACTACCAGGCTCGCCGCGCCATGATCCGATACCGGCCCGAGCGGGGCGCCAGGCCGCGCTACGTGCACACGCTAAACGGGTCCGGACTGGGATTGTCCCGAGTCATGATCGCCGTGTTGGAGAATTACCAACAGGAAGACGGCTCGATCGTCATCCCAGAGGTTCTCAGGCCGTACACCGGTTTCGACAAAATCGAAGCGCCAGCGAACTAATCGCCAGCGGGAAATCGTGAATCGAGACTGAAGCCGGATCTGTCGCCTAGTCCGCGGCTCCGATCGGTGCGTCGAACTGTTCGCGCAGAACTCGCTTGAGGACCTTGCCCAACGGGTTGCGAGGAAGCTCATCAGTCAACACGACGGATTCGGGCTTTTTGTAGCTGGCCAAGTGCTGGCGGCAGTATTCGATGACCTCCGCCTCCTCGACCGTCTGGCCCCGTTTCGCAACCACGATTGCTCGGACGCGTTCGCCCCAATCGAGATCGGGAATGCCGATGATCGCGGCCTCGTCGATTGCCGGGTGCGACTGCAGTACCTGCTCGACTTCTTCGGGCGAGATCATCTCTCCGCCGCGCTTGATGAAGTCTTTGGCCCTGCCTGACAGGAAGATGTAGCCGTCAGGGTCCATGTACCCGAGGTCTCCTGTGTAGAGCCAACCGCCGCGGATTGCCTCGGCAGTGGCGGCTTCCATGTGCCAGTACCCTTTCATCAGGCGCGCGCCGCTCGCGACGATTTCGCCGGTCTCGCCAACGGCCAACTGCTCGCCGTCTTCGTCGACGATTTGCACGTCGACGTCAACCAGCGGCTTTCCGATTGAGGACAATCGCTTGAGCTTGCGCTCGATCTCCTCGGGCGTTCCGGTCAAGTCGTGATCTTCCGGAGGCAGCATCGTGATCGTGGCCGCTGTCTCAGTCTGTCCGAACGCGTTGATGAAGTGCGCGTTTGGCAGTTCTTGGATCGCGCGCTTGATCACCTCGAGCGGCATTGGCGCCGCGCCGTAGGTGATGACTTGGAGGCTGCTCAGATCGTGTGTGTGAAATTCTTCGTGGTCCATGAGGAGCTTCAACATCGTCGGAACCATCATCGCGCGGTCGACTTGGTGCTGTTCGACGAGTTTCATCCAACCGAGGGCGTCGAACTGACGCTGGATGATCAGCGTGCGCCCGGCATAGACCGCCGAAACCACCGCCTGCATACCGGCGATGTGATAGAGAGGGACGGTCAAGATGTTGCGTTCTTCGATGTCCGGGTCCGCTGGCGTCACGTTGCTGAGAATGTACGACGAGAAGCTTTCATGGCTGAGCATCACGCCTTTCGGGAATCCGGTAGTCCCGGCGGTGAACATGATGACGGCAAGATCGTCGTCGGCGGATTCGGGGAAACGCTCGTCGTCGGAGGCTTCAGTCACCACGTTGTCGTAGGCCAGAAAATCTTGGGGTTCGCCCTCCATGACGATGACGTGTTTGACGCTCTCGATGCCGTCGGCGAACGATTTGACCATGTCAACATACCTGGGGCCCACGAACAGGACCTTGGGCGTTGAGTCGTTAATCATGTACGACAACTCTTCGCCTCGGGCGCGGAAATTGAGAGGGACAAACACCGCGTCCAGTTTCGAAGTCGCGAACAGGGCTTCGATGTAGTGATCTGTGTTGACGTGGAGGAAAGCGACTCGATCCTCCGCGCCGACTCCCAGATCGGCCATGCCGTTGGCCAGTTTGTTGACGCGCGTCTGCAGCTGCTCGAAAGTGGTGGACCGGTCTTCGAAAACCATACCGGGCCGGTCGGGAACGATGGCGGCCGAAATGGTAAGAAACTCGGTAATATTCATTTGTTGATTCGGACCCCCGGTCGGAGTTTCGACCGATAGCCTACCACCAAACCGGCTTCGTTTCCACTACCGTTCCAACATTCCCGTCATCAATCGTGCCGCCAGCCGGTGTTCAAGGGCTAGACCTTGGTCCATGGAGAGGTCCATACCGGTGAAAACAGCTTGCTTGATCGCCGCGAGGGCATTGATGTCCAACGACGCAAGTTGCTCGGCGAGCGTTAGTGCCGAATCGGCCAGTTCCTCCGGAGCGACCACTCGATGCACGAAGCCTGTCGACAACGCGCGAAAGGCGGACACCTGCGCGTTCGCGAGCAGGACTTCCAGCGCGTCGCCCTGCCCCATTACGCGCGGCAACGTTTGGCTGCCTCCGGCCGCCGGAACCATGCCGAGAGCTGTCTCCGGCATACGGAACGTCGCGTTTTCGGCAGCGATTCGAATGTCGCATAGGCAGGCGATCTCGACGCCAGAACCAATCACAAACCCGTGAAGGGCGACCACGAGCGGTTTCGCGATTGACAAGAACAATCCCCAGAGGTCGCGCTCCCATCGCACCCGGCGAGCGACGGCCTGAGACGGGGTTGAGCCAAATTCGGTAAGGTCCGCGCCGGCGCAGAAAGCCCGGTCTCCGGTTCCCGAGATCAGGATGCAGCGAACGTCCGGGTCGTCTCGGGCGGCTTCGAGCGCGGCGAAGAGATCGTCGCGCATCTGGACGTTGAACGCGTTCAGCCGACGAGGGCGGTTCAACACGATGCGGGCGACTGCGCCGTCTTTCGAATATAGAACTGTCAGTTCGTCTTGGGCCACGGGATCTCCGAACGAGTCATTCGCCGCTGTACTCTGGTTTACGCCTTTCCAGAAATGACGTGAGGCCCTCGGACCGGTCGGACGTGCTCTGAAGCAAGAAGCTGAGGTCGGCTTCAAGTCTCAGCCCTTGTTCGACGGTTAGGTCGAGGCCTTTCAGCACGGCCTCTTTGAGATACCGAAGGGCGATGGGCCCGTGAGTGGCGATGACCGACGCGAGCTCAATCGCGGCGTCATTGAGCTTCGACGGCTCGACCAGCATGTTGACCAGCCCGATGTCGGCGGCTTCCTCCGCTGAAACCATCTTCGATGTAAGCAACATCTCGGTTGCCCTGCTCCGCCCGATCAGTCTGGGCAATCGCTGGGTCCCGCCGTCCCACGGCATCGATCCGCGTTCGAGTTGCGTCATGCCGAACGTCGCTTGGTCAGACGCCATGCGCAAGTCGCACGCGAGAGCGAGTTCGAGGCCCTGGTCGATGGCGTCACCGTTGAGAGCGCACACCACGGGCTTTTCGATGCTCGCGACCATCTCGGACACCCGCAATGAGGCGAGGGCCCACGTGTCTGCCACTGAGGTACGAAAAGATTCGACGTCAGTGCCGTTGCAAAAGACGGAGCCGGTCGCGGTCAGCAAGACAACCCAAATGGCGTCATCTTGCCGGACTTCGGCACACGCGTCGGCGATTTCGAAGGCCGTGGTTGTGTCGATCAAGTTGGCATCGCCTTGTCCACGCAAGGTGACCACGGCCAGCCTTTCACGACGCTCCAACGCAACGCGTTTGTTGTCCACTTGTTCCGCCTTCCGATTCAAGGCTTGGCGATGGGCGGCGCCCGGTTCAGTTTACCCACGCCAGGTCGACGCGGACACTGGGCTTCGTCGATCGCAGATGTTGCAGCACGTTCGGGTCGATTATGGCACGACGATCATTGCGCCGCAGCCACCCAAGGACGACTCGAAAGAGTCAATCTCCGCTGAGTCGAGCTTCGATCATCGCTCGATTCGGGATGCCTTCCGCGCCAACGCGCTCAACGCAGAAGCTCGCCGCGCAACTCGCGAACCTCGCCGCGTCCAACGCGTCGCCGGATTCCTGGAATCTTACCAGGAACGCGGCCGAGAACACATCCCCCCCTCCCGTCGGATCGACTTCGTGAGCGGGGAACGCCGGCTGGTCGTACCAGCCCCCATCGACCCAAACCCTGGAGCCGGATGCGCCCTTGGTGTGGAGCAGAACCGGACACCGTTCGGCCCACCTTTCGATCTGCTCCGGCGTTACGCCGTCGTCGTCCGAAAATTGTGCGGCGCAGATATTGTCCAACACGCGACCTCCGTCCCAATGTCGGGTCGACACGACTCTGTCGTCGTCCCATTCTCTGATCCAGCCCTGGAAGGACGCCACCACAGTCGGGGATCCGAATGCGTCCAAGACGGAGTCATCGATCTCGCGAACGAGTGGGGTCAGGAGGACGAACGGCGCGGCACGCCACTCGGATGGCACGTCAGACGCGCACAATGTCTCGGCCACAGCTTTGACTTGTTGGCGCCGGCGTCCACCGTCGTAGGTGTTGACGAAAGTCGTGGTTGCGCCCGCGGGCTTCACGTGCACTGGGATTTCAGGAAGCACGGAACTGAGATCGACGTCCGGGCCGCAACTAGTCACCACCGCCGGGAGCAACCCGAGTGCTTTGATCGTTAGCGAAGCGTACGCAGCGCCGCCGCCCAGGACGTGGCCGGTATGGGTCACATCTCGCGAAACGTGGCCGATGACCACGACATCCGGTTGGATGCGATTCGACATAACACCGGGCCCGCGGCTGAATGATCGCAACCTGATTGGGTTTCTGCGACGAAGCAAATCGCCGGAAGAGCCGTTGCCGGCGATAAAGTTGCTCCAACTATTTCAGGTGAACAACCACCTGGCGGGACATGCCTGATCCGGCGCTTTCCGTGGTCACCCGTGCGTGGTCCGCGAGAGTCAGGTGCACGATTCGCCGTTCGTTGGCCGGCATGGGTTCGAGGCTGATGGGGTTTCCGGAGTCCATGACCCTTTGCGCAACGCGGCGGGCCATGTTGGCCAGAGCCTCGTTTCGTCGCTCCTGGTAGCCTTCGACATCCACTTGAAGGTTCGCGTTGACGCCCAGCTTTTGGCTGACCATGTACTTGACCAGGAATTGGAGCGATTTCAGGGTTTCGCCCCTGCGGCCGATGAGCAGCCCGGCATCGTCGCCCTCGATATCGAACGCAGGGCCGCCGAGGTTTTCTTTGTCGGCTTGGGTCAACGACGTAACCACATCGACTCCGAGCAACGAGATGATCTCGTCGAGAACCTCTGTGGTCGTTGTCGCGACATCGGAAGGAGCGTCGAGCAGCGCTACTCGCACCTTGGCGGGTTCGCTGCCGATGCCCAGAATGCCGGCTTTGCCCCTGCTAACGACGTCTATTTCGACCTTTGCGCGCTCTGCGTCGAGTTCCTTTAGGGCGAGCTCGATTGCTTCGTCCACCGTCTTGGCCGTTATCGTTATTTCCGTCATCGATTACCGTCTCCTCGGCAGGTAGAGCCAACGACGGCGCCGTGGCAACCGTCTCGACCTGCTCGGTGGCGCGCCCGAAGGCCAACAGAGATTTCAGAGGATCCCATCCGGTGATGAACCCTTGAATCGCCACCCCAATCACGTTCGAAACTACCCAGTACACCGCAAGCCCACTCGGAAAATTCAGCGTGAAGAAGCCGAACATCAAAGGCATCATCCACAACATCATACGATTCGTCGACGCCTGCCGGTCGTCCGCCGCGGGCATGCTCGACATCTTCTGCATTATGAACATCGACCCGCCAACCAGAATTGGCATGATGAACGGCGATGGGTCGGGTTTCGCCAAGTCCATCCAGAGGAACGAGCTGTCGATCGGCACTACCTTGTGCACCAGCGGAATCCATCCATACAGATGCCGAGACAACCCAACGAGGCTCTCGGGGTTGGAAGGCACCGTTTGCAGGATGGCCTGGTAGAGACCGATCCATATTGGGAATTGTATGAACATCGGACCGAGGCAGCCCAGAGGATTGACGCCATGGTCTTTGTATAGGCGCATTGTCTCTTGGGAGGCTCGTTGCCGGTCGTTCTTGTGCTTTGCCTGGATCTCCTTCATCAGCGGCTGAAGGGCGCCCATCGACTTGATCTGACGGCTCTGTTTGATCGTCAACGGGATCATTATCATTCTGACGACCAGCGTGAATGCAATCACGGCGATGCCGAAGTTGCTGAAAAACAGGCTGTACAACAATACCAAGCCGTTGATCATCGGCTGGATGATTGCCAAGTTCCAAGTGTCGACTATGAAATCCAATGTGTTCTAGCCGTCCTCAACATGCCTTGCTACGATCCCGTGGGATCGGATCGTCTTGATCTGTAAAGTAAACCCACTCTTCGTCCGGGTTGCCGTTTTGCTTGATCCGCAGCGCCCAAATCGAATGGTTGGTTGCGCCGAAGTATACCAGTTCTCCATCCGCGAACAGCGGCGTCCGAACGTCTTCACCGACCTTGCACGCCTCGCGCGGGCTGCCGTTAAATTCTATCAGCGATATCTTCGATTCGCCGCCGTCCGCGATTGGAACCGCGATAAGTTCGCCGATGACGACAGGGGAACCGACGATCGTGCCTTCGGTCTCGAACTTCCATTGAGGCAAGCCGGTCGCTGAATCCAGGGCGTATAGGCTGCCGTCAAGCGAAGGGGCAAGTATGAGGTTTCCGAGCTCGATGGCGCCGCCCCAGAACCATTTATCGGCCCCTGTGAACGTCCAGGCTTCGGCGCCGGTCTTGGCGTCCAACGCGTAGAAGACGCTGTCGAAGGCGCCAAAATACACTCGCCCGCCAGAAACCAGGGGCGTGCCAACGACTCCGCCACCTGTTTCGAAGTCCCATACCTTCTGGCCGTCTGACAGATCGACTGCGTAGACGCGCTTATTCAGTGTGCCGAAGTATACGAGCCCGTCGGCTACCGCGGGCGTCGTCCAGATCGGTCCCGGCGTGGAATAGTCCCACAGATTATCGCCGGTCTCAGCGTCGATGGACCACAGTTTGCCTTCGTCACCGCCATCGTCGGCTAGCGAGATTGATGCGACGATAATCGCATCTCCCGCCACAACTGGCCCGCCGACGATGCGATCGCCCAGTCGCGTGTCCTCCCAACGAGCGGGAATGCCCTGCAGATCGAACGCGTACAACGTACCATCGTAGCCGCCAGCGTAAACCGTGTCGCCGTCGATGACCGGACTGCCGTAGATCGCCCGTTGCTCTTCTTCGCCTCTGAGATCGACGCGCCACAACGTGGAAGCGTCGTCCTTGTTGACGGCGATGAGCTGCCCTTCCATCGTACCGACAACGAGCGTGTCGCCGGAGGTCGCAACTCCGGACCATCCTTGTGGGTTGCTGATGCGGCTGCAGGCGCCGGCCAGCATGGCCAGAACGACTGCAGCGACAATGATTCCTGTTTTCCGCGAGCCGCGTCGAGACGTTTTCAACATCCGATAGTGTCCAACATTTCAGTGGGGTGAATGCAGTAGTTGCCCCACAACGATTTATTCTTGATCGTGGTCAGCTTGTTTCAGACCGGATTCATGGGCCCGTTTTTCAATTGGCGTCTGAATCGCCATTTCTATGGACCGACGCGTCAGTTGTCGATCTTTCTTCATCGGATAGCTTAGCGGATAGTTCGTTTACCCGCACGACATCTGTCGGTTATCTTTGTGCCGCTACTCACTTGGGGCCCGCAAATTGGGAGTGCCCCGCAACACGGTCGGCGACGCGCGCCGATTACGGCACTGGATCGTATCCGCTCGTGCCGAACGGGCGGCATCGACCCAGTCTTCCGGCGGTGAGCCAGACCCCTTTGCCCGCGCCGTGTTTTTCGATCGCCTCGGCCGCGTAGGCGGAACATGTGGGCGAATGCCTGCAAGTCCCTGGCCAATACGGCGACACGGCCAATTTGTACAATTTTATCGCGCCGAGGGCCAGTTTTTTCATTTCGAATTCTGCCGAATCTCGCCTGGCGGCGTACGAAAATTCACGACCTCACCAACCGGGCACGTTTGAGAAGTTTGAACACGGACCTCGAAAGGTTCGGAAAATTCGAAGTCGCCGCATCTTTCCTCGCGATGAACACCAGGTCCCATCCATTTTCGATGTCGGCCGAATGCGCCAAAGCCCGCAGGCGGCGTTTGATACGGTTTCTGATCACCGCATTGCCAACTCGACGCCCGACGGCGAAACCGATTCGACTAACGTCCGAACCGTTTCGTCGGGCCAACAACACGAGCAGAGGGTCGCTCCAGCTCCGGCCTCGTCGTCGCGCAGCAGCAAAATCGCTCGACTTTCTCAGACGGCGTTCTTTCTGCATGGACACCCGGCCAAATACGCCCCTCGACACCAGGCCGAGCGGTTACGTGGTTCCGACGGAACAACACCCTCGCGGCGTGGGAAGTTCGAGGAATCAAACAGTAAGTCGACTTCGTCCCTTGAACATGCGTCGCTTTATTACGTTGCGACCGTCTCGTGATCTCATTCTTGATCGAAAGCCGTGGACCCTGGCCCGACGGCGCTTCCGTGGCTGATATGTTCTCTTTGGCATTGATGGCTACCTCACATCCTCAACGATTATAATGATTCCCAAAAATCGGTGTCAATTCGACGCGAGCAGCACATGCTTGCAACGAAGCGCTGAGGGAGCTCGTTGTGACGCAATCCAACCTCCGAACCGATCGTCAGTACGCCAGACTCGTGTTTGAATTCGAGCGCCGGGCAACCGAGCTCTGGGGCAAGACCACGGCTCGACGCGCACGCGAATCGATCGAATCGGTGGCTGCCAACGTCGGGCGTTTGGTCAACGATCTGCCGGACTTCGAAGAGGAGCCCGGTTTCTACCTCTAGATTGACGTTGTCCGGTCGGACTCGACGCGACTCATCGCCGCACTGAGGATCGGGTTTCCAGGCGTCAGCCCTGCCGAGACATTGTCAGCCTAACCCCAATCGGCGCGTAGCGCCAGATTCACATGTTCCTCTGACGCAGGCGTTCGATACCGTCGGTCCGGCATTTCGTCGAGTGGGGCGAGCCTGACACGCACAAGGGCTCCATTTTCTCGCCGACTTGCCGCTTACTTAGGCGTCGATTCCCGGAACGCTAAGTACATGTACGGTGAGAAAAATACAGGGATGTATCCAGACGATCCTTAGGGGTCCCACCCACGGTTCCGGTTTCGGCGAGCTTGGCGATTGGGTATCTAGCTCTTATCGAGGGACCTGGGAACGATTCTCGGTGAAACGGCACGAGACAAGCAAGAGCAGGAACATGACACATGAGACGCTGAGCGATCCCCGGGATACGGTTGCCGAGCACCTCAAAGTGCTCAAAGGCTATGCGAATAGAAATCTGGTCCACGGCGAAGAGTTGTCCGAAGCCGAACGAGAAGACAAAAACAACCGGCTGGTCGAATTCGTCGCGATCGGAACATCGTTCAGGCTGACCGAAAAAGAGATGGTTCAGCTAATCTTCCCCGACATGCTCCGAGAGCCTAAACACTGCGGTTGCCCTTCGTGTCGGGCCCGCACGAACGAAACTAAGTCAGCCTAATTCAATTCGGCCTCAATTCTCTTGAGACGGCTGAATAACTAACTAGATCTCTCTACCGGGCGTCGCTCGCGTTCCGCGTGATTCTCCTGCCCAGCGCGCGGGGCGTGTGGTGGCGCCCGGTCTCTTTTTTCCTGGCCGCCTGACGCCGTACTCGGTCAGGCCGGCGCCCCCCAATCGACGCCAAGCGTCAAGTTCCACTGAACGCCCACACTTCGGCCACGCACGTCAACAATTGGGCGTTCGCGTACGACTCAGACCAAAGCGCCGACTCTCGACGCCTCTGTATAATTGGCTCGTACTAATATGAGCCGATGTGGGGGCTAAATGGAGCTTCAGTTCTCAGAAGAATCGACGTTGCGCGAGGTTCGGGGACGTTTCGGCGAACGGGCGTCGGTCTTCCTGCAGATGACTGACGCTCTCACCGACCGCACTTGCGCTATCGTCATCGAGCCTGAAGACGCAGGGCTGACAACCGGCAATCTCGTCGACAAATATCTTCGCGCTTGCGCGGTGGACGAAATGGTCGAACTGGGCCGCATGTCCGCCACGTCCGCACAGGCGCTTCTGGCGCTCCAAGATTCCAGCTATGCACTGACCGACTCTGGCGAACTGACCCATCCGATACCCAACTCGTCGATTCTGCAATCCGGTCGAGCTCTGAACCGTGCCGAGGTTCCGAGGGCTGCGCGAGTGATGGCAGACGGGGTCGCCATCGAACTCATCGCGCTCATGCTGGATCGCGGTCCAGCGGGTTACGATCGAAACTGGGCCGGTTTCCATCGACGCAAATGGTCGCGGCAACGATCGATTTTCGAAGCTTTCGTGGCCGACTCGATCGCGCTTGCTCATCCCGCGTCCGAACGCGAAAAAATCTTGGCGCTCGAATCGCGCGACGACCGTGTCGAGTTGATTCGAAGCCTTGCGCTGCGCATTTGGCGTGCCGATTTCGAGAACTACTCCCGATACACCGGTGATCGATTGCGCTACAAAACCGGCGATGAGACCGTGATCAACATCTCTGAGGGCCGGGGCGGCATTTGCTCCGAAAAAGTACAGGCGCTCAAATTTCTAACCGACAACCTCGGCATCGAGTCGAGTTACGTGCTCTCAGGACCGAACATCCCCGATCCGCCGCCCGAGGATGCGCTACGCCAGATCCTGGACACGTTCGACTACTCGTTTTCGAAGCGGCACATGCGCTATTGGCAGCACGTCGCGCTGGTCTACGACCTGGACGGCGTCGAGTTGCTTGTGGACGCAACCAACGGGAACATCCCGTTTCTTTTCGAGCAAGGTAACGCCGCCGATGAATATTTGGGGTACTCGAACAAGAAACCCCTGCCCGTCCGGATGGCGGAAGTTCGGGAAGATTTCTACTACCACCGCACGGATCAAGGTCTGGTCGAGGACCTGTACTACGCAATGGAGAACTTCGTGCCGGAGATCGACCTGGTCCAGGTGTTCGACAACGAGCTCGGACTCTACATCGATGAATCGGTGTTCGTGACTCCGGTCGTATACGAGGATGAACAGGAGTACGAGTCGATCAGAGGGCAATACGCCGAAGCGTGTATCCCGGAACGGCTGACGCTCGAGGCGTCGCCGTCGTGGTCGCTCGACTCGCCGCTGGGCCAAGACTTACGCGACCGAGCGCCCGACGCGGCCGGGGCCATTCTCGACAGTCAAGACCATCTGCTGGCAAGATACGACCATTTCGAAGGCGTGGGTCACCAGGCAGGCCTAATTTTGATTGGGCTTCGCAAGAACCTGAAACCGACAGTGTGGTAAATTACAGGTCTAATCAGGCTCGGAGTATTGATGGTAGACACTGCTGAAATCCGTGCGGCCATGGCCGCGGTATCGGAAACGCCCGCGCTGGTGTTTTCGCAGGCTGAACTTTCCAGTTCCGCACGACGGATTCGGTCTGCGGCGGACGCCGCGGGCATATCGCTTTTGTACGCCATGAAGCCCTGCACCTTCTCATGGGTCATCGAGCAACTGGCTGGCCACGTAACCGGGTTCACCGCCAGCTCGCCCTTCGAGGTCAGACTCGCACGGCAGGCGTTGGGCGATGCCGGAACCGTACACTACTACGGCGTGGCGGTGGCCGACCACGAGTTCGTCGAGATCTCGCGGACGTGCGACTACATCACGTTCAACTCCATCCGTCAATTGGAGCGATACGGACCGGAAGCTCCGGCTGAGACCGGCGTTGGCATACGATTGAACCCCGGCATATCGTTCGTCTCCGACGAGCGGTACGACCCTTGCCGAAGACATTCGAAACTCGGAACGCCGATTGAGCAGATTCTCGACGCGGAGCTCGGTTCGAGAGGCGTGTCCGGCATGGCGCAAGGGTTACTGCTTCACACCAACTGCGAGTCCGACGACCTCCTGGACCTGTTCTCAACGGCTTCGGCCATCGACGAACGGCTGGGGACACTCATAGATCGGATGGCCTGGCTGAATCTCGGAGGCGGATACACGTTCGGCGAGGCGACCGACATCGGACCGCTCGTCGAGACAGGTTCGCTGTTGAGCCGCGACCGTGAAATCGAGATCTTCATCGAGCCCGGCGCGGCTTTCGTCGCCGACGCCGGTTTCATCGTCAGCACGGTCCTCGACGTATTCGACAGCGGCGGCGTGGAAGTGGCGGTCCTCGATACCACCGTGAACCACATGCCCGAGGTGTTCGAGTACCAGTATGAACCCGATGTGCTCGACTACACGCCCGATGGGTCACATAGGTATATCCTGGCTGGCAGATCGTGTCTGGCGGGCGATATTCTGGGAGACTACCGGTTCGAAGAACCGTTGGAGCCCGGCAGCCGGGTAGCCATCTTGGGCGCTGGCGCGTACACACAGCCCAAGGCTCACACGTTCAACGGCATCAATCTCCCGGACGCCTACGCGATGCTCGAGTCGGGGGAGCTGAAGCTTCTCCAGTCATCGGGATTCGACGAATTCGCCGCCAAGAACGGAGCGAGCCAGATTGCGGTTAGCTGAACGAGAACTGACGATCCCGAACCCATGGGGCGGCAACGTCCTCGATCGGGCGCGGACCGGCGTGCTAGACGCGCTCGGCGACGACCGGCTACCGGTTCGGTTCGTGGTCAGCGAATCGGACGACCGCAGATTTGCCTGCGAAGTAGGATCGATCGAACGAACCGGCGCCGAAAGTCTGCCGTCGATGTCCTCGATATTCGATTTCTCGAAACGCCCGTGGGAGAACACGGACTCGTTCACCGCCGTCTTCATCGTGCCAACCGGGATCGGAGCGGAGATTGGCGGGCATTCAGGCGATGCGACACCCGTGGCGCGAATGCTGGCTCAGGTCTGCGACACTCTAATCACGCACCCGAACGTCGTCAACGCGTCCGACATCAACGAGATGCCGGACAACGGTTTGTACGTCGAGGGCAGCGTGCTGTCGCGGCTGATGATGGGCACGGCAGGGCTACGCAAGATGCGCTCGAACCGCGTGCTAGTCGCTATCGACGCGGGCCATGATCCCAAGTGGGTGACTTCGACATTGAACGCCGTCAACGCCGCGCACGCGACGTACGGTCTGGACATCGCAGGCACGGCAGTCTTGGATCGCCCACTTCGCTTAATTAGCCACTACTCGGAGTCGGGACGCGCCACTGGAGCGGTCGAAGGCTTCGAGGGGCTGATGGACGCGTTCGAGCAGTGGCGGGGGAGCTTCGACGCGGTCGCCATCGCGTCTGTGATCGACGTCCCGTTGCCGTATCACATGGATTACTTCACCAGCGGCGGAGAGATGATCAACCCGTGGGGCGGCGTCGAAGCTTTGCTCACGCACACGGCGTCGTGCATATACGACGTTCCAACGGCCCACGCGCCGATGATGGAGTCGGACGAAGTTGCCAACGTGGACCCGGGCGTCGTCGACCCTCGCATGGCCGCAGAGGTAATATCGAACACGTTTTTGCAGTGCGTCCTCAAGGGCTTGCAACACTCGCCGCGAATCGTTTCGGACCGAGATGCTATGAAGCTGCCCGGCGTGATCACCGCCGCGGACGTGTCGTGTCTTGTGATCCCGGACGGTTGCATCGGACTTCCGACCCTGGCCGCGCTCGAACAGGGCATCCCGGTCATCGCGGTACGCGAAAACCGAAACGTGATGCGCAACGATCTTGCCCGATTGCCCTGGGACACGGGCCGGCTCTACGTCGTCGACAACTACTGGGAGGCGGCCGGCGTGATGGCTGCTCTGCGGGCGGGCATGGCGCCGTTCTCGGTGCGTCGCCCGTTGAAGCCGACTCCGGGCGTGGCGACAGCAGCGAACGCTTCAGGCAACGGCAGTGGATAACAGGACGACAATGAGCACGCTCCGCCAAATCGCAGGTCGCGTTCAATCAGCAACAGGGCTCTTCGGCTGGTTGCGAGATATGACCTCGTCCCGGGACAGACGATTGCTACGATGGGCGACGGAATGCGCCGACTTCGCCGGTCAAATCGACTGCCACCGCTTGTCGGATTCTGAGCTCCGAGCGGAGTTACAAAACGCGACGATGCAGCCCGAGTCCGCCGCTTCGCTGTCGCGCGCGATTGCGGCTGCGAGCGTCGCCATGGAGCGCCGCCTGGGCGCGTGGCGAGTATTCGACGACGAATCGGTCCCGGAGGCGATTCGGAAATGCTTCGAACTGGCGGACAGCGTCATCGAATCGACAACCGATGTGGGTCGGACCATCGACGCATTAAAAGCGTCGTTAGACGAACGTGAGATCGTGCGGGGCGTTGTTCGGGCACGCTCGATGCTCGGGACCGTCCAACCTGCTGACGTCTCGCTGCCAGCGTCGTTCTACGACGCGATACGCGCGTTGGACCCGGACGATATCCTGCGCTTTACGCCGACGTGCGAGCAGATGATCACAGCCGCGCTGCTGCTCCGACGCGTTGTCGTCGAGATGGATGCCGGCGAAGGCAAGACCGTCGCTGCCGGACTGGCCGCGATCGTCGCGGCAGCCGCAGGTCGATCCGTCCACGTGGTCACGGCCAACGACTACCTGGCATCGAGAGACGCGGAATGGCTTTCGCCCGTCTACGCGTCGCTCGGACTCGGCATCGACGTCATTCTGTCGTCGATGGAAGACGACGAGCGGAGGCTGGCGTATGCGCGTGAGATCGTCTACGCCACGGCCAGAGAGATCGGATTCGACTACCTGAGGGACAACCTCATGCTGCCGCCGGCCCGGCCCGTTCAGGGCCCGCTGGACACCGTCATCGTGGACGAAGCCGACCACGTTCTGATCGACCAGGACCAGACCCCGCTGATCATCTCGGGGGAACAGGCGGACGACCTGGGCGGCTTCCAATCGGCCATCGACGCCATCGCGCGACTCCTGGCGCTACACGACAAGCAGGTCCGGCTGGCGGAGGCCAACGTGTTGTTCGCCGGCTCTGAATACGCCGACGTAGCCGAGGACCTCGCCATGCTTTACGCGGCTGATCCGGAGAGCAAAGTCCTCAGAGACGCGGTCGCAAGACACGGCACGGCTCGCCACCAACTGATGGCGAAGCTTGACGACATGCACGATGACCTGGGCGTCGGCGGGTACGAAGACCGCTTCTACTTTGTCACCGACTCGGCGAGGAGCTCGGTCCGGTTTACCCAACGAGGCGAAGAGTTCATCGCGCACGAGCTCGGGCGGTCGGACAGTTCGCCATCCAAATTTATGGACGACCCGTGGGTCCGACCGGTTCTGACCGACGTGACGACGGCGAATTTCAATCGCGCTGAAGCAGACCAAAGCCAATGGGACGCGACCCTCGGCATGGCGCATCAGTTGCTTCGGGCGTACACGCTGTTCAAACGCGACATCGACTATATCGTCTCTGACGGCCGAGTCGTCATCGTCGATCCGATGAACGGTCGGCTGTTGCCGGACAACAGGTACCTGCACGGCCTGCAAGCCGCCCTGGAGGCCAAGGAAGGTCTGGAGCCGAGGCCGGAAGCTGAGACGATTGCCCAGATTACCGTTTCGGGATTTATTAGCCGCTACGAGCGCGTGAGCGGCCTGACCGGCACCGCGAGCGAAGCGCAGGACGAGTTCGACCGAACCTACGATCTCGAGACGGTGAAAGTGGCGCCGACGCATCCGAAGCGTCGAGTCGACCATGTTCCGGAGATCCATGCCACAAACGAATATGTGCAGACCGCCTTGATCGAGCAAGTCGACAAGTGGCGTTCGATCGGGAGGCCCGTTTTGATTGGCACGGTGTCGGTCCGGCAATCCGAGGAAATCAGCGATCAACTGCACCGAGCGGGCATCGAACACCGATTGCTGAACGCGGTGACGAGCGACTGGGAAGCGCAGATCGTGCGCGGGGCTGGGCGACTTGGCGCCGTGACCGTTGCTACGAATATGGCCGGACGCGGAACCGACATCATCATTGAAGACGGTCTCGACAGCCGAATCATCGCCGCTTGCTTGGACCGAATCTCAAGCGTGCTCGCAGCACAACCCGAAGCGACGATCGAGTTACGCTGTGACACACGCGAAGAGGCAGGGATCATCACTGACGCCGCTGACAATGCCGGGTTCAGGGTGTCGCGTGCGTGGGGAGGTTCGGAATCGAACACGGTCCGCATTTCTCGCAGCCTTTGCACGGCTGAAGGCTCCGAAGATTGCGACGCAATCGACTTCGGGCTCGGACTGAGCGTCATCGGGGTTGCCCTGCACCAGAGCGCGCGCGCCGAACGGCAGCTCAGAGGCAGAGCGGGTCGCCAAGGGGCGTTCGGCGCCTCGAGGATATTGGTCTCCGTCCAGGAAGACCCGATCGCGTTCAGCCGTCAAGCTCCGCAGCTCAATCGCCTGGCTGTCTCGCGGGCGCCAGGGTCGGGTCACCTATTCTGGCGGTGCTCGGCGTGGGGCGGGTGGTTCGACAGGCTCACCACGAACGGAAACAAAGCGGTGACGGTTCGCCCGGGCCTCATGACAGAAGCCATCAATGGTTACCGCGGGTCTGACGGCGCCGCGATCCAGAGCTCCTCACACGCCGTTCGCCCTGAAATCGCAGCGAACGCGACCCCGCCCCAATCCGTTCGCCCTGAGCCAGTCGAAGGGCCGCCGACCGCGGAGACTCGATCCAAAGCTTTGCGACGGCGCAGCACTAGCTCGAGGGTGAGCAGGCTCCTTCGGACCCTACAAGACGAGGCGGCAGCAAACCAGCGCGCCGCCCACGAATCGGCCCGTGATTACACGGCGGTGCTCGAGAATCAAACTCTGTCGTACTATCGAGCCAGGCAAAGCATCCTCAGCGACGCGACGTGGCGGCACTCGTGCGACGACATGGCCCGAACATGGTCCGAGAGGTTCGTATCGCGGTGGTTCAGCGATCTGCCTGAGATAGGCTATTTGCCGGTGTTCGAAGGATTGGTTGAGCACCTCTGGAGCGAGCTCGGCATCGACTGCGTCGGCTTATTTGGGGCCGGGGAGGTCGCGATATCGATCGCGTTGTCCGAAATGTTGACTGATCGCCTCGCCGACGGTCGCTCGGCGCTGGGCGACGAGACGCACGCCGACCGGGCTCGATCGATCCTGGTCGGCACGGCGGACCAACTATGGCCCGGCCACTTGTCTCATCTGCGTGACGTGGCGCTCAGCGCGGCGATCGCCGGACCGACACACCGGATGGCGGCCACGCACTTTGCGGAGTTCGCACGCGACGCGTATCGCGAGTTGATGACCGCGGCGTGGGACGAAGCAATGCCTTTGATCCTGACCATGCATTTCGAGGAGCACAACGCCTCGATCGCGGAGTCACATACACCGGTCTCGGAGGAGATTCTGAGCCTGCTCGCATAGGGCAAGGGAGAAATGACGATGAGCCGACGCACCAAATTAACCCGTCCCTCGATGGCAGCCTTTGCCAGCGCGGCGTTGCTCGCCCCGGCCGCGGCCGCTTGCGCCTCCGGTCCCACGTATGAGGATTGGGCCGCGACCGATGGCGCGGCGGGCCGCATCAATCTCGACGAGGTTCAAGAGGCGTTCAAGAAATCCGACGGCACGTCCGATTTCGAAAAACGCGTGAACGAGATATACGAGGGCGATGGAATCGTCCTGATCCGAGCCCAACAAGACGGCGAAGACCTGACACTCGAAGGCTGGGAAGACCTGAACGGCAGCAAGGAGATCGAGGACGCGAACGACGACATGCTGTTCTCGATCGTTCGGGACCACGACCGGCAGCACGAACTCCGGGGTCACGGCTCGAACGGCTACTATCGAAACAATTTCGGCGCCGGGAATTTCCTGTTCACGTACATGGTCATTTCCGCACTCTCGCCGCGCGGATACTACTACTCGACACCAATCAACCGCTACGGTTCGATGCAGAGCAACCGCACCAACTACCGCTCTTCGGCGGGCTACCGCAGCCAGGTGTCCAAGAACACGTCCTACTTCAGCAAGCAGAAGTCGTTTCAGGGGTCCAAATACACCAATGCCACCAAGAGCACCGCACGCAACTCGTATCTGGGCTCGCAGAAGTCGTCGAGCTCGTTCAAGAGCAGCGGAACCGGCGTTCGCAGCAGTTGGGGCTCGAGCGCCCGGTCAAGCACCTCGCGCAGCAGCGGCGGGTTCCGGGGTGGAGGCGGCGGTGCTTGTGTGATCGGATTCGTTCGACCCAGTCTGCGATGACCCAAGGAACGCTTCGGGTCAACCTGACCTTGGGCGACATGGCTCCCGAAGAGGCCTTCACGATCGATGTTCCACGCGTTGAGACCAACGTGAGCGTCGTGGATCTGATCGATCAGTTGTTCCCGCCGTCGGTCGCTGATATCGACGCGGTTCGCTTGCGGTTGGATACGCGGACGTATCCGGACCTCCCCGAAATCTACGATATGCTGTCGGGCATGTTCGATCACTGGAGGGCTGGGACATCTCGGATGACGTTCCGAACGCCCGCCGGGGCCGATGTCGATCCGGCGCTATTGGTGTCCTGTTTGGTCGCGCCTGAGTCCTGCCAAGAGGCGTCTTCCAGTGTCGATCGGTCGCTGCAGTTGGTGCTGGAGAACCGATTCGACGCGTTAGCCGCGTACGAGCTCGACGGCGGCGACCGTGAAGGATTCGCGGGCTGGATGCGGGCGTGCGCGCTAATCTATTTCCTCGATAAGCACCGTTTCGTATTGCCGACGACTCCCAGCGACGATCTGTACGCGGAGTTGCTCCGAGTCGCGAATCCGTTGGTCGACCGGGGTCTGATCGCGCCGTCGCCGGGCGGGAACATGCTCGAAATCAGCGAGGACGGCAGATCGTTTATCGGCGAATTGATGGACGAGGCCGAGGCCTACATCGACGCATTCGACGCGTTCAGCGATGTGAGCCCGTCACGAGGCCAGCGGCCGGTTGAGTTCGCCGCGGGCAGTGGCTTCGACCTAAGGGTGCAGGTCTTCGATGCGCAGAGCATCGACGCGTACCGGGCGGTATTTCTTCTGCGGCTTTACGATGGATCGCTCGATGGGTTTAGGTCCGAATGGCGAAAATGCATCCCCGATGATGACTTCTTGAACTGGATCATCGAACCGGCGGTCGACCATG
Source organism: SAR202 cluster bacterium (assembly GCA_030752795.1). GTDB lineage: Bacteria > Chloroflexota > Dehalococcoidia > Lucifugimonadales > UBA1123 > UBA2160. Next base: position 29,147 of record JASMDM010000065.1, on the reverse strand, counting down.
ATTGGATCGACGACGACGAACTGACGGATATCGTCGAGGCCGAGGCTGAACTCCGCAACGCCAGAGACGCGGTTTCGTAAGCGCCGACCTCGCTCAGCTTGGCTGTCTACCGCCCCAGATCATCGCGCTGCTTGGATTCGGCCGACTTCCGCGTCGAGCATCGATCCATCGAATCCGAGCCCGGCCAGGCGTTCGAGGTCCTTCTGGGCGTCGGCGTCTCGGCCCATAAGCGTGTAAGCGATGACACGAGTCGCGAACGCCTGAGTCAGCTCAGGGTCGATCCGAATGGCCACTGTCAAGTCATCAATCGCGGCTTCGTTCTGTCCAAGATCCAGCAAGACCAAGCTTCGATTAACATAAGCCATCGCGAATCGGGGAACCAGGCGAACCGCTTCATCATAGTCCATCAATGCATCTTGGGCGAAGCCAAGGTTGTCGTGGACGAAACCGCGGTTCATGTACGCTGGGGCGTCGAATGGATCGAGTTCAATGACCTTGTCGAGGTCCACGACGGCCAGTTCCCATTCGCCCGCTTTGGCGTGAACGTTGCTTCGGTTGTAATACGCGCCGGCGAGTTCAGGGTCGAGCCTGATGGCTTCGTCGAAATCTTCGATCGCGAGTTCCGATTGGCCCAAGCTATCGTGGGCGATGCCTCTGTTTACGTACACCAGAGAGTGCGGTTCGATCCTGATAGCTTCGTCATAGTCTGCGATTGCCCGTTCCGGGTCTCCCAGTACATCGTAGGCGTTGCCGCGGTTCATGTAGGCGGCGGCGAAATCTGGGTCTTCTTCGATGGCCAAGTCGTATTGTTCGATAGCTTCTTTCGGAAATCCGAGGTCCTGAATCTCCACGCCCGCGTTGTAGAACGATTCAGCTTCTCCGGCTCCTCCGCACGACACGATGAACATCGCCACGAACACCGCGCCAAATGTTAGGAGTAAGATTCGTTTCAAATGTCACCTCGCCGATGCGGTCCAAAGAAGGCTCATTGGCCAAGATCGGGCGCTCTGAACCGACGTCTTCGGCCAAGGGGATCCGCAGTATTTCGTCAAATGAGTCTAATCGAGCCAGCCGAAGATTGGTAGGCAGTCGATCGGCGCCGATCGGAACAGTTCCGGTCGCCGCTATCGACGATTTGTGCCCCCGAAACAGATGCGAACGGAATCCGGAGCGCGATCTCTTTCTATCTGAGCGACCTGATTCGCTCGATTTCCGCTCTCAAGCTGGGTCCGTCGATCCCCGCTCCACGGCGCGTCCGACATCCTCGTCGGCCTCGACATCTCGGTTGAGATGGGCAAAGCGATGGCTCGATTGGCATAGGCGAGACCCGATTGGGCGTCAAGGCGGATGGCTCGGTTCAAGTCGTCAATCGCGAGCTCAAGCTCATCCAAGCCAACATACAGAATCCCGCGGTTGATGAGCGCGATCGCAAACTCGGGATCGATGCGGATACTCTCGGTGTAGTCATCGACGGCTCGATAGGGTTGACCCAGCCGTTCGTAATTGTATCCGCGTCTCAGAAAAAGTCGAGGGTTTCGTGGGTCCAGCCTGATCGAATCGTTCAGGTCGTTGACCGCGTTCTGGTGGTTTCCAAGGCCGGCGTGAACGTTGCTTCAGTTGACGTACGCAGGCGCAAAATCAGGCTGGAGATTGATCGTTTCGTCAAGGTCTTTGAGCGACAACATAGGCTGCCTGAGTTTGTTGAACGCGATTCCTCGGCTCATGTACGCCAACGCAAACTCGGGATCGATCCGGATCGCCTCATCGTAATCCTTGATGGCTCGCTCGACCTGGCCGAGCAAGTCGTAGGCGTTGCCTCGGTTCAGGTAGGACGGCGCGGACTCGGAGTCTGCTTCGATGGCTTTGTCGTATTGGGCGATGGCATCTTCAGGTTGGCCCTGTTCTTGGATTCCAATCCTGCCAGGAAGTACTGTTCCGCGTCTTCGGAGCCGCCACAAGCCGTCGACAACATAATCACGAGGGCGGCGGCCACGGCCCAAAGTACACGTCTGATCAATCTTCGCCCCGTTGAGTGGGCTCCATTGGTGCGTTTTTCCGTCGAGTACCGCGATGACTCCGGCAAAGAGAGGGGCGTTCGGGTATCATCGATCGTCACGTGAAGCTCGAGTCGCGCATCGCAATCGTGCATGTTCAACGACTGGATTCTTCGTCCTTCCGCAGAGGGATCAGAATGACCCATGGCGTTTGCCGCCACCGTATCAAAGCATGAGAACCAGGCTTGGCCCTAATGGCGACAAACAAAATAAGTAGTGCCGAACAAAATGCGTCATTCTGATCCTTCCACGCGCGGAAGGACGAAGAATCTGGTCGCTGAACACGGCTTGTTGCTTGAGCAACCCCAAATCCTTCTTATTCTCCGGGCCACCCAGCTGGCGAGAGACGTTGAGAGCAACGTACTGAACCAATGACCGTAACGGCTCAAGCGACTCTTATGTGTGGGCGGCCCTTCGACAGGCTCAGAGCCTGCCCTGAGATTTCCGAAGGGGCGAACGGATGGGTGCGCGAGGTGCCATCTACGGATGCCCAGCATCGCGAGAAGCATTGGGCACAACTTATTTAGTTGATGACCAAAGGGCCAGAGTACCAACTGGATGGTGGGATCGGTCTTGAAGGCCGATCCCGCGCCGCCATTTCCATCCCAGTGACACAATTTGTTCGGCGCCATTATCTCGCGAATCGCCGTCAGCAACCCCTAGCTGAGCGCATCGTGCGACGGCAATTCTCTACACCGCGAAGAACAGTATCAGGCTCACGCTGATGGCCATGGCGCTGACGATAAACGCCACGCCGAGATTACGATCGACGGCGAGCTCGTGTGCCACGGACACCTTTGGAAACAGCACCAGGTCGGTAATTCTTCGAACCACGAACAGCAGCGCAAATCCGACCACGGCGTAGATCAGGAATCCCGCGAGGCCCTCTTCCCAAGTGGTGAATTCTCCGAACACCGACTTGAACACGACGATCCCGATTGCAACAAGGTTGCCTGCCAGCGCCACCCCAACGGCGGCGTTGTCCTTCTCGATTTCGTCGTGCAAGTCATACGATGAGGTGAATTCGTAGAACAGCGTGTACAGGATCAGCGCCGCCAATCCCAAAGCGAGGAACGCCAAAGAAGTTTCGGGACCTCCACCTTCGCCTGAAATGGAGCCGGCGATTACCAAGCCCACTGAGACGTATACGGCGGCCTCGACGGCGCCTGTGCCGACATTTTGGTCGTTGATGATCTCATCCTCGGTGCTGAACTTATACAGCACGAGCCGGTCGACTATCATACGCGCGACGTTCAGAACCACAATGCCAATTGCGGTGTACACCAGAACCCTGAGAACATCCTCCCAGTATGCCTCGGTGAAGCCGAGGCTCGAGTCGGCGACGATCAATCCGAACGGCTGGTACATTGCGCCGAGGAAGACGATTACGATCCCCAGATAGTATCCGGTGATGCTCAACGCCAGAGCGACGTTGTCGTGGGTCCTGAGTTGCACCTGGATTTTGTACGGAGTGATAAAGTCCTGGACGAACTTGGCGAAAACGAGCAAGACGATGCCCATCCCAACGTATACCAGGCCTCTTGGTATCTGCTCCAGAACATCGACGAATGCGTCAGCCATTTGTCTTCCCCTTCTACAGCCCGGTGTTACTTCCGATACACGCGCACGATATGCGGCGACACTATCACGGATTGATAGGCCTCAAACGGCATTCCTTCCCATTTAACCACGGAGACACCGTGTTCTCCATCCTCGTTGCCAAAGTCCCACAGCCAAAAACCTTCGCCGGCGCCGACGGTGTCTTTGTAGTACAGAACTTCGTAGCTGGTTCGGTAGAAGTACTTCTTGTCTTCGAACTCGACGAAGTTCTCCGTCGACTTGTTGTCGTCCCATGCGGAGAGGGTTTGCTCATCCAACCCGATTTCGGACAAACCGATCGTCTCGTCATGTTCGGTAACGAGGATCAGCAGTTCGCTGTCGTCGTGCCATTCGATGGAGACCCTTCGATCTCCGTCCACGGCGATGAGTTCGTAAGCCCTGCCGAACGCGCTTTCCAGGCGGTTCTTGCTCTCCACGATGAAGTAGGCGTCTTCGAATGTGGGCGAGAAGCCCGGAATTACGACCACGTCATCGACGCCGGCCGACCGGATCGAATCGTCCTTCAACGGTTCACTCGACTTCGAGCGACGTTTCTTTTTACCGAACAGCGATCCAAACACAGCTACTCACGGCGATTCATTTCGCGGGACAACACCGGTTTTGATTCTACTACAAAGCCTGATTGCGTGAGCGAAACCTCAGTCATGAACGTGTTCGGTTATGGCGCCATTTGGGCACGTTTCGGTAAACGCGACAATCCAGCGTCATCGACAATCGCAACCTACGGCCGAATGAAGGCGTGTTATGGTCCTCACAGCGTGATCGCCAGGCGCGGTTGATTGACACGTACAACACCCTCTGCTAGCATTGCGGCACAGTGGACGATTCTGACAGATCTCCTAAAGTCTTCGCGCCTCGGCGCGGCTCCGACGGCGCCTCCAACAGGCGCGCTTTGTTTTTGGGGCCATGATCACTCCACCCGCCATCGTTCTGACCGCCGGTCAGGGCACGCGAATGAAGTCCGACACCCCCAAAGCGCTGCACCAATTATGCGGGCGTGAAATGATCGGCGTCGTCGTGGACAATGCGACGGCCGCCGGAATCGGACCGATCGTAGTCGTGATTGCGCCGAACACCGATTCGATCAAAGATTCGCTCGACGGCTCTGCGCGTTACGCGGTCCAGGACGAACCGCTCGGCACGGGTCACGCGGTGCTTCAAGCTCGCGGAATGCTCCCCATGGACGGCCACGTCATGTTGCTCAACGGCGACGTGCCGCTCGTGAAACAAGAGACGTTTAAAGCGATTCTGCAACGCCACGCCGAAAAGGAAGCGGTCCTCACCGTACTCACATCGACGCTCACGGAACCAGCCGGCCTCGGGCGCGTCGTCAGAGGCAACGACGGATCCGTGCAGGAGATCGTCGAAGAGAGGGCATTTTCGGACCTTAGCGGAGCCTCGACAGAGATCAACGCCGGCGTTTACTTCGTCCAGTCTCGCTGGCTTTGGGATACGCTCCCAAAACTTGAGCCCTCCGAGACCGGCGAGATATACCTCACCGACCTGGTAACGGCCGCGGCGGAGCAAGGTCTCATCGTCGAATCGGTCCAGGTGTCCGACGGCGCCGAGGCGTTCGGGGTCAACAACCGGATCGAGCTCGCTCGCGCTGAGGCTGTCTTGCGGCAACGAATCCGCGAACACTGGATGCTCGAAGGCGTATCGATGCCGGATCCAAGCTCCGTCTACATCGACTACACCGCCAAGATCGGCCAGGACACCGTCATTCTGCCCAACACGCACATTACCGGACGCACGGCGATCGGACCTCGGTGCAAGATCGGCCCGAACTCCATCGTTTCCGATTCGACGCTGGGCTCGGATTGCGAAGTACAGGCATCGGTTATCGAGGACGCCGTCCTGGAGGACCGCGTCGACGTCGGCCCGTTCAGTCATCTGAGAAGCGGCTCCTATCTCGAGCGGGACGTACACATTGGCAACTACTCCGAGGTCAAGAACAGCCGGCTCGGAATCGGCACCAAATCCGGACACTTCAGCTACCTCGGCGACGCTGAGATCGGCGCGAACGTCAACATCGGAGCGGGCTCGATAACGTGCAACTTCGACGGCGAACAGAAGAGCCGCACGATCATCGGAGATGACGTGTTCATCGGGTGCGATACGATGATGGTCGCGCCGCTCACGATTGGCGCCAGGTCTTACACGGGGACAGGCTCCGTGATCAACAAAGACGTTCCTCCCGATTCCGGCGCCATCGGGGCGCCGGCCAGAATCATTCGCAAAAAGCCCGATCCGAATACTCAAGACTCGGGCTAAACCCCTGAAGCACGTTCCAGGCGACCGCATTGGAGACTGACAGTACGTTATCGGCGTTAGCGCTTGCGATTTCAATCGTCGTCTTCGGATTGACTGAAATCGCCGCGACCGTCATCGCGTTGACGCTCCGAGTACGGACCGGCATTTTGCGTCCGGAACCGGTCGAGGACGACCCTGACTTGGAGGCGTTGCGCCGAATCCCCGGCGGGGCAACAGCCCCTCTCCGGCTGCTGAATCTGGCCGCGGTTGCCGCGACCGTGCTGTCGATGGCGGCGTTGGTGGTATCGCGATCGGGCACCGACTGGGTTCTGATCTCCGTGGTCGAGACCGGAACGATGGCAGGGTTGGGCTTGCTGCTGGCTGTCTCACGCGCAGTCGCGATCGTCTGGCCCGATGCGCTGATGCCGGCCGCTTCTCGAACCGCGCGTGCGCTGTCATTCCCGTTGTATCCGATTCTGTTGGCACAATCCTTTTTACTTCGCGGATTCCCCTGGAGTCCACAAGGCGAGGATTCAACCGAAGATCGCGGCATCGAGATGGATTTGGAGGTTTCGCCGCCACAGGAAGACCTCGACGAACACGAAGTACGGATGATCAGGGCGGTCGTACAGCTCGACACAACGATCGCGCGTGAGATCATGGTGCCGAGAGTCGATGTTGTCGCCGCCGAGGCCGGCACACCCGTCAGCGAGCTGGCGGAACAGATGCTCGAAGGCGGACACAGCCGAGTGCCGGTGTTCACGACCGATCTCGACCATGTTGAAGGCGTCGCTCACGCACGCGATTTGCTTCATTACCTGGCCGACGAATCGCTCGAAGGATTGACGGCGCTGGACGTCGCCAGACCGGCGTTGTTCATCCCTGAATCGAAGACGCTCGAAGGATTGCTGGACGAATTTCAAGAAAAGCGGCTTCATCTCGCGATCGTGGTTGACGAGTACGGCGGCGTTTCAGGCATCGTCACGATTGAGGACCTTCTCGAAGAGATTGTCGGCGAGATTCAAGACGAATTTGACGTGACCGAACCGGATATCCAACCGACAGGCCCGAACGAGTATATGGTCGACGCGCGGGTCAACATCGATCAGCTAAATGAAGTGCTTCAGGTTTCCGTCGAGAGTGACGGATTCGACACGGTGGGCGGATTCGTGTTCGACCAAATCGGCAAGATCGCCAACGTGGGCGACATCGTTCAGTACAACGGACTCCGAATCGAGGTTATGTCGACCCTGGGGCGGCGCATGAAGATGCTGAAGGTCACGCGAACGGTCCATCCGGAATAACGCTGTGGTTTGCTCTGTCCTGTGACCTTGAGTGTCACCCGTCCCGAGGAAGCTCACCCAAACCCTGCGCCGATGCGCTGGGACCGCTCTCCCCGCCTCTTCTCCGCGTCCGCCGAGCTCAACGTCACGCCGTCCCCCCGAAGCCTTGCCTCCCAGGCGCCGTTGCTAGCAATAAACGCGGGATCGGCATTATGGGCTTAGACGCGGGTGTCGATGCGCTGGCCTACCACCGAAATCGATCCGGACCGTGCCAGCAATTCCGAAATCGTGAGTTGTCCGGTTCAAATCATGGCAGGTCCGTCCCGAATCACGTGCTTGCAATCGCGGCGGGCTGTGATCGTGGTATGTCGCATGCGCCTGCCAACGCCCGACGCCGCGTGCTTGCCCGTTCGTCGCGCGAGAGACTCTCTTTTGGAGAGCCGTTAGCCCTGACACCTGGGGCGGCGATGACAGAGTGAACCACGCGTACGTCACCGTTGCCACATTCCCGGGCATTGTGGTTGCGCAAGACCTACTGACGCCTGCAGGACTCCAGGCCACGCGCTTCGGCACGATCAAGGCGAAAGTCGTCTGCAAGAGCGAATTGGCCTAACATCGCGTCGGCGCCCTGTCACTCGGCGCTCAAGACCGGCCGCACGACGTTCATCGAATGACCAGATCGGCGCAGGCTCCGCAAACGACGATACCCCTGGCCGAAAACGACCAGGGGTATCGATAGATTCAACCGGTCGAGCCTGTTTGACCAGACTCGGGGTCAGCTACTTGCTCTCTAGAATCACCAGAGGAGCGGTAGCGGTTGAGCCACTTGAGCCAATTGCTTTCAGTGTGTACACACCGATTTCCATCGTATTCGTCGCGTCTGTTGCGAACGCGCCGGAGTCGTTGGCCATCGCGCTGGCAACGATTCGGTCGCTGCCGCCGGACGCGCCGACCGCGAGCATCACGACTGCTTCGTTCGCGTTGAAGCCTGAGCCCCAGAGCGAGATCCGCTCGCCGACGACTGCGGCTCCCGCGGCCAACGTCGTGTCAATCGCTGGAACATCGGGCGCTTCGTCGATAACCTTGATCGGTGTGCTTGCGCGGCTCCCAAGGATTCCGTTCGCGGCGAGGGACCTAACGCCAAGTGCTCTTTCAAGGCTTGTGGCACGTCCGCCGATCTCAGGGAAGTCGATGGAGAAGGCTCCGGCCTCGTTGGCCACAACCTGAGCTCCGCGAGCTCCGCCGATGATGATCTGCAAAGTCTGGTTGACCTGAATCAACAGCGTGACCGGCTCATTAGCCTGGAAGCCTGAGCCCGAAACCGTGAACGGGTCTCCAGCGGTCGCTATCATGTCTTTGCTAGACGTGAGTCGTGCAGACGGAGATACCGCGTCCTCGCCGTCCAAGCCAGCGATTCCTTGTGGACCGGGAGGTCCGCTGGCGCCAGGGTTGCCTGGGTTACCGGGCAAGCCGGAGAATCCAGGTTCGCCAGCGGAGCCTTGTATGCCTTGTATGCCCTGTGCGCCCGGGTTTCCGGGGTTGCCAGGGGGGCCAGGGAGGCCGGGGTTGCCTGGCTCGCCAGGCGCACCCTCACAAGCGATTAACGCGAACACAAGAACGGAGGAAAGCAGGGCAATCACCATGCCCTTCAAAGGAAAACGCTTTCTCATCTGACCCCCTCTCTGAAATACCAGAGTCCAAGCTATTTGCTTGACTTAATGCCAGAAAATTAAGACTGGACATACAAAGACTTCGCCGGTGACTCCGGCGACGCTTAACAGCGGCATAATCATATTCACTGGTGCTTGGGATGTCAACCCCCTTGAGCTATCTACTTTAGGCGAGGTGGGCACCCTAACGTTTCATCGCCCTGACTTGTCCGATTCTAACACCCCCTGCTATATTTGTATCGTTTCCTGCCCCCGTAGCTCAGAGGATAGAGCACTGGCCTCCGGAGCCAGGTGCGTGGGTTCGAGTCCCACCGGGGGTACTCCTCCGTTTCAGGTCTGCTTGGACAGCCTCAACGCCACACTCGAGGCGTGTCCGACAATCGGCCCAATCCCAACTCGGCACACAGTTGTATGTATCGACCTTTGTAGGCGCCGGTCCACTCGATTTCGTCCAGGGTTTCGTCGATCGGGACATCCGTCCGCAGCGTCGCCAACGTCTTGTACAGCGCCGCATCTTCGCGGTGCTCGGCAAGGGTTCGCGCCAATCCAGCGGCGCCTCGAACGGTCACATCCCAGTCGTTCGAGTCGGGCGGAATGTGCTCGATGTGCAGGTATCGCGCCAGGACCGCGGCCGACCCTTTCGCTCCCCAGCGCGGAACGCCTGGTATGCCATCGGCGGCGTCCCCCACCAGCGCCAGATAATCGGGAATCGATTCCGGGTCGACGCCGAATCGTTCACGAACGCCGTCCGCATCGCGGGTCAACTCGCGACGTCGATCGAGACAAACGATTCTGTCGCCGCGAACCATCTGACACAGATCTTTGTCCGGAGAGCAGATCACAATCTGGTCGACGCGCGGATCGGATGACCATCTGGCCGCGGCGGTCGCTAGCGCGTCGTCAGCCTCGAACTCGGTCATCGGCCAAACCGCGATTCCCAGCGCGGACGCGGCCTCTTCGGCGAGCTCGAACTGCGCGAACAGCTCGTCGGGAACGTTTTCGCCGGTTTTGTAGCCGTCGAAAAGATCGTTGCGGAACGACTCGACCACGTGATCGAACGCGCAGGCGACGTGTGTTGCGTCGTCCTGGCGGAGCAACGAGAGCAGCGTCTGGATCAGGCCGCTCACCGCGCTCACGGAACGCCCGTCAGGCGCCGCCGCCGGCGGCATTCCGAAGTGAGCTCGGAACAGTTCGTAAGTGCCGTCCACCAAGTGAACCTTCATTCGCGTCCTCTCCCATTCCCGAACCCAACACGGCACACATCGAAAAAGGCATCCGAAGTCGACCTCAAAACCAATTGGCTTTATCCACCACGTTGAGCAGTGTTTGGCCTTCGTTGAATCTGGTGCAGTTGTCGATAAACAACTCGAGCCTACGATCGTCTAGGTACGGTCCGGCTCCGGCGCAATGAGGTGTGATGATCACATTGGGCATCGACCACAGTGCGTGATTTGAGGGCAGCGGCTCCACCTGGAAGACATCCAACGCCGCGCCTCTGATCTTGCCAGAGGTCAACGCGTCCACTAGGTCGTCAAGTATTACGGTTGCGCCGCGGCCGATGTTGATGAAGTGAGCGCCGGGGTTCATGCGCCCGAACAAGTCGGCGTTAAACATTCCCTGTGTCGCAGGTGTTTCGGGCGCGGTGGCGATAACGAAATCGGCCCTCGGCAGCAGTTCGCCGAGGGCTTCGGAATTGTGCAACTCAGCGACGCCTTGGGGCGGATCTGTCACTCGCGGGTCGATGCCCAGAACGTTCATGCCGAACTCCGAGCACAGGCGAGCCGTCTCGGCGCCGATGCCGCCCACTCCGACGATTATCGCCGTCGCGTCCGGCAGGTTCACAATCTCATATCCGGGCGCCCAATCTCCGCGCATTTGTTGCTGGACGTAAACGTGCAATCCTCTCGCGAACGACAGTACGAACGACATGATGTGGTTTGAGATGTGATCGTTGTAGATCTCTCGGGTGTTTGTGACAACGACGTCGCTGTCGACCAATTCGCCGTGGTAATACCCGGCCGGTGGGCCCGCCTGGGGGCACGCGATCCAGCGGAGCTTCTCCCCTCGAGCGAGCAGCTCGGGCCGGATGTCGCCGAATGCCGCGTCCGCTTCGCCGATCATCTCCATCGCCTCGCCCTCGGACGTGGCGACGTTCACCGTGATGCCCGGAATCGCCGCACGAAGCTCGGCAGGCCAGGCGTCGATTGCAGATTGTCCGGCACTTGCTGGACCGCGCACGATCAGAAGATTGAATGCCATCGATTGTTCTCCCGTGATTGTGAGTTCGTCGGTACCGGCAGTTTAGGAGTGCGGCATTTGGGTGTCAATCATACACAGCGTCCGCTACCAGCACGCAGGCGCCGCCGTACCGAGGATGAATCGGTGGGGAGTCCGACGAAGAGGCAAGACGCACTGCCCGTCAATTGCATTCTCGAGCGGGATCGCTGGATGGAATACGAAACCAATGTGACTTCCTGCGCGACCCGAGATCCTTCACCTTCTGCGGAAGGTTCAGAACGACACCGCTGTTCGAGCGGGGGAAGTCTACCGGGTTCGCGGGTTGAGCACGTCGTTGAGGGCGTCGCCCAGCAGGTTCCAGCCCAGCACGAGCGTCCAGGCGACCAGACCCGGTGTCAGGAGCATCCATGGAACCTGGCGCAGTGCGCTCAGGCTTCCTGCCTCTTGCAACATCAGGCCCAGGCTCGGTCGCGGCGGTTGGATCCCGAGTCCCAGGAAGCTGAGGATGATCTCCGTGCCGATCATCGCACCCATGCCCATCGTGACGGAAACCACGATCGGACTTATTGCGTTTGGAAGCAGATGGATAAACAGGATCCTCGGCGTTGACGAGCCCAAAGCTCGGGCGGCTTCGATGAACTGGGTCTCTTTCAGAGACAGCACCTGGCCCCGCACCAACCGTGCCATGCCGAACCAACTAAACGACACGAGAGCCAGGAATATTACCGTGTAGTCCACGATTCCGCTCCTCACCAGCCCATCGAGGAACGTGTTGTCTTCCAGCCATCGAACCCAATCCAAGATTCGAGGCCGCAGAGTCGCTGCTAGGATTATAACCAGCAAGATGTCCGGAAAAGACGAGAACACCTCACCGACCCGCATAATCACGGCATCGATACGTTTACCGAAATACCCCGACACCAAGCCCAATGTGACCCCTATTACGAGGCTGCCGCTCGCCATCGAGACAACCGTGATGACGACGGTGTTCTGGATACCCCAGAGCACGCGCGTCAACATATCCCTGCCTTTGAGGTCGGTGCCGGCCCAGTGTTCACCGGTCGGAGGTTTTCGAACGGCCGCGTAGTCTTGGGCCGTATATTCGTAAGGCGAGATGAGCGGCGCAAAGATGCCGGCAGAGTAGACCAGCACCAAGGCCACCATGCACGTAACGGCGATCTTCTTCCTGATCAGGCGAGACCAGGCTCGCGCCAGATGGCTGCGGGACTCCTGCTCTCTGAGTTCGCCGGTAAGCTCTTTAACCACCACCCCTTTAAGCTCCCAAACTACTGATAACGAATCCGCGGATCTATGACCGAATAGACGATATCCGCCGCCAAATTCGCAATGACAAACACACCTGCGCCCAACAAGGTGGCGGCCATTATGACTGGATAATCACGATTGAAGACTGCATCTATGGTGAAGTTGCCAACTCCGGGGATGCCAAGGATTCTCTCAACAATGAATGAGGTGCCCAGCATGCCGGCCAACGCAAACGACAGCAACGTTACAATTGGGATCATGGCATTTTTGAACACGTGACGGTAATCGACCATGATTCCCGAAAGCCCCTTGGCGTGAGCTGTCCGAATGAAGTCTTGCCCCATCACGTCCAATGTGCTTGCCCGCATGAATCTGGCAAATCCTGCAATGCCGGGGATACCCATTGTTATCGCGGGGACGATCATCCTTGTGCTCCAAAACCCATCCCACCCGGAGCAGGGGACAAGATCTGTTTTGAGGCACATCCCCCACAGGACCGCCGGTATGCTCACCATTATCGGGATGGACATCAGAATCAATGCTGTAGTCACGGCGGTAGGGTCTTCCCAACTCCCTTGTTTGTGAGCAATCCAAAATCCCAGAGGCAAGCCGATGCCCAGGCTGACGATCATCGCAGCCACGTTCACCTGAAATGACACCCAGATCTTCGATCCGAGCAGCGAACTGACTTCGCGACCGCGGTATCGATAGCTTTCTCCGAAATCCGCGTGCCGAATTACGCCCCACATGTAGTCTGCGTACTGGACGATGAATGGTTTATCCAAACCGAACTGTGCTTCGAGATTCTTGGTCACTTCTGAATCGGGGTCGTACCTGGTCCCGAGAATTACCTGAACCGGGTCGCCAGGGCCAAAGCGGCCGAGCGTAAATGTGACGAACGACACTGCCACTAACAAAAAGGGAAGCCACAACAGCCGCCGTGCTATGTAAACCCACATCTACTCGCCCCTCAAAACACGCCGGCCGGGGAGGCGCTTTGCGTGCGCTTCCGAGGCCGCCGCCCGTCCGGTCAGCATATCGACGCACCTGCCAAAACGCAACCCGCCCCGATGCAAAATACATCGGGGCGGGCAGTGTTCAGCGGGACCGATTCGCCTAGTCCGTGAAGTGGACCTGCTTCAGTTTCGGAATGATCATTGGCGTCACTCGATAGTCACTAACGTCCTGCTTTATGAGCACGTATCGCTCGCCTGTAAACCACAGCGGCACCCAGGCGGCGTCCGCGATGATAAGCTCCTCCGCTTCCTGGTAAAGCGCAACGCGCCTGAGAACGTCGGGTTCCGTGCGAGCCAGCTCCAGCACTGAGTCGACCTCCGCGTTGGAGTAGCCACCGTGATTAATGGAGCTGTCCGTATGGAATAGGATATCCAGGAAGTCCTGAGGGTCCGGATAATCGGCCTCCCAACCCAGTCCGGCGAACGCCTGGAATTTATTTGCGTTCAGGTCCTGGAGGTAGGTTGCCCACTCAACTTGCTGGATTTCGACCTCTACGCCGAGCTCTTGCTTCCACATTTCGATGACGACCTCAAGATCGAGACCTATCGTTCCACCGGTGCCGGGCACCGTGACCACGATCCGGGGTCGCGACGCCTCGTCGCCATACTTTGAATCTGCAAGGAGTTGCCTCGCGAGCTCACCGTCGTACCGCAGCCCTTGCAGGTCCGGGTTGTAACCGGGGAATCCGGGCGGGAGCACGCCATAAGCCGCTTCCACGAGCTCGGAGAGGACCTCGGTCGCGATAAGGTCTTTGTTGACCGCGTGGTTGAGGGCTTTCCTGAAGCTGGGGTCGTCGAACGGAGGCATCGTCGTGTTGAACCCGACGTAGGAAACGCTGAAGTTCGGAGGCGCGACCACCAGCTCGCGATTTAGCTCTTCGTTCGGGTCCAGAACCCGTTCCAGATCGAACAGCCCGACGCCAGTTATGTCAATTTCGTCGTTTTCGTACATGGCCATGGACTGTCCACCGGCCAAGTTCATCAGAACCGAGTCCACGAACGGCGGCTCTTTGTAGTAGTTTTCGTTGCGCTCGAGAATGATCCGTTCACCGATTCGATATTCCTTGAGCCTGAAAGGGCCCGAACCGTTTGGTGCGTCGGTCCAGTTGCGCCCGCCAGCCTCGACGTTCTCTCGATCGAGCACATATGCGGTCGGATAGGTCAGTTTGGCAAGGAAGTACGCTTTGGGCGCATCGACGGTGATTTGAAGGGTGTGGTCGTCGACGACTTTGATGCCGCTGATGTCGGTTGAATCGCCTTCAAGGACAGCGTTGACCCCGATGATGTCCGCGAGATACGTGTCGGCAACGGGCGACGCGGTTTCGGGGCTAGTCGCACGCTCGATGGACCATTTGAAGTCCGACGCCGTGATTATCTTGCCGTCGTGGAACTTCGCTTGGGGCCGCAGGTGGAACGTGTACATCGTCCCGTCCGGGCTGATCTCCCAGCTCTCCGCGATGTCCGGGACCAATTGCAGGTCCGTGTTCAGCGCCACCAGGCCGCTGAAGATCTCGACGACGACGCCAGCGGATGTCGTGTCGGTCGTCAGATGGGGATCAAGAGTGGGCGGGTCGGCCCACAGCCGGCGGAAGATGCCGCCACGGACCTGACCTCCGGAAGTCTCGACCGCGGCCCCCTGCTGCGGCGCCGGCGATCCTGGAATCGAAGGCACTGCCGTGGCAGACGGCGGAGCCGCCGATGCGGAAGGGGCCGTCGGCGCGGGCGCTACTTGCGACGGCGCCGCGGCTGGCGACGGCGCTGACGGCGAAGCGGGAGCCGACGCGGGCGCTTGTGTGACGACTGGCGCGGGTGTCGGTCGAGGTTCCTCGGCCAGCGCCCCATCTTCGCCTTCGCTACAGGCGACGGCAGCTACCAATACCATAGCGAACAGGACGACTATTATCTTTCGCATCGCACTTCCCATGCCTTAGAGTCTTTTGGATTTGATGCGCCTTTCAATCGGTCGGTTAAAAAAGGCGCTCCACTGCTCGATCGATCATCCCGTGTCGACGCCGACCGTCGACGATAGATACGTGCTGATGAACTCGTCCAGATCGCCGTCGAGAACAGCGTCGGCGTTGGAAACGGACAGGTCCGTCCTGTGGTCTTTGACCATCTGATACGGATGCAGAACATAGCTTCGAATCTGGTTCCCCCACTCGGGCGATATATGTTCGCCCCGGATACGGGCCAGCTGGTCGGCTTTTTTTTGCATCTCTATTTCCATCAATCGCGCGGTCAGGATGCGCATCGCGATCTCTTTGTTTTGGTGCTGCGACCTTTCGTTTTGGCAACTCACCACCACTTTGGTCGGCAGGTGAGTGATACGAACCGCTGTCGAGTTTTTTTGGACGCTCTGGCCGCCGTGGCCTCCGGCTCGAAACACGTCGATTCTCAGGTCGTCGGGGTTGATAGTGACATCGACTCCCTCTTCTACTTCCGGCATGACCTCAGCCAGGGCGAAAGAGGTGTGTCGCGCGTGGTTGCCATCGAATGGCGAAATCCTAACGAGCCTGTGCACTCCTCGCTCCGCTCGTAGATAGCCATAAGCGTAGTCGCCGGTTACCTGGATGATTGAGCCTTTGAGTCCACCCTCTTCTCCCGGGGAGACGTCGAGGACTTCCGTCTTGTAACCTCTGCGTTCGGCCCAACGAATATACATTCTCATGAGAATTCGGACCCAGTCCTGAGAATCCACTCCGCCAGCGCCAGCGTGCAGCGCGATCATGGCGCTCCGGTCGTCAAACTCGCCCGACAGCATCAACTTGAATTCGAACTCGTCGAGTGTTTCCGTAATTCCCGAGTACTCCTCCTCGAAACTCTGAGCCAACGAATCGTCCTTCTCTTCCAGGGCGATCGTCAGGAACTCGTGGAGGTCGTCGGCGCGACTTTTTAGCCCCCGCCAATCCTCGATTTCGGCCTTCAAAGCCGCAAGATCTTTCATCTTGCGCTGCGCTAGCTTGTTGTCCTCCCAGAAAGAGGGCTCCACCGCCTCGCGCTCAAGAGCCAGAATTTGCTTGTCTTTGGCATCGAAGTCAAAGCCGCACCATCGTGTCAGATATCCTGTCGCGTATTTGTGCGATTGACTCGCGCATCTCAAGCATATGCAATTCCTTAAATACGGCTTCCGAGCCCGAAGCGGTTCCACGCCTATGAAACGACAAGGCCCCGCACAGGTTAGGTCACCAGATCGGATTGAGGTGAAACATCGATGAGAGATTCGGTCCGGCCAACGCCAGAGCGGTTCGCCGAATCCACTGAATTTGATTATAGCAACTGCGGATTTGAGACTGCCACCAAGTGCACAGTCTCGAAGATTCGAGATCGGCGCCTCGGCATCCTAGCCGCTTAACGATCAGGTGTACAATCTGAGGCGCGCCGCTAGCGCCAGGGAGCACAACATGCTTGACGTACTGATCGAAAACGGGCAAATCATCGACGGAACCGGAAATCCCGGCTACTACGGTGCCGTGGGCATCGACGGAGACGTCGTTCGGATAATTCGAGGCTCGTCCTCCGAAGTCGAGGCGACGCGACGAATCGACGCCGTGGGGCTGATCGTGAGTCCTGGCTTTATCGACATGCACGCGCACTCGGGTCTCGTGCTGCTCGCCGAGCCACGGCACGAGCCGAAGGTCCGCCAAGGGATCACGACCGAACTCATCGGCGTCGACGGCAACTCGTACGCTCCGTTCCGGTCTCACGACGACTTCCTGCGGTTCGTCGAACTGAACTCCGGACTCGACGGCAACCCGCCTTTGCCGGGGAATTGGTCGACTGTCGAGCAGTACCTGAACATGTTCAACCGGAAATCGGCCGTGAACATCGCCTATATACTCGGGAATTCGCCGGTGCGCATCGATGCGATCGGCTGGGACCCGACTCCCGCGACGGCGTCAGACATCGCCAACATGAAAGCGATCATCCGAGAGGCGATGCAAGAGGGCGCCGTGGGGATGTCGACCGGCCTCGACTACCCGCCCGGCAGCTACGCGGACACGGACGAGCTGGTCGAGCTCTCCCAACAGGTCGCCGACCTGGGCGGCATTTACCACACGCACGTCCGGTATCGGCTGGGAGACATGTTTCTGGACCCGTTCAAAGAAGCCCTTGAGATCGGCGACCGGTCCGGTGTCCCGGTCCACGTCACGCACTTCTACCAGCGTTCACCTAGCACGGGCGGCGGTTCAAGGTTGCTCGGGTTGGTGGAGAACTTCGCCGAACAGGGCCACGATGTGACGTTCGACAGCTATCCGTACTCGCTGGGCAGCACCCGAATCCTGATCGTGTTCCCGGACTGGACGCACGAAGGCGGGCCCGGGAAGCTGCGGGAGGTTTTGGCCTCCGCAGAAGCTCGCGAACGCCTGCGCAGCGAGGTCGTGCCGCGCGCGCCGTCGTGGCACGATATGTGGCTCACCTACTTCAAACAACCGGTGAACCATCAATATGAAGGCAGGTCGATTGCCGAGATCGCGGACATGATGGACAGCCATCCGGTCGACGCCTTGTGCGATCTGCTGCTGTCCGAGGACATGCAGGTCTGCTACGTCGCCGAGGGTTTGAACTCCCGAACATTGCCGGCGTTCGTGACGCATCCACTGTCGATGGTCGGCTCCGACGCTGTGCTGTTGGGCGACTTCCCGAGTCCGCGCACCTATGGCTGCTTCCCGATCATCCTGGCCGAGTACGTCCGCGAGGAGCGGCAGATGTCGCTGTCCAATGCGATCCGCAAGATGACGTCGTTTCCGGCTCAGCGATTGGGCTTGGGCGATCGCGGCATCCTTCGCGACGGCATGAAGGCGGACATCACGGTCTTCAATCCGAACTCGGTCAGCACTCCGGCAACGCGCACCGAACCGAAGCAGTTCCCAATCGGCATCGACTACGTGATCGTCAACGGCACGCCAGTGATCGACGGCGGACAGCACACCGGCGCCACGCCAGGACGTGCGCTGCGGCACGGGCGGTGAGGGGTGATAATCTGAGGTTGCGGCGCTCAGCTCTCAGTACGATGGTTCGAGATCAATGCGAGATGGTAGGTACGACAAATGAAGCGCGGTTTCACGGCAACCGTGTCGCACGAAGGCGAATGGCATGTCGCCCAATGCCTTGAAGTTGACATCGCGAACCAAGGGGCGACGGAAGACGAAGCCCTCACGAATTTGGCGGAGGCGTTGGCGTTGCATTTCGAAGCGCCAACGGCCACCGCCGTTTCCAAAATACGTCGGATAGAGGTTGACGTGGGCGCCCGTTGATTTCTCTAGTCTCCGAAAGCCGCGGCGGGCCGATCTGATCGACGGCACGCAAACTTGGGACTCTCTCAACGCGGAGTCGTGGATCAGGCAACGCTCACGAGGACTGCAAGTGCGTTCGGAAACGCCGGCTACGGGCGAATGACCGGACATTTGGGTGGGCTTGTGCCGAAATTGTTCTATCCCGCCCGCCCGCCCGCGAAAGTTTTCCGGGGACACCCCGGTTCCCCGGCAGGGCTTCGCCCTTGCATCCCGACTCGTCCCGGTCAGGCAATCTTGAGTTGTACATCGGGGAATAAAGACGGCGTGAATGTCAAGATCCGACTACGCTGCGGGAGCCCAATCTCGCCATTTCAAGCCCACAGGCGAAGAATCTCGCGGCCTGACGCACGTGACTTTCTCGACTACGCATATAGCGACGACCGCCAGCACCAGACTTGGCATTCGTTCGCTTCGTCGGGGCTACGATCGCCAAGCGTGGCATCATCTGACCTGCCAACCACCACGGATCGGCGCTGGGCTGGCCCAATAATGGCGCGATCTCGACTCAGAAACAGGAGCAGCCGCGCAGGCGACCTGTCTCGTCACTCCTTCGACGTTTGGGCGTCGTCACACCTTTGATGAATTACCCTGTTTTCGGTCGTCCGCTCACAATCAATATACCTTGAGCCAGTTTGGTTCATCGGAGGTTGATGGTCTAGGATCCAGCGCCCCAACGACTCATCGGCGTCACCACCGCAAATTTTGCACTTGCCTCCCTGTGAGGATAGTAGCCATTCACGATAGCGTTTCTGTTTCGGGCGAAGAATCGCTCCACCTGGACCGAGATAGGTGCGGGTTAAGTAAAACGGCAGTCGTATCTCAAAATGGGCATCGTCCTTTGTACGCATCTCGTGTTTTGGTATTTGCAACACCCATTCATCTGTAGACGAACCGAATACAGGTTTGTATTTTCTTCTTATTGGGTTTGTGATCGGCACGTGATTCCTCGATTCAGTCGAATTGGATTCGTTGCTGCTTCTGCGAATGTGAGTACCAACTGCGCCGGTTGTATCGACAACACCACGTGCGACGGGCAGTCTGGACTGTGGTGGATGGTTTGGCGGGCGGTTTCGTAGGTGCGGTCCGTGCCCAGAGGCGCGCCGGTGTTGTGGTTGACGTCAAATCGGGGCCAGTTGCTGCTGGATATGTCGACTCTGATGCGGTGGCCAGCCGAGAAGACGTTCGACGTCGGGTAGAGCTGGAACACTAACTCGTACGCCTCGCCAGGCGTCATCATCTCGCCGTGCTCGTACCCGTTGCGGTAGCGGGCTCGGATGATCGAGTCAGTGATGTTGATGGCGAGACCTTCCGGGAACTCGGCCGACGGCGGGTACACGTCGACGAGCTTCGCCGTGAAGTCGGTGTCGAGCGCGGATGATGACGCCCACAGATGCGCTTCGATCGGTCCGGTGACCTCGACGTCGGCATCAAGCTCGGGCGTGCGGAACGTCAGTACGTCGGACCTCGACGCCAATGGCATCGTATCTTCGCTGCCGAAGAACCGATCGGGGTCGCCGCGTTGGTCGTAGGCGCCCGGTTCCATGATCGGGTTGGCGGCGGAGATTCCGCCGCCGACGGTCGGCACAGGGTACGACGGGTCGAATACGTAGGAGGTTTCCGGCGCCTCGTCGGATGCTGGGGTCTCGGTCGACAGCGTTCCGTCGCCATGCAGATAGTACGGCGTCGGTTGCGTTCCGGGCAACGGCCAATCGGGCTCGTCGCGCCAATATCCGCCGTGCTCGAGCCGGTCTTCGTTGTTGGTCTCGCCTGGGCCCCCGCCCATCGTGAAAATGCGAACCGGGCTCCAGTCATCCACTGCCGTGTGCATGCCTTTCAGATGGCGGTCGAACCAGGCCAGTTTCAGGTCTTTGTAGTCGATGTGGGCATCTAGTCCGAAGTCGATGTCTCCCGCGAAGGTGACTTCATATTGGCCGTGCGTCCACGGTCCCATCAACAGGTGCTGCGGCGAGCTCTTCATCTTGCTAAGCATCGAGTAGCTCTGCGTGGTGTTGCGGGCGTACGAGTCGTACCATCCGCCCAGGTACAGCGTCGGCACGTCCGCGTGCTCGTCGTAGTACTCGACCGGGGCGTATCCGCGTTGCTTCCAGTAGTCGTCGTAGTCGCCCTTGGTCTGGAGCTCGATGGCCCATTGTTCATGCGTCGGCAATCGACTCAAGATGGACGTGCCTTCGAGTATCGGGAACTGTTCGACAATCTCCGGCATTCCGCCTTCGAATATGCGGGTGATCGCGGCCTTGAGCGACGGATCCTCGGCAGCCTCTTTGCTCGTCACGCCCATTCTGAAGCAGTAGATCAAGAATCGTTGTTCGAGCGCGCCGTTCTGCCGCATCGAGCTGTCGTAGTAGTTCGACGCCCCGACCGCAACCAACATCGTGCTCAGGTGTGGCGGGTTCAATGTCGCCAGCGCTGACTGGTCGCTGCCGGAGTAGGAGTCGCCCATGGTGCCGATTTTGCCGGTGCTCCAGGACTGCGTGCCAAGCCACTCGACGGTGTCGTACCCATCCGGCGCTTCCTTCGAAAACGGGTACCACAGGCCTTCCGATTCGAAGCGGCCTCTTACGTCCTGAATGACGCACACGTATCCTCGGCGCGCGAAGTACTTTGCCTTGGTCGTCTGCGCCGCGGTCGCTTTGTTGTAAGGAGTCCGCTCGAGGATGACGGGGAATTGGCCGTCTGCAACGTCATCGCCGGCGGCCGGGAAATAGATGTCGGCGGCGAGGTTCACGCCGTCGCGCATCGTGAGCATCACGTCGCAATCTATAACGACTCCGTACTGTTGCTGCGATCCCTCGTACCCGGACGTCTCGGTCGCCGCCGTCGGCTGGACTCTGGCCACCGGCTGAGTTGCGGCAACGGACTCCGTTGATTCGGTAGGCGCGTCTGGCAGCAATGTCTGAGTAGACTCGGCGCCGGCCTCGACCTTATCCCACGAATACGTCGCCGGAACCAGGTCGACCTCGGCCCAGATGGGCGTCTGGTCGGCATAGTGCGGACTGCCAGGATGGCCGGACGAGCCCAACGGCACGATCCATCGAGAGTTGTCCCAGTCGTCGATGTCCCAGATGTATCTGGCCACGGACATGCCTTGCATCGTGTACAGGGTCGCGAACGAGTAGCTGCCCGCCTGCGGGGTGTCGCCGTCGCCGCCCATCGGCACGGACGGCGGGTCCAGATCGCCGGCGGCATCCGGGAACGCGGCCGACAGCGGATGCGTGGGCTTCGTGCGATGAACGCGACCCCACGTCCACGTGTCCATGTCGTCCCCGAGAAGCTGCCGGAGATCGTTGACTCCGGCCGCAAGCGCTCTCGACACCAGCGAATCCCAGTCTGAACCGGCAGGCAGCAGTGAAGTGTCGCCGGATTCCGCGTGCGCTGCCATCAGCGACATCAGTTGCCGCATGTGACCGGGCGCTCCCCTGCCCGCCGCGGACAGCGCTTCGTCGGCCAACGGGCCGAGAAGTCCTCCGATGACTTCTTGGTGCAGCCGCTGCCTGAACGCGCTGTAGATCGTCGGCGCAACAGCGTCGCGATCCATGCCGCCGTTCCAGGCGACGATGCGATTACGAGCCGCGGCGGCGACCGCGTCGAGCGGCAGCGTGTTGGCGATGAGTTTCGTGTACACCTGACCCGGAATCGATACGACCTCGGAATGGATCGACGCCATGTTTTCGACGGTCGCGCCCTTTAGGTCCTTGAGCCGTTCGTAGATTCGGCGCGCTCGGTGCTCCGGTGCAAAGTCGAGCGCGATGTAGTACGGGTAGTCGCCGCTGACGATGCGGTTGTTGGCGGTAACGATGAAGCCGTTTTCGGGGTCGATCGACCGGGCAAGCTCCTCGAAGGGGATCACGCCCTCCCACTCGTGTTCGCCGGTCCACCCCGGAACCGGGAGCCAGGCGTTGGCCATCGAGCGAATCGGCACGGCGCCTCTGTTGAGGTACTCGATCTTGCCAGCCACATCCGCGAACACAAAGTTGTTGCACGGATCGACCCACGTGCGCATAGATTCGTCGAGTTCGTCGGCCGACGATGCGTAAAGCATCTTGCGGAGGGCTTCGAAGCCGAGGTTCGGCCCTGCCGTCGCCGTGTACCGTAACGCGATGCCCTTCTCGGCGTCTTCGCTTCGTCCGATTATAGGGCCGTGATGGGTCGCGGCGACTTCGATTTCGACAGCGTCGCCGCCCCGCACTTCGATGGTCTCCGAGCTCACTTCCGCAGGCTTCCATTCTCCCTTGAATTCGTACTCGAGCGATCCATTTTCGACGCGCAGTTTCTCCACGAAAAGGTCCTGATAATCGGCGCCGGCATGGGTGACGCACCACGCGACATCGGCGTTGTGACCGAAGTGCGGAAATCCGGGGCAGCCTGGGAATGACAGGCCGATTACGTCGAACTCCGGTCCGGCAATGCGGTTCTGGTAGTAGACATTCGGGGTGTCCAGGCCGCGATGAGGGTCGCCCGCGATCAGCGGCTTTCCAGAGCGCGTTCGGTCGCCCGAGAGCGCCCAGTTATTGCTGCCCGAATCGTCATCGCGAAGCCAATCGACGTGCTCCAGGCCTTTGTTCAATTCATCGAGACCGTCGAGGGTGGGTCCGTCAAATTCGGATCCGGGCGGTACGATCACCAGGTGGCCCGGCTGATAGCCCTTCAGCAACTCGGCTGCTTTCTCGGCGCCGAGCGTGCTGGCCAGTTTGGCTCGCCAGTACTTGCCTTCGAACACACCCATCATGATGTGCCGAATCTTAAACACGGCCAGGCAATCCTTGGCCCGCCATTGCCCGGGCGTCGTGCCGGTCATGGTGTACTCGATCGGCAACGACTCGGTTGAATCGATGAACGCGTTCACGCCGCCAGCGTAAGCCTCGAACATGGCGCGGGTCTCGGCGCTGAGCTCGGGCCAGTCGACCTCGACCGAGGCGCCTAGACGGAAGCGACGCATCGTCTTGTCTTGCTCGACGCCCGATTCGCCGACGAATTCCGACCACCGACCGTACGCCTTGCGACGGTCGTAGTCCATGTGCCACAGCCGGTCTTGTGCCGTCGCGAAGCCCTGCCCGAAGTAGGCGTCGTGGGTGGACGTTGCGCGGACGTGCGGTATCCCGTGGCCGTCGCGCACGATTGTAATCGCGCCATCAGGCCCTTTTAGTTGTACAGTCGAGGTGGTGTCCGGAAGTGCGGACTGCAGGTCTGCGGCCGAGATCGGTCCGGTTCTCATCGCGAAAAATCTCCTCTGGGCGAGTGCCCCAACGGTGCTCGCAACATCATACAAGGGCGTTTCGATTTGTACACCCTGAAGAGCCCATAGCGGCAGCCCGTCAATGCTGGCTCAGGCCGATGCTATACTTTGGACATCCACACCACCGAGGGTTGCCCGTGACTTCCATCGAATCCGCCGTATCCGCCGTCCAAGCTCGTGTCGGGTACGCCGCAAAACATCTCGAAACCGGACGAGAGCTTGGATTGCGTGCCGACGAGGTCTTCTTCCTGGCCAGCACGTTCAAAGTTCCGTTGCTCGTCGCGCTAAACAAGTTAGTCGACGCGGGGCGCATCGACCCAAATCAACGAGTCGAGCTGACCGACGCTGACAGGGTGCCCGGGTCCAGCGTGCTGAAGGAGCTTGCCGCGGGTTTGAATCCCACTGTTCACGATCTGGCGACGCTGATGATTATCGTCAGCGACAACACGGCCACAGACCTCGTGTACGGCCTCGTCGGTAAAGATTTTCTGCATGCCACTCTCGACGAGCTGGGACTGACGAACACTCGAATTCCGATGACCATTCGCGAGCTGCTCTACAGCATCTGCGGCATGGACCCTGCCAATCCTGACCACACCTACGCGGAGGCAGACGCGGTGTTGAACCAGTCTAGGATTTGGCCGCCGGTCCACATCAGTACGCCTTCGTGAGAGGCGATGTATTCCAGCAACATGTCGAGGTACTTGATTCGATGGGGCGCGCCTGAGATGTACGGATGCACGGCGATGCACATGACACGGGCGGAAGTTTCTGCTTCCCGGTACAGTGTGTCGAACTGGTCTCGGCCTCTTTCGTAGATTTCCGGCGACCGATGGTGCTGCACCATGTACATCGGTATGTCGTTCATCTCGACCGTGTACGGCAGCGACACCAACCTGCCATATTTCGTGTTCATCACGTAGGGCTGGTCGTCGTTCACCCAGTCGCAGACGTACTCGATCCCCTCTTCCATCAAAATGTCCGGCGTATCGTACGTCTCCGCGAGGCCCGGCCCCATCCAACCTCTCGGAGACCGACCGGTGAAGCTCGCGATCATCGAGTTGGTCCTGCGAATGACCGTTCGCTCGTCGTTCTCCAACGGCAACGGACGCTGCACGAAGCCGTGCCCCATGATCTCCCAATTCGCGTCGACCATGGCCTGTGCGACTTCGGGGTACGATTCGCAGACCGAGGCGTTCAGGCTGATTGTCGCCGTGACGCCTCGTCGGTCGAGAACCTCTTTGATCCGCCAGAACCCGACCCTCATGCCGTAGTCGTGCCAGCTGTAGTTTGGCACGTCGGGTATTATGCTCACCCCTTGCGGCGCAGGGAGCACCGACCGCGCTACCGTCGAGCCGAACACCCACTCCTCGACGTTCAGAACAAACCAAACGACGAGCCTGGCGTTGTGAGGAAGTGTCAAGACAGGCCGGCTCATTGGCGAAGAATACTGTGCTCGTGGATTGCTCATGGCGTCTGATCCTTTGCGTTGCTTAGCTCAGCACTGCGACGGCTTCGATCTCGATGTTCAATCCGGGGAGCACCAATGCGTTGATCTCGACGAGCGAGTTGGCCGGGTTCTCGCCGTGGAAGTAGCTGTCGTAAACGGCTATCTGCTCGTCGGTTATCGGATACCAGTCACTGATGTGGGTCACGAAAGTGGTGCACTTTACTATGTCGCGCGGCTCACCGCCTTCGGCTTCGACGAGGCGAACCACCCGGTCGAGGGTTGCCTTGAGCTGTTCTATGGCGCTCCCGCCCTCGGCTGGTGTGCCGCGAGCGGTGCAACCTGAAATGTACAAAACGTCTCCTGCCCGAACGGCCCTGGTATAGGTCGGACCCGCCGGAGCGATATCTGTGTGCGGTCTCCTGATCTTCTCCATCGGTCCTCCGAATCATTCATGGCGGTTGCCGCCCCTGTATCAAAGTATGAAAACTAGGCTGGGCCCTGAAGGGCCAGAGCACCAACTCGATGGTGGACTCGGCCTAAGGGTCATCAACTAATTAAGTAGTGCTCAACGCTCCTCGCAATGCTAGGCGTCCGTCCATGGTGAGCCACGCACCCATCCGTTCGCCCCTTCGGAAATCTCAGGGCAGGCTCAGAGCCTGTCGAAGGGCCGCCCACACTCAAGAGTCGCGTGAGCCGTTACGTTCATTGACCCAATACTTTGATCTCAACGTTTCTTACCATGCTGGGTGGCTCGGCGAAAAGGAACGTTTGGGGCAGCTCAGGCAACTAGCCATGTTCAGCGACTAGATTCTTCGTCCTTCCGCGCGCGGAAGGATCAGAATGACAAATTTCGTTCCGCGCCACTTATTTTGTTTATCGCCAAAAGGGCCAGAATACCAATTCGATGGTGGTTCCAGTCTTCAGGCAGTCCCTGTGTAGGCATTTTCACAGCAATATCAGGCTGGTTTTGTGGCCACCAACGAAAACAGGAGCGGGATCTCCGGATATCCGGCTGGCAGGCGCCAGTAGCCGTCAGGGGATTGCTCCATGAACGGGAACTGTTGATGAACCGTAAGGTCGAATTCGCGGATTCGTTCGATTCGCAGCCCGGCATCAACCAATGAACTGATTATCATCGACAGGCTGTGATTCCACTCGTAAGTCGGAGTGCTCACGGTCGCGCTGCGGTCTGCGTACGAACCTTCGTCGTCGGGTTCGAATCTCATCGGCGCATCCCGGTCGAAATAGGGGTACGCCAGTCTCAACTCTGTCAGACCTTTTGTGTCGTCAAACGTTTGCGAAAACGGGTGGAATTCCACGATGTGAAATGCGCCGCCCGGCTTCACGAACCGCGCCACGACCTTCGCCCAACCAGCCATGTCCGGCAGATGGACCAGGACGCCGTACGAGGTGAAGACGATGTCGAATTCCTCGTCGAGGACCGCTGGCAGATCGTAGATGTTCGACTCGATGAATCTGGCGTCGATGCCGAGCTCATTTGCGACATTGGTTGCCTGCGTGATTGCCTTGGATGAGAAGTCCATGCCCGTAACTCGAGCGCCGAGCCTCGCCCAGGACAGCGTGTCCATCCCGAAGTGGCACTGGAGATGCAAAAGCGACTTTCCGCTGACGTCCCCAAGTTGCTCCAACTCGACCGACTTCAAGCTTGTGCCGCCTGTTTTGAATCGTTCGACGTCGTAGAAATCGGACCGGGCGTGGATCGGTACGAGCTCGTCCCAATGCGTGCGATTCACGGCCATGAATTCTTCGGTCATCGGGCTGTTCTCTCCGTTGCCTTAACAAATGCCTGAAGCTCAGCCCACCACTGCCGAGCTGGCCCGGCGGCTGGCGTCCCCGGCGGTGTGCGCGATCGCACCGATGAACTCTTCGACGGCACGGGGACCGGCGTTGTTGGCGAGGCCTTGCATAAACACCTGACGCTCGTTGGTACGTCCGGGCAGCCACTCGACGTAGTACGGCGACACTCGGGTCCGCTCGCGCCTGAGACCGCGCTCGATTAGGATCTGATCGAGCGCCATCTTGATCGTGCGCTCGTCGGTCCAGCTTGCCCGATAGAGAACGGTTCCGCTGGCGCTCAAGATGTACGTCATGTTGGGCAGCGTGCCGAAAGCCCGGTGAGTCGTGCCGTCCAGATCGTCAACGAGCATCGGTCTCTTGATTTCCCACCGATCTACCATGTCTTTGGCATTAGCGATCTTCTGATCGATCGAAGCATGAGCGGGCCGTTCGTCGCATGGATGCGCCTCACGGGTGTAGACGAAAACAAAGCTGATGCCGTGCTCTTTGAATTCCTCGGCCATCGGCTCCAGGGCTGGCGCCGCCAACCCGCAATCCGGTCAAGTGATGGACCCGAACTCGATCATCACCGGGCCTTGCGCCCAATAATCAGACAACCGCGCCTCGCTGCCAGTTGCGGCGTCAATAAGCACGGAGTCCGGGGCTTTCGTGCCCGCTTTGAGCACTTCAGGGAACGCCGTGAAGTCGTTCTCGGTCATATCCAACGGAAATGTTTCGTAATTGTACGAAGTCATCGATTTGGCTCCTGGCAAGGTGTGTTTCGGTACTCGGGAGGGGTGGTCCGGCGATCGTGCCCGCGTTCAGGATTGTTCGGGAGCCTGTGGTTCGACAGGCTCACCACGAACGTTTTGTCAATGGCGGGCGCCGCTATAATGCAAATTGCCGTTCAGGAGCAATATTCCGCCATCCCGTTCGTCCTGAGCCCGTCGAAGGATTTCACACGCGCACTTTCGCGGTGCAGACAGAACGTCACAGATCAGGTTTCGACTTTACGACGAAGCCACCACGTTTTGCGGGTTCCCGGCTAGATACGCGAGCACGTTGTCGACGGCGCCTTCGTTGAGTGCTTCGATGCCTTCGGGCGTCATGTCGGCCATGTGCGGGGTCAGCACGACCTGTTCGCACGTAAGCAGCGGGTTGTCCGGCGTGATGGGTTCTTCATCGAAGACGTCGACGGCCGCGCCGGCGAGGTGGCCGGAGTTCAGCAACGTAGCCAGCGCGTTCGTGTCCACGACATCGCCTCGGGCGCCGTTCACCAGAATCGCTTCCGGCTTCATCAGCGTGAGCTCT
The DNA here is from genome assembly GCA_030752795.1 of SAR202 cluster bacterium. Taxonomy (GTDB): domain Bacteria; phylum Chloroflexota; class Dehalococcoidia; order Lucifugimonadales; family UBA1123; genus UBA2160. The sequence goes on along the minus strand of JASMDM010000065.1, from coordinate 641 downwards.
CTCTCGCCGATCATGCCCCTCGTCTGGTCGCTGGAGGCGACGTGTAAGCTAACCACATCCGATCGGGTCAACAACTCGTCCAGTTCGACGTACTCCACTCCGAGACGTTGACCTCGCTCATCCGACGGATGGAACGTCCAGGCGAGCACTTTCATCCTGATGGCGTTCGCGAGCCGTGCAAACTCGGCGCCAACGTTGCCTGTGCCGACGACCCCAACGGTCTTGCCCTGTAGGTGGATGTTGATCACCCTGCCCCATCGGACTTGCTTGAGCTCGGCGGTCTGATAGGCGGCCCGTTTCGCGACCGCGAACATGAGGCCGAACATGTGCTCCGCGACGGTCGGAGCAGTGCGCCCGGGCTGGTTGCTGACCACGATTCCGCGACGCGACGCCGCTTCCAGATCCAGCATATCGGTGCCGATCGAGCAGGTCGCGATCATCTTCAGCTTGTCCAGCCTGGCGAACTCCGCCTCGCCCCAGGTCACGATCCCGCGCGTATTGATCAGGACCTCGGCCTCCATCGCCCGGGAGACCTTTTCATCCGGGGACTCGGGCCGATCTCGATGGATCTGGACGTCGCCGTAGGGCTCCAGGCGTTCCAGGTGGGGCGAGCCGGCAATCTGCACGGGGTCGTCACCAGG
>JASMDM010000064.1 GCA_030752795.1 SAR202 cluster bacterium | reverse complement strand
CAGATCCTGGAGAAACGCAAGGAGGTTCAGATTCGAACGATACAGCGACGACGATTGTACAATCATCAACTCAGAGAGCTCGCGATATCAGCTCAAAGTCTCTATTAACAATCTGTCCCATTTGGGCTGACAGCCAACAGTCAGCACTTCGACCTGGTCATTACGGACATGGTGATGCCCAAGGCCAACGGTCTCGACGTGCTGCTTGCATCCAGGGAGTTCGACCCGGAGCGCCCGGTGATAATCATCACTGGTTTCCCGTCGGTCGCCACGGCGGTCACGCTGGTCAGTCTCGGCGCGAGTGATTACATCACGAAACCGTTCAACATCGACCTGATCAAGATCACGGTCGCCAAGGTTCTTGCGCAACGCGAGTTCGTTGCCGACACGCGGAGGCAGGTCGAGGGGTACGCACAGGCGCTGCCCGACAGCATCGCCGAGCCGTACAATTTCATCGTTTTCAGCCAACTGTTGGAAAAGGAGATCGCTCGGTCCCGCCTTCGCAACCACGTGTGCAGCCTCCTGGTCGCCGAAATCGACGGCTTCGAGCAGGCGGTGGTCGGCGGCGCTATCAATCACTGGAACGAGCGACTTCAAGCTCTTTTCACAACAGTGGAGCGACACACTCGGCCGGGTGACATCATCGGTCAAACCGATCCCGACCAGTTGTCGGCCATTCTTCCGGAGACTCCTCTGGAGGAGGCGATCCACCTATCGGTGAAGATCGCGGCCGACCGTGTAATGGGGTTGGGCTTCATCGTGAGGGCGGTCAACTTCCCTCGCGACGCGGAAGACGTCGACGGGCTGTTCAGGGCTTCGAAGTTCGTAATCCAGGCGGCTCGGGCCGGACGAGGTTAGCAACACCTTCTAAACACCGTAACTGGAATAAATCGCGCCCCTTCGATCGATATCTGGCATCGAGGGGCGCGATTTTGCGTTGAGCGTCCCCTACGATCACGTCGCTCGAATGTGGGAAACGGAGACGGCATGGAATCAATCGCCAAAGAGAGATGTGTCGCTTGTCGAAGCGATTCGCCCCGCGTCTCCGAATCTCAGGTCCGCGAGTTGTCGCCGCACATCCCAGCCTGGGAGATTATCGTGACCAGCGAACCGCACTGGCTTGCACGCAGGTTCGAGTTCGGCGACTTCTCGAGTGTCCTAGATTTCGCCAACGCCATCGGCGAGGTTGCCGGCAGCGAGGGCCATCATCCCAAGCTGACTGTCCAGTGGGGCATGGTCGAAGTCGAGTGGTGGACGTACGCGATCGGCGGACTCCATCGCAACGACTTCGTCATGGCCGCGAAGACCGACGAGATCTACGCACGAGTCAAATGACGCCCTTGGCGGTCATCGCGGCACCCCCATCGAACCATCCACTTCGAATTTCCTCTGTTCCGCGTCATTGATCGCCACTCAGCGATCCCGCCCGTCGGCAGGCGTCGTCAAAAACTTCATCATGCGACGTGTGACCCGTTTCGCAAGATGACGCATCACCGGAATCGTTGGGCAGCATTGACTTGCGTCACGCCTAGTCATAGGGTTAGGATGCCCTGGGTTCGCCAACCGGCGGGCGCCGGCGGTCTTGACTCGCCGTTGTTCAGCGACAGGACCTCGCCCGCGAGCTCACTAGTTGAGGAGCATGTTCTTGCGCGACGCAATTGTCATCGGAGCGGGCCCGGCCGGCAACATTGCCGCGTCGGAGCTGGCGTCAAAAGGGTGGGACGTCGCGGTCGTCGACTGGCGCGAGAACCTAGGCGAAAAGTTGTGCACCGGCATCGTCGGCATGGAATGCCACGAGCGATTCCCCGTCCGCCCCGAACACGTCTATCGCCATGCCCGATCCGCCGCGATTTTTTCGCCTTCGGGAATAGAATATCCGGTGGTGGCCGATCGAACGACGGCGTTGATTGTCGACCGAGCGGCGTATATCAGATCGATGGCCGACACCGCGATCGGCGAAGGCGCCGAGTACATCCTGGGACGCCGCGTATCGAAAATCGAGTGCAGCGGATCCGGGATATCAGTCGAAACCGTCGCTGAAGGCCCGATTTCGCGGATCGACGCCAAGATGGCAATCGTCACCAGCGGTTTCGGGACGCCGTTGCTCCGGATGGTTGGCCTCCGAGCCGGCAAGAAGACCGACCACATGGTCGGCAACCAAACCGATGTCCGGGCCGAGGGGCTTGCCGGCACGGAAGTCTACACGGGCGACCACATTGCGCCCGAGTCGTTCGGGTGGCTGGTGCCCCTGGACGGTTCCCGTGCGCTGGTCGGGATCATGTCCCGGCACAAATTAAACGGACACCTGCAACATTTCCAAGAGTTCCTGACGGCCAAAGGCAAGATCAGCGAGCCGAATCCGGCCGCCAAGAGCTGGGGAATACCGCTCAAACCGGTTTCGAAGACCTACGGTGACCGCGTGCTGGTCGCGGGCGACGCCGCGGGCTTCGCGAAACCAACCACCGGCGGAGGCATCTACTACGCCTTGATCTCCGGCCAGATGGCTGGACGAGCCGCCGTCGAGGCGCTTGAGAACGAACGATTCTCTGCATCCGATTTGAAGGGCTACGAGTCTCAATGGAAGCAACGGATCGGCAAGGAGCTCAGAGTCGGCTACTACGCCCGGATGCTGTTCGAATCGATGAGCGACGAGCAACTCGAGCGGCTGATGAGCCTGTTCCTGTCCGATGGAATGTTGCAGGACCTCGTTCTGTCGCCAGACTTTTCGTTCGACTGGCACAGCGGCATCATCACGAAGACCGTACGGCACGGCGATCTCACGCCGGTGATCAGGTCGTTCGGGCCGATAGTCGCGCCATTCCTCGCCCGCCTATTGCGCCACTCGGTGACGCGTTAGGCCGATCGCGGACGGTCCGTGGTATTTCCTCGACGCGCGTTGGGCCAGTCCGGATTCTTCTATTGGTCTGAAAATGGCTGTGCGGGTCGGCCTGATTGTCGTCTACCAATTAGTTTGTGATCAACCCTGCCCGCGATGCTGAGTCTTCCCGGAAGGAGAAGCCTCTGGATTCTTGCTGGCAACAATGCCTGTTCAACGACCAGATTCTTCGGCTGCGGCCTCTGAATGACGTGTGGCGGTCGCCACCCCCGTACCAAAGTATGAAAACTTAGGCTTGGCCCTGAAGGGCCAGAGCACCAGCTAGATAGTGGGCTCGGCCTTCAGGCCGACCCTGTGCAGCCACTTTCATAACGATGACACATATTTTCCAACTTCAGGTGTGTTGAGTATCGCCATCAGGGCCAAGCCCAATCTTCACGCTTTGATACGAGGCACAACCGCCACAAGTGATTCTGAGAAAGTTGGCGCTCGCCGAACCTACGCCAACCCGATCGTGTGCTGGATGACTGCCATTCGTACGTAGAGCGCGTTCTCCGCTTGTCGGTAGAATGCTAGCCGGTCGTCTTGGACCTCAATCGAAAAGTCGCCGCTGCGTTGCATCGGGTCCATGATCGCACACCCCGGTTTGAGCATGGACATGAACTGCTCGTCGATTCGCAGGTTTCCCGAGTTTCGCGACCGGAGCAGTTGCGCATGGGCTGCGGTTCGAGGTCCGTTCAGGTAGATGACATCGGCCTCGGCCACAGCTTCGATGTCGCGACGGGTCTCGAGATTCAGTCCTCGTTCGAAACAGTGCTCCATCACCGACTCTGAAACCTGACCGCTGAACGGAACCAGGATCACGCGGACTCCGTCGAACAGCGCCAAGCCTTTCAACAACGCATTCACGTTTCGATGCTCGAGCCTGCCGACGACCGCGACCGTGGCGCCGTCCACCTGGCCGAGTTCGCCTTGGATCGTGTAAAGGTCGGCCAGCGCCTGCGTTGGATGGTCGTCGGAACTGCCTCCATTGATAACCGCGACGGTATCGGCGGCCTCCGCCTGCTCGACGACGCCAGGGTCGCCCGACCGCAGGACGACCAGGTCGATCCTCAAGCTGGCGAGTATGTTGATGATGTTGTCGATGTAACCGGGAGTGTGCGCCGGAAAGAACTGCGAAGCGTCTTCGGTGTGATACGCGGAACCCCCGAGCAGCCCTGCCGCTCGTTCGAACGAAGTCCGCGTCAGGAAGCTGGGTTCGTAGAACAGACAGTAAAGCGCCTTCCCCTGCATGACCAGTTCGGAGGCTTGTTCCGAGCGCAACCGGTCGGTCGCTGCAAACAGATCCTGCTCCACCCAGTCCCTGTCCAGGCTGGCTGTTGCAATCAAATGACGATGTTGTGCCATATGGCTCTCCGGTTTCAGGTTTCGATGCGACGATTGTTCGGGTACGGAGTGTACATCAACCGCGTGCCGCCGTCACCGGCGACGACTGAATTTGACACGTTTTCGGGCCGATGCTAAATTATGACGGGTGACAGCAGTCATCGTCGATGGCTGCTAATTAGCGTTCAAGAGGAAGGGATTCGGTTTGCCAAGATACGACTACGTTTGTGACGATTGCTCTCACCGGTTCGAGTTGAGGCAAGGCTTCGACGCTGAAACGGTCGCCGACTGTCCAAATTGCGGCGGCAACTCCAAGCGACAGTTCCATGCGCCGCCTGTCATATTCAAGGGCAGCGGCTGGTACGTCAACGAGTACGGCAAAGGCCGTGGCAACAACGGCGCCGGATCGGACAAAGAAGGCTCCGAGAAATCTGAGAAGTCCGAAAAATCCGAGTCAAAAGACACCGCGTCCTCTTCTTCCAGCGAAGCTTCGTCCTCAGAATCCGATTCCAAACCGGAGTCGAAAACGGCGCCAGCCAAGAGCGACTAGGACCGACCCGGGTTGCGCGCCCTGCTCCAGAGGGTGTCGGAAGCGTCAGTGTCCATCGACGGCGATGTCGTCGGGCGGATCGGCTCCGGCTTCGTTGTCCTACTAGGCATCTCCGGTGAAGACACGGACGACGACTCGGACTACCTGGTCACGAAGACGCTGAACCTTCGCGTTTTCCCCGATGCTGAAGGCAAGTTCGACCTCTCCGCCCTCGATGTCGGCGCCGAACTTCTCGTCGTCAGCCAATTCACGCTGTACGCCGATACACGCAAAGGGCGTCGACCCAGCTTCACCGACGCGGCTCCGCCCGAGAAAGCTTCCGCGATGTTCGATGACGTGTTGGAGCGATATCGCGCGTCTGGGCTCAAAGTCGAGACCGGCCGGTTTCAGGCCCACATGCAGGTGTCGATCGAGAACGACGGTCCGGTGACGATCATGCTCGATTCAGCGGACAGGCATCGCACCCGACGCGGTTAGACCGCGGAGGGCTGGGCTTCAGCGCACCATGTCCAGGCTCACGTCGAGCGCCTTCACCGAGTGGGTCAGCGCTCCGACCGAGATGATGTCGACGCCGGTCGCAGCCACGTCCCTGACCGTCTCCAGCGTAATGCCGCCAGAAGCTTCGGTGACGGCTCGGCCCCTGCACATTTCGACAGCTCGGGTCATGAGCTCGACGTCCATGTTGTCGAGCAAGACGATCTCGGCGCCCGCGTCGAGAACCTGCTGGAGCTGACCAAGGTTCTCGACCTCCACCTCCACTCGGATGGTATGCGAAGCGTTCTGCTTGGCTTTCTTGACCGCGTCTCCAATGCTCATCCCTTGGTCCGCCGCAGCCTCGATGTGGTTGTCCTTGATGAGGATGCCGTCGCCCAGGTTCTGGCGATGATTGACCCCGCCGCCCGCCCGGACCGCCTGCTTTTCAAGCTGCCTGAGCCCCGGCGTGGTCTTGCGGGTGTCCACGATTCGAGCACGATGCCCAGCGGCCGCATCGACGTATCTTCGGGTCTCGGTGGCGATCCCGCTCAGGTGCTGGATGAAGTTTACGACGGTTCGTTCGGCTTTCAGGATTGACGCCACGCGGCCTCGAACGGTGGCGAGACGGGTGGCCGACTCGACCGTCGCGCCGTCGCTGGCAAACGCGTCAGTCTCCAACAACGCATCGACGCGCTTGAACACGGCCAGGCCGACATCCAGTCCGGCCAGCACGCCGCTCTCTCTGGCCACAAGAAAGGCCTCGCCCTCGAGATCTTGCGGGATCAGGATATCGGTTGTCGGGTCGCCCAGCCCGAGGTCCTCGGCCAGCGCTCGGTCGATGATGGCTTCGACGTCGCCCGTGATCTGCATGTCACTCACCTTCGGGATAGTCAAAGCCCATCCTGTCGGACACGAGGTCGAGGATGGGCTTCAGGGTAATTTCGGTTATGCGTCCGTGCTAGACGACGGCAAGCATTCTGTCGAGGGCCACTCGGGCGTGTTCGGCCACGTCGTCAGGCACCGTGATCTCGTTGACGGTCACGCCTTCTTCGAGGCCATCCAGCACCCAGGACAGGTACGCCGGGTGGATCCGATACATTGTCGAGCAGGGACAGACGACCGGGTCGAGGCAGAACACCGTCTTGTCCGGGTTTTCGGCAGCTATCCGATTGACGAGGCTGATCTCGGTGCCGACAGCCCATTTCGATCCGGCCGGCGCTTCCTCGATTACCTTCTTGATGTACTCGGTCGAGCCGTTCATGTCCGCTGCCTCGACAGCCTCCATCGTGCACTCGGGATGAACCACGACGTTGACGTCGGGGTGCTTCTCGCGCGCCTGCTCAATCTGGTCGACGGTGAAACGAGTGTGCACCGAGCAGTGGCCTTGCCAGAGGATCAGCTTCGCCTTCGCCATCTCTTCCTCGGTGTTGCCGCCGAGTTTCTTGAACGGGTTCCAGACGACCATCTCGTCGAGCCCGATGCCCATCTTCAGACCGGTGTTGCGGCCCAGGTGTTGGTCGGGCAAGAACAGGACCCGGTTGCCCTGCTCGAACGCCCAGTCGAACGTCGCGGGCGCGTTGGACGACGTGCACACGATGCCGCCGTTGCTCCCGCAATGCCCTTTAATTGCGGCCGTCGAGTTCATGTATGTGATCGGCACAAGATCGTCGCTTCCGCCGAACAGACTCGACAGGTCGTCCCAGCAGTTCAGGACGTCGTCGATGTAAGCCATGTCCGCCATCGAGCAGCCGGCCGTCAAGTTTGGCAGGATCACGCGCTGATGGGCGCCGCTCAGGATGCTGGCGGTCTCGGCCATGAAGTGAACGCCGCAAAACAGGATGTGCTCCGCGTTCTGTTGAGTAGCCGCGAACTGAGAGAGCTTGAACGAGTCGCCTCGGAAGTCGGCGAACCTGATGACCTCGTCACGCTGGTAGTGATGTCCGAGCAACAAGACTCGCTCACCGAGCCTCGCGCGTGACGCGGCGATCCGTTCGTCGAGCTCGTCAGGCGTCATGCGCATGTACTGAATCGGCAGTTTTTGCCAGCGCACGCCTGCAGCGAACTCCTCCGTCAGCGGTTTCGAGACGAGTTTCTCGTCCGTCTGACAGAATGCAGACTGCTCGATCTCGGTGATCGGTATCGTGGGCGTTTTGAGTTTCGTAACCATGTAGTCGTGACTCCTGTCAGAGCCCGCCGCCTACTCCGCCGTTGGCAGCCAGGACTCTGGTTTGTAGGTCTCCCAATCGGAACCCTGAAACTGGGTCAGCGAATTTGCTTTCAACTTTCTCGCGATCAGTCCGCGGACGCCAACGCGGCCGTCGTGTGCTCGCGTTCAACGACTGTGCCCTGCAGCGACCACGGTCCGGTTTGTCCGATGCTCACGGTCACGAGATCGCTGCGCCGGTCTCGGTCGTCGTCGAAAAAGACAAGCTTGTCGTTTCGAGTGCGGCCGAACCACCGGCCCTTCCGACGACCTTCAACGAGCACTTCCTGGCGAGTTCCGGCCAGTTCGGCGTTGATCTCGGTGGCGACTCGTTCCTGGATCTGCTCAATCACTCTGAATCGCCGCTGCTTCTCTTCAGGCGAGACGTCGTCTTGCATGTTGCGGGAAGCGATGGTCCCGGGTCTGGTCGAGTACACCGCCGAATGGACTTTGTCGAAGCGGATGTCGCACACGAGCTCGGCCGTACGCTCGAATTGCTCTTCGGTCTCGCCGCAGAATCCGACGATTAAGTCGGTGGCAAACGATACGCCCGGAATGCGGTCGCGTATCTTGCCGATGATTTCTCGATATTGTTCGTTTGTGTACCCGCGCCGCATGTTCTTCAAGACGGTGTTGTCGCCGGCTTGGAACGGCAGATTCACGTGCTCACAGACCTTGTCCAGTCTGGCGATCGCGTCGATGATATGGTCGCTCATGTCGTTGGGGTGCGACGTCAGGAACCGGACGCGATCGAGCTCGTCGACATCGTTGACCGCGACGAGTATGTCGCCCAGATCGACGCGACCGTCGAGGTCGTGGCCGTAGGAGTCGACGTTCTGGCCCAGAAGCGTAACCTCGCGAACGCCTCGGCGCGCCAAACCCTGCACTTCTTCGACGATCTCGACCAGCAGCCGGCTGACCTCGCGACTCCTGCGATACGGGATGATGCAGAACGTGCAGAACTTGTCGCATCCGTGGATGATCGGGACATACGTGGCAACGTCCGCGCTGGCCGAAAGCGGGCCGATGCACCCCTCAGGGTCGATGCCCATGCGCTCACCAAGCAGATCAATCAGCGGGCCGAACTTCTGAGGCGGCATGAACAGGTCGATGTACGGATAACGGGCCGCCAACGGCTCGGTTTGGGGGCCGACCATGCAGCCCATCAGCGCGATGACCTTGTCCGGGTCGTCCTGCTTTAGGGGCTTCAGGCTGGTGAGCATGCCGACGACGCGGTCTTCGGCGCTCTCGCGAACGACGCAGCTATTGAGCACGACGATGTCCGCGTCTTTCGGGGCGTCCATCGGGCTCAGCCCCATCTGCCCGAGTGCGCTCTCGAGACGGTCTGAATCGGCCTTGTTCATCTGACACCCGACGGTCCAGATGTAATAACTTTGCATACTCACGATGTCTCGGTTGGCTAATGTAACAAGCCGGCGGAGGGGGCGGGATTCGAACCCGCGAGAGGGATTTCGCCCCCTAAGCGCTTAGCAGGCGCCCGCACTAGGCCACTATGCGACCCCTCCGTGAGCACACAATATAGCAAACAAAATCAGGTGTGGCAAACCAAACATTGTGAATTTCGGTACTATTTACCGAATGCCTCTCGATATCTCACTTTTCGGTGAACCCAACAAAGCTTTAAGCGCACGCCGAATGACGTACGGGGGAGATGCCAGTGAATTCGATAAATTTTTCACATATTAACGTCAAGCCTGCCTGATGCTAAATTTGGCGCAGGAAAGACCGGCGTCTGCGCGGAGACGCCCGGATTGACTGAAGGGAATCCGATTGTTAGACTCGCGCCACCCTAGGCGTGAAAAGAGTATGAGCTGTGCTCTGTCAAAGTTGCGGCCAGGAAAACCCTGCGGAGATGACGTTCTATGGCATATGAGCAGCGAAGTTGGCTGCGCCGTCGCAGTCGAAACCGTCGCCCAGTCGTATCGCGATACGCCCCGACTTCGTGGGCCGTCGCCTAAGTTCCGCGACATTGCCTCTGCCCTGGACGACGCGATGTCGGGCCACGCTCGGAGGTGGAATGTTTCACCGATTGTCCCGTTTGGGAGTCAAGGTCAGGTTCGGGGACCGCGTCGAGGCAGACGGCACAACCAAGTTGGCCCGTGTGGAGCACGGTGTTCCAACGAGAGTCTCGATCACATCTCACCCAAATATGAATGTGGGCCTCCAGGCGAATAATCAACCACGGAGAGCGTTCGAATCCAAGAAATCCGTGCTCCTGCGGCGTTCATTTGGATCATAGGACTGTTGGCTGTGGCATGTGCCGGCGAACAGAGTTCTTCACCTGCTCCAACGGCCCAACCCACAGCCATGGCAATCCTCGCCCCGACCGCGGTTGCGCCCTCATCTGTCGCACCGGTTGTGCCAACAGTGCGGCCCTCAACTCCCACCGCCACCGCCGAGCCTGAAACCGCGGTCGAGCCGGTAACGATACCCGGTGACGCCGCCGCCAAGCTTGACGAATACGTAAGCGCCTACGCCGAGCTCGGCTTCTTCAGCGGATCGGTTCTCGTAGCCCAAGGCGACAACGTCCTTATCAGCAAAGGCTACGGGATGGCCGACTACGAGCAGGGCATACCCAACACCCCTCAGACAAAGTTCGAGATAGTAGGTCTGACCGAGCAGTTCACGGCGATGGCGATTCTACAATTGCGGGAGTGTTGGCTGTCAGCAGAAACGGGACGGATTGTTAATAGAGACTTTGAGCTGATATCGCGAGCTCTCTGAGTTGATGATTGTACAATCGTCGTCGCTTTATCGTTCGGACTTGAACCTCCTTCCGTCTCTCCAGGATCTGTTCCTTCCGACCGTTCAAGACGTCGGAAGGGGTCACGTTGCTCAACGCCTTGTGATATCGCCGATTGTTGTAGTAGCTCACGAAGTCGGCGATGGCCGCATCCAGGTTTGCGGGAGCATCGTATGGGATCTGGTTCACATCCCGTTTGATCGATTGGTGATATCGCTCCAGCGTGCCGTTGGTCTGAGGATGATACGGCGAAGCCAGAATGTGACGGATGCCCACCAAGTGCAGATAGTCTCGGAAAGAACGAGAGACGTAGCCCGGGCCGTTGTCCGAGAGCAGTCTCGTTCGATCCTCCATGGGGACCTCGGTCATGCCTGTGAGGTCGACTGCATCCTGGACCACCTCGATGAACGAGTCGGAAGTCATGTCACGTTGCAGTCTCCAGGCCAGGATGAACCGAGAGAAGTCGTCCATCACCGTGACGAGGTAGTAGAAGCCCCATCCGGCGACTCTGAAGTACGAGGCGTCGGTTGCCCACATCTGGTGTGGCCGTTTGGTCTTGGTGTGGAACTCCTTGCCAGCGGCCATCTTCATTTCAGGACTTTTGACCAATCCTCGACGCCGGAGAAGTCGGTACACCGTGGACTCTGAGACGGCAAAGTCTTTGCTGTCGGTGATCCATGCGGCCAGCAGTCTGCTGCTGAGATCGGTGTACTCCAAGGCCACCTCGAGGACCACAGACTCCTCCTGAGGACTCAGACGATTCCAAGACGGACCTGGGATGGCGGCGGTCCTCAAGCTTCCCTTGGCTTTGCCTGGCTCGCCAGCGGTAGTTGAGGTCACGTCAATAGGTGTGTAAACGTGGTCAGGCGGCGGCCTCCTCCGTGTCGGTGTGGAACCTCAGTCCATCCACATACTGGGCTCCGTTGTAGACCTCCCTCATCATTTCTGGTGCCTTGAGGCGTCTGAAGCGCTT
>JASMDM010000063.1 GCA_030752795.1 SAR202 cluster bacterium | reverse complement strand
CCTATTCAGCGACCAGATTCTTCGGCTGCGGCCTCTGAATGACAACATTCGCTCGGCGCCACTTATTTCGTTTATCGCCATCAGGCCGACCCAGTTTCGCCGTTCTCAATCCAACACGCGATCAATGTCCGTTCCGGCGCGCAGGTGCAGCCTCCCAGCGTTTGCTGACGGTGCGCACATCGAGTTTGTGTGGCTACCCGATGTCGCAGGCGACACTCCAACTGTAATCTGGAAGACAAGCGATTGCCGTTTTTGCCGCTCATCGCGGCATTCCACGCACTATCACTGGAGACTGAAATGGCTTTTCGATCAGATTTGTTAAATCAAGCTAGGCAAGAGAGGGACGTCACCGGACTCGAAACCGCGATCATCTTGATCGCCTTCGTGGTCGTGGCTTCCGTTTTCGCATTCACGGTTCGGTCCACGGGCATCTTCTCGGCTGAACGTGGTAAAGAGACCATCCATGCAAGGCGGGCGGGCGCCCGGAGCTCGATGGAGCTGAAGGGCTCGATCGTATCCAACAGCGTTTCCAACCAGACGTTGTCCACGGGTGACTCGGCTTGGACTGCCGTGGCATTTGGTTCAACGTCCACACCGACCTCGACGGCAGACACCACTGACAAGAAGCAGGGAACGGGCAGCGGGGACCTTGTTATCAACGCTGCGTACGCCGCTCAATTGGCTGCGTACTCGGATCTGTCCGCCACCGTGGACCTGAGCAGCATCGACTCGATCACGCTGTGGGTCAAGTCCGCAACCTCGACGACGGCCGGCGAATTTGAGATCGTTCTCGATAACACCGCGGCTTGCGGCAGGTCGCTTGAGAACATCGACATTCCCGCCCTTGTTGCCGGGACTTGGACGAGCGTCACCCTCGGCATCTCTGACAACAGTGACATGACGGCCATCAAATGCGTTGGTTTCAACATCACGACGGACAACGGCGCACAGACCGTCAACCTCGACAACATCGTGGCGCAAGGCCAGGCAACCTCAGTCCTGATCACCCGGGCAAACGTCTTGGAGGGCGAGCTAATCGACCTCAGCGAGCCAGGCGATTCCGATGCCAACGGCCTGTCCGACTCAGACAGCAACCACACGCTCATTGTTACCTACACGGACAAGAACCAGGTGGTTCGGGACGTGTATTGGACCAAGACATTCGTGGGCCAGAATGACAGCGACGATCTGCTGGAGGCCGGCGAAAAAATGGAGCTCACCGTCAACCTAACGGGTTTGTCGAACTCGTGTCCTGTAATCGGACACACGAGATTCGACATGGAGATCAGGGCTGAGTCCGGCGGCTCCATCGTGGTCGAGCGCACGATGCCCGACCTCATCGACACGGTGATGAACCTGAACTAAACACGTCGTAAGTTCGTAACCCGTCAATCAACCGCCGTCCGCGCCAACACTTCGCGGACGGCGGTTCTCGTTTGCCCGGTCCATCTCGTTAACTCGAACGCACCGGCCTGGGTCGTGCCCAAGCTTTCGATGCCTTTCGGTCGAACCTCCGCCGTTAACCTTGCAGTGGCTTGGCCCCCTCACCGTGTAACATGTCGCCATGCCCGACCTGCAGGAGCTTTGCGACGAGGATGGTGAGAGATGTCGACCGAGCAACCCAAGCCGGAGCTGTACGACGACGCCATTGTGATCGACGGGCTCAATGTCAGCAATTGGGCGTCCACGAATGACTACGACAGCCTGCACACCGGCAGCGTGACCGCCATCAACGCGACCGTCGCCATCTGGGACGGCTTCAGAGAGACCCTGGATAACATCACCGACTGGGTGTACCGATTCGACGAACAGAGCGACAGGCTGCTTCGAATCGGGACCGTCCAGGACATTCGTCGTGCGAAAGTCGAAGGCCGGACCGGCGCGTCATACTCGGTTGGCAGAACGCCGCGCCTATCGAAAACAAGCTCGACCGTCTGGCGCTGTTTCACAAGTTCGGCGTCCGCATCATCCAACTCACCTATAACGAACGCAACCTGCTCGGCAATGGGTGCTACGAGCGCACCGACGAAGGCCTGAGCAACTTCCGCCAAGACGCGGTCAGGGAGATGAATCGCCTTGGCATCGTCATCGACCTATCGCACGTCGGTGACCGCACGACCTTGGACGCGATCGACCTCTCCGACAAGCCGGTCGCGATCACCCATGCCAACGCCCGGTCATTCTTCGGACACGTTCGCAACAAGACCGACGATGCGCTGAATCTGCTCGTCGAAAAGAACGGCGTCATCGGCGCCAACGCATTCCCGCCGTTTCTGAGCGCCGGCTTCGAGTCGACATTGGCCGATTACGTTGACGCCATCGACGACCTCGTCGAACGCGCGGGGATCGACCACGTCGTAATCGGCACCGACTACACGCAGGACCAGCCGCCATCATTCTTCAACTGGCTGTTCGCGCAACAGGGGACAAAGTACCAAGATGCGTCGGTTGACTACCCGAACCCGTTCTTGCACCCGACGGGCATGGAGACCCCGGACCGTTTCTCCAACATCGCCGCCGAGCTCGTCCGACGCGGCTATCGAAACGAAGACGTCGTCAAAGTCCTGGGAGGCAACTGGCTCAGACTATTCGGTGAAGTGTGGAGAGCGTAGGCGGAACGGTCTACGTGTCTCCAAAAGGCGAGAACGCCGTTTCGTGACCCGTGTGAACGTGCGACGATGCCCCGCCGACAGGCTAGGCGGATGACCTAATGCCGGTGCGAGCTGTCAACTCTACCTTGTCGAGCCCTGGATCCGGCGGTCCATCTCCGCCCACTCGCGTTCCCTGAGGACGAACTTCTGGATTTTGCCGGTGGCCGTCTTGGGCAGCTCGCCGAACTCGACGTGCTTCGGCGCTTTGAATCGTGCTATCCGCTCACGGGAGAATTCGATGATCTCTTCAGCGTCGATCTCAGCGCCGTCACGGGTGGTGATGAACGCCTTGACCACCTCGCCCCATTGATCGTCGGGAACGCCCACCACACACACCTCGAGCACACTCGGATGCTCCATGATGACCTTCTCGACTTCCATCGTGGAGATGTTCTCGCCTCCGGAGATGATGATGTCCTTGGCGCGGTCCCTGAGCTCGATGTAGCCGTCCGGGTGCCAGACGCCTAGATCGCCGGAGTGGAACCACCCGCCTTTGAACGCCTCTGACGACGCTTCCTCGTCGGCGAAGTACCCAAGCATGACGTTGTTGCCGCGCATGACGACCTCGCCCATAGACTCGCTGTCTTTGGGCACGTCCTGCATGTTTTCGTCAACGACCCTGAGGTGTGGGCCGAAAATCGCGAACGGCACGCCTTGGCGTGATTTCAAGAGAGCTCGTTCGTCGACGGACAACTCGTCCCAGCTTGGCTGCGGTGCGCATATCGTGTGCGGGCCGTAGGTCTCGGTTAGGCCGTACGCGTGGTGAATGTACGCGCCCATGCCTTCCACCGTTCGGATCACCTGTGGAGCAGGCGGGGCTCCCGCCGTCAAGATCGTCAAACCCGACAGGTCTTGGCTTTCGGCGTCCGGCGACGAGTACATCATCGTGAGCACCGTGGGGGCGCAGCACATGTTCGTGATGTTGTGACTTGAGAAGAGGCGGAAGATCTCAGTGGCCTCAACGCGACGCAGGCATACGTGCGTGGCTCCGACCGCTGTGACGCCCCACGTGTGGCACCAGCCGTTGCAATGGAACATCGGCAGCGTCCAGAGGTACTTGCTGCGCCAGTTGATCCCGGTGTCCAGGATCTCGCCGATGGCGTTCAGGTAGGCTCCGCGCGCAGAATACTGGACGCCCTTGGGCCTGCCGGTCGTGCCCGAAGTGTAGTTAATCGCGATCGGATCGAGCTCGGAGCCGAGATCGGTCCGATGATTTCCGGCTGGTGACGAATCGAGAAACTCCTCGTACTCCGGCCCTGGAATCAAATCCGATTTCGGAAACGTGTCGACTACCTGCACGAAGGTCGACACCTCCGGAACCTCGTCAACGAACCCGTGAACGGTCTCGGCATACTCGGAGTCGTACACCAGTACCTTGGCGCCGGAGTGCTGCAGAATGTACGCGATCTCCCGTCCGGACAGCCGCATGTTGATCGCGACCAGCACGGCGCCGAGACTCATCGGACCGTAGTGCGCCTCGAGCATCTGCGGGATGTTGGGCAGCAGAAACGCCACCCGATCGCCTTCGTCGATGCCGGCCTGTTTGAGCGCGCCAGCCAGCCGATTCACGCGTCCGGCGAACTCGGAGTAGTCGTACGTCCGGTCGCCGTAGATCACCGCCGGTTTGTCCGGGTACACGGCGGCACTGCGATCCAAGAACGAAATCGGGTTGAGGTGGTGGAGAGATACGTGGTCGTCCATGCTTCACGTGCGTCCTTTTTGGGGAATGCGTCGGAGTGTACCAACGGCGCATGACCCCGTCAACTGTTCGGAGATACAATTGACGCATCCTACTCACTCGCAAGATTGCCCGCAGCTTCAAGGTGCATCGGACACGAAAGGAACACAGCATGACCGCAATGGCCCAACACACGATCTTCTACGTGGGCACGTACACTCGTACGACCAGCGAAGGCATTTATGTAAGCCGCATGGACAACGCCGCTGGCGCCGTGGAGCAGCTCTCGGTGATCGGAGGGATCGACAACCCGTCGTTCGTGGCTCTCGATCCGCGAGGTGAGCGACTCTACGCCGTCTCCGAGATCGACGAGTTCGAAGGCGAAGCAAGCGGCGCCGTCTACGCCTACGCGATCTCGCCCGGGTCCGGCGCGCTGACATTTCTGAATCGGCAGCCAACCGGCGGCCCCGGACCGTGCCATCTCACGGTTGATGCGACGGGCCGCTACGTTGTCGTTGCGAACTACCAGGGCGGCAGCGTCTGCATGCTGCCGGTCGGGCCGGACGGAAGCCTGGAGCCGATGTCGGACTTCGTGCAACACGAGGGATCAAGCGTGAACGAGCGCCGCCAGGACGGCCCACACGCACACTCGGTGAACGTGGACGCCAACAACCGTTTTCTGTTCGCGCCCGATCTGGGCATGGACAAAGTGATAGTATATCGGCCCGATCTGGCGAGCGGCAAGCTCGTGCCCAACGATGTTCCGTTCGTTCGGGCTGAGCCCGGAGCCGGACCCCGGCATTTCGCGTTCCATCCCTCTGGTGGCCACGCCTACGTAATCAACGAGCTCGCGTCGACGATCACCGCATACCGCCACGACGCGGGCGCCGGAACATTGCTGGAGCTCCGGACTGTGTCGACGCTGCCGGAAGGGTATTCAGGCCGAAGCTTCACGGCGGACCTGCACATCCATCCGAACGGCAGGTTTCTCTACGGCTCAAATCGAGGGCACGACAGCATCGCAATCTTCGAAATCGACGGCGAGTTGGGAGCCCTGACTCGCGTCGGCATCGAGCCCACACATGGCGTAAACCCCCGGAACTTCGCCATCAGCCCCAACGGCAAGTTCCTGCTCGCTGAAAATCAGGACTCGGATTCGATAGTCACGTTCCAAATCGATCCGGCGACGGGCGAGCTCTCGCCGACAGGCGACATCGCCAACATCCCGATGCCGGTTTGCATTGCGTTCGCGACGTAGAGCGAGCCTAGGTGCTCTGGCCGTTGTGGTCATCAACAGAATAAGTGGCGCCGTACGAAATATGTCATTCCGAGGCCGCAGCCGAAGAATCTGGTCGCTGAACAGGCACTGTTGCCGGCAGAAAACCAGACGCGTCTCTGTTGTGGAAGGCTCAGTTTGGCGACTAGCGTTGAGCACTACTTATTCAGTTGATGACCATCACGGCCAAGCCAACCCCGAGTCGCCGCACGGCGATCGCAGACGCATCGCGTGGATCATTTCGCCATGCTGAGCCTTCCGCAGGAAGCGAAGCATCTGGGGCTTCGCGGGCAAAGGTATGTGTTCAGCGACCAGATTCTTCGGCCGCGGCCTCTGAATGACACAGATTATTCGACATCACGACCAACCCAAATCCTCCTCAGTCGCATGTCAACGAGCTCAGCAGCGAAATGGCATGGGTCGCCCGAAGAGACTGATCCGCGCCCCGCACTCGCCGGTGCTCTGGCCGTTATGGCGATCAACAGAATAAGTGGCGCCCTACCAAATATGTCATTCAGAGGCTGCAGCCGAAGAATCTGGTCGCTGAACAGGCACTTTTGCCGGCAAAAATCCGGAGGCCTCTCTTGTTCTGGAGGGCTCAACTTGGCGTCTAGCGTTGACCACTACTTATTTAGTTGATGACCATCACGGCCAAGCCAATCGCACCCTTTTGGCGTTGGCTCGCATCGACGGACCGGGTCCGGCCGTATGCCCCCCACCGGAGGTACCCTCAAGAGGTGTGTAAATGAGAATGGCGGTGTAGCCTACCTCTGAAGTTCAATACCGGGCATGTGGGCCCGATGGACGAGGAGGACACCGCCATGAGCAATGAGACCATCGAAGACGTGTCAGAGTCAAGAG
>JASMDM010000062.1 GCA_030752795.1 SAR202 cluster bacterium | reverse complement strand
TTCAGGGTCAACATTGTCGTTCGTCATCAGCCTCCGACGGCACCGCCGACCCTCCCGAACTTCAAGTTGGCGCATCCGACGTCATTACTCTCACGTACACGGACGCGAGCCCGTCTGCCGTGGCGTCCGAGACCCTACAATTAGGGACTGCACGATTGGTTCCGGGTGTGACGACGGTCGCCCTTATACTGCTCGGTATGGTATTTGTTGTCCTCTATTTCGCGAAGGCCGGAAGATCTCCCGAGCGATCGTAGTCGCACATCCGGTCTCTCGCCAAAGCAACGATGCCCTGACGATGTCCCGGGATTTCCAGATCAAGGGTTAACGGCACGCGTCGAACCGATCGGATCGCGTGAGATCGATGGAGAGGCATGGATGGCCTCGGCTCGGCGGTCGATGCGGCAGAACCGCCCGACGCTCGTGCGCGGCCCACCAGCCCGACCTACCACCACGACTCGTGGCGGATCCGGGCGTCTGGCACGCCCATGCTTGCAACGAGCCGGCGCATGTCCGGGATCATCGTGGGTGGGCCGCTGACGAAGTACAGGGCATCGGTATCGACACCGATTCGTTCCAGCATCGGCCTGTCGATCCTGCCGATCAGACCGGTCCACGTTGCGTCATGGGTTCCGGTGATCGTCGCCGCGTAAGTCAGGCGGTCGTTGCGGGCGGCCATCTCAGTCAGATCATCGCGAAACAGAAGCTCAACCGATGATTGCGCACTGTGGACCAGCGTTGCGTTGACGCCGGGAGCGCCCCCGTCCACGCACCTCATCATCGCCATGAGCGGGGTGATGCCGATGCCGCCCGCGAGCAAGACGATCGAGTCAGCCATGTCTCTCGTGTAGTAGACGTGCCCGCCGACCTGCATTTCGACTTCGTCGCCCACCCGAGCTCGGTCGTGAAGGTATTGCGGAACCGGGTTGTCGCCGCCGAGTTTGATCGCGAGGCCGACCCGATACTGGCGCATCAGCGAGGACGTGATCGAGTACCCGCCCACGGCCTCTGCGCCGTCGATCCGGACGAAGAAATCGACCCATTGACCGGCTTTGAAATCGGGGCTGTTTTCGCCGAGATCGAACTCGAACGACTTCACGGTCGGCGTCTCTTGTTTGATTGAAACGATCGTCGCTGGAATTCTCATCGCGCCTCGCCTGTGAATTGATCGAGCGTCGATCCCACGTCCGCGGCCAATTCTGGGACGTTGTCCAGCGGCGCCCAGAACAACTCGAACTCGACCGGAGGACCGCCGTCCGACGGATCCTGTTCAAAGTGAATCCAACTTTCCGACGCCGCGCCGGTGAGTTCGAGGTGGAAGTAGTGACGTCGATAGATCTCATCTCGACCGAACGGCGTGACGTCGAGTTCCGGGACACCCAGGAACGACCTGACACACAAGGTGGCGAGTCCGGTCTCCTCCCAGGCTTCTCGCAAGACTGCGTCTTCTGGCAGTTCGCCTGGTTCGATGGTTCCGGCCGGAACCTGGATGCCCGCCTCAGGCATGCCGACGTGGCTGAACACGAGCAACCTGTCGCCGTGAGTTATGTACGCCACCGCCTTGTCGATCACGGGATTCGCCAACGTCATCGGTCCATCGCGTTCCGGGCGAACTCTGGCCGGACGACGCTGTCGTACGGGTGTCGCTCTCGAACGAGTCCGGCGTCGATCATGAGATCGCGCATCGACGTGTACCCATCTGCGCCGATCAATGGGTCGGTAGGCCACGTCTCCTGCATCCGGTACTGGTGAATTGCTGTTTCGAGCGTCCCTGTCGACAGATCCGGGAACAGCGGCGAGACTCGCTCGACGACCTCGGTGTCATCGGCGGCGGCGAGCCACGCGAGGGCTTTGCCGAAGCCATTGACGAAGCGTTGGATCGTGTCCGGATTGGCATCGATGAACTCGGGCATTGCGGCGAAGGAGCTGTAACAGATGTAGCCGAGTTCCGGTCCCAGCGCCGTCGCGAAATGGCCGACGCCCTCGTCGACGAGCGTCTGCGCCTGCGGATGCGGCATCTGAATGTACTCGACCTCGGCGCGCCTGAACCGATCGATCGCCTCCGCGGCGGACAGGCCCTCGATTAATGTCAGGCGGTCGGGCTCAACCCTGTTCTTGAGGAGAGCGGTTCTGAGCGACGTCCATGGCACGGGAGTGAAGCCGACCGGCGCAACCGTTGAGCCTTCAAGATGTTTCCACGTCCAGTCGTTGACGGGCTGTCGCGACAGCAGGAAGAATCCGTCACGCTGGTTGATCTCGGCCATGTGCAGCGGAGCGTCTTCGCGCCCAGCGTCTAGTTCCATGAGCGAACGGCTGATGCCCGTCTGAGTCAGATCAGCGGCTCCGGATCGGAGCATCTCCATGGCCGACCCGCCTTCGGGAACGGTGCTGAAGTGCACGTTCAAACCCTCGGTGTAGAAGAACCCGCCTGTGACCGCGACGTAGATCGGCGTGTAGAACAGGTTGTGGAAGGTCTCGACGACCCGCATTGGGGTTGCGTTGGCGCTCATCTGACGCGCATCCGGATCTTAGACATCTGCGAACGTTGACCGAGTCATCGGGCCGTGGCTCTTGACGGGGCATCAAACTCCGAAGCGCCTGCGTGCACCTCCGAAAGCATGTGTTCCAGAAGTTCCAGTTCGATGTCTCCGACGACAACGTGCGAAGCGCGAACGTTGGGCGGGAATGGGGTGCGGTGTGCCGCCTCAGCTTCCAGAATCAATTCGAGCGCTTCCTTGGCGTTGGAGAACGCTGCTTCCGGCGTTTCGCCCAAAGTCGTGCACTCTGGGTAATGTGGCACGATTACCTGATACCCGTCGGTGTCAGGAATCAAAATGACGGTAAAGCGTTGGCTGACCATTTCGGACCTCACTCCAGCAGCCGGCCTTCGTAGTCGACATCGGAGACCGGGATGCCGAGCTCGGCGACGCCGCTTCGGATCACGTCTCCGTCGCCGACTACCAAGATGCGCAGGTGTTCCGTGTCGAGCATGTCCTCGGCCGCTCGGTGGATATCGTCGAGAGTGATCGCCGATACGCTGTCGGCGAATGTGGTGAAGTAGTCGTCAGGCAGCCCGAACACGACCATTCTCGTGAGGTGCTGCAGAATCTGGTGCTGCGTTTCGAACTGTCCGGGAATGCTGCGCAGGATGCCGTTGCGGGCATCGACGAACTCTTCCTGCGTGACCGGGCGAGACGAAGCGATCTCGTTGAACTCCTTGATCGTTTCGAACAACGCCTCTTTCGTGACGTCCGTTTGAACGCCGCCGCCAGCCATGAGCATCGACGGGCCGTGGCTCCAGTCGATCATCGAGCTGTAGCCGTAGCTGTAGCCTTTGTCCTGACGAAGGTTGTTGTTCAGGCGGGATGCGAACTGGCCTCCGAATATGTAGTTGAGCATGGTCAGACGCAGGTAGTGCTCATGCGCTCGCGGAACGGTGAGATGGCCGGCGCGGATGATCGACTGAGCCGCGCCCGGTTTGTCCGCGATGTAAATGCGAGTGGGCGTCGCTCCATTGGCATCCTGAACGGCGCCGTTCGACGATGCGGTCTCGTTGTTCGACCAATCACCGAATGCCGCCTGGGCAGCGTCCACCGCCTCGTCGAGAGAAACACTTCCGACGACGATGAACGTCGCGCTGCTCGGTCCGAAGTGCGATCGGTGGTACGCCTCGATGTCGGCGCGGTCGATGGCCGTGACCGACTGCTCGTTTCCGGTCAACGGGTGCCCATAAGGGGTGCCGGGGCCGTAGAACAGCGACCTCGCGGCGCGGCTGGCAATCGCAAGCGGGTTGTCCTCGATGCGACTGAAGTCGGTCATCAGATCCTTGCGAATTCTATCGAGCTCGTGGTCGGGGAATATGGACGTGCGCACGACGTCAGACACGATCTCCAGGGCTGCACGCCAGTTCGACGTAAGCGAGTCGCAGGAAACCATAGCGAATTCGCGGCTGGCATGGTGTCGGAGATGCGTGCCCAAGGCCTCCAACTGATCGGAGATTTCGTTGCTCGTGCGCAGGTGAGTGCCTTCCGCGAGCATAGCGGCCGTTAGGTTCGCCAACCCCGACTTAGAGGCGGGATCGGCTAGCGCGCCGCCGGACAGCACCAAACCGAAGGCGACTGTCGGAACGCCCGAACGCTCAAGATGGACGACCTTGAGGCCATTGTCCAGCACCACGCGTTGCGGCACCGGCGGCGAGAATCGCGGCTCGGGAGCGGCGTCTGGCGCGGAGGTGCGATCGATCGTCGTCGCCGCAACTTCGCGAGCTTCCTCCGGGTTCACCACCAACTTGACCTGGTTGCCACCGATCGTGGCCGAAACTTGGTGGATGTCTTCGGCGGTAACGTCGAGGTATCGCTGGACATCGGTGTTGATTGCGCCCGGGTCGCCGCACAGGGTGTTGTAGTAGTTGAGCTGGTCGGCGCGGCCACCGAATCCGCCGAATCGCTCGAGCTGCATCACGTGGCTCGTCTCGATCCGGGTCTTGGCTCGCGCCAGCTCCTCGGCTGCGGGCGGTTCGGACTTCATGAGTTCGAGCTCTTCCGCGATCACCGTTTCGAGCTCGTCCAGCGAATGACCTGGGTTGGCGGTGACCTGGATGCTGAACTCGCCCGCGATTTCCTGGGCGTAGTGCTCGACCCGGACCTCTCGCGCGATCTGCCGGTCGTGGACCATCGTGCGGTACAGCCGCGAACTCTTGCCGTCTCCCAAGATCGACGCCATCAGGTCGAGCGGGGCGTGGTCGGAATCGAACATCGGACCCGTCGGCCAGACCAGATACAGCCGCGGCAGTTGGACTCGATCGTGGGTCGTCAGCGACACCTGGCCGCTGAGCTTGGAGTCCATACGGCCGACGCGATCGACCGCCGGCGCCGCCGGAATCTCGCCGAAATACTGTTCGACCTGGCTTCGGACTTCGGATGGATCGAAATCGCCCACAATGGCGAGGCTCGCATTCGAGGGCGAGTAGAATTTGCGGAAGAAATCCTTGATGTCATCGAGGGACGCCGAGTCGAGGTCTTCGGGGGAGCCGATCGTCGTCCAATTGTACGGATGGGGCGGCGGGAACAGGTTCGGTTGGATCAGCATAGGCGCCATGCCATACGGTCGATTCTCATAGTTCTGCCGTCGTTCGTTCTTCACGATGTCGCGCTGAACCTCGAACCGTTTCTGGTCCAAAGCGTCCAGCAAGAACCCCATGCGGTCGGACTCCAACCAGAGCGCGAGCTCAAGATAGTTGCTCGGAAGGTTCTCCCAGTAATTGGTTCGGTCCGGCGTGGTCGAGCCGTTCAAGTTGGCGCCGACCTTCTGTAGCGGATCGAAATAGCTGTGGTTGTGATGTTCCGAGCCTTCGAACATCACGTGCTCGAACAGATGGGCGAATCCGGTCCGCCCGGGCTCCTCGTCTTTCGAGCCCACGTGATACCAAACGTTCACGGCGGTGACCGGCAGAGAGTGATCCTCGGACAGGATTACATCGAGTCCGTTGGACAGCGTGAACTTATCGAACGCAATTGAGACCATCAGCAACTCCGAGAGGGGTTGACGGGCCTTAACACCCGTCGTTGACTAGTTCGGATTATATCATTTTGGCGGCGACAACAACGCCCCGCGCCAGCATGATCGGCTCACCCTCGGGCACGGCGAATCGCACGAATCGGACGAATTTCCCGAACCTTGAATCCCCATGCCTCAAGGTCTCATCTTACTTGCATAGCACCGAGAGAATACCGGGAACGATGATGAGGTGAAGTGGTGGACATTCAACTAAGTCCCGAGGCCCGACAGTATATCCGGGACAAGGGCGCCAGGGCCGCCCTTGTTCTGATTTGCATCTCCAATTGATCTTCGCGCGGTACTGAGGTATCGGTCGATACCCACATTGGTCGAAGAGACACGGCGAACTACCGTATCGTGAAACAGGACGGCATAGAGGTGTTGGTGTCTAACGTCATGGCGCCGTACCTTCGGGGCATCCAGATCGAAACCAAGCGGTTCCCGTTCATGCGGACGCTGCGTGCGAGTCTTGAGCTTCGAAACGGAACCATGCTCCACGCGTAACGGCAACAATTTTGGTACGTCGAGTTCATTGAGATTTCATACCCCCTGACCAGGCATCCCTCCGAGCCTGGGATTCCACCGCCCCGTCCGCCGCGGGGCGGTTTCTTTTTGTGCGGTCGCCGGCGCTCACAAACGGCGCACTTCCACGGCAGTTTCTGGCCGTTTCACCGCCGAGCACATGTGTTGACCTAAGTGCCAGGCCTCCCAATATTGACGGCAGTGATTACATTTCGCACACATTGTGCCTGTGATAAACTGTGCCAAATGATCGTCTTCCCGCGAACCTCAGGGGGACAATCGGAGGTTGTTGTGTGAACTGGCTTGATATCGTCTTACTGGTCATCTTCGCGCTTGGACTGTACCAAGGCCTGAAAACCGGCCTGATCGGGGCGGCGATCTTGGTGGCGGGCGCATTCATCGGTTGGGCACTTGCGGGCCAACTGTCCGACGATGTTGGCGCCATGTTCGAGGACTCTCTCAACAGCGACACGCTTGTCACCGTGGTCTCGTACGCGATCATCATCAGCGGATCGATATTCGTGGCGAAGACCATCGGAAAGATCCTCAGGCCTGCCCTCACCGCGCTGACCCTTGGTCTCGCAGGGATGGTGGACAAGCTTGGCGGCATCCTACTCGGGGCGTTGATGGGCGCGGCAGTGGCCGCAATCGTGATCACCGGGTTGGCCAGGTTCGCTTACAACTTCACCATTCCTGTGCCGGACATCGACTTGCCGGCCAATATCCAGGGCGGACAAGCCGGGGCTCTCACGGATGCCGCAAAAGCAGCCGCACAGGACGCGCTCAAGGACGGGTTCGAGATTCCGCAAGTCGAGGACAAGAAAGAGTTCGTGGAAGACGTCTTGGCCGAATCCACAATCGTTCCGTACTTCTTGGACGTGAAGAATGCGTTGCCTGACAACGCGTTCGGTCTGATTCCATCGGATTTCAGGGCTTCTCTGGAGATCTTGGAAGAGGCAATCGACGCGCTGGAAGCACCGTAATGGGAGATCATGAACGGTAGGTCTACCGTATATCTGCCGGTGCTGGTTCTGAACCAGAACTACCAACCGCTCAATATCTGCACGGTGAGACGGGCGTTTGTGTTAATGGAGCGCGGCAAGGCAGAACTTGTGACCGACGGGAGCGGCTTCGTCCGGTGCGTCGCCAGGTCCTACCCAGCGCCTTCAGTCATCAGGCTGATCTACATGGTAAAACGCCCGGTGATGCGGCGCAGGCTTTCCCGTCAGGCAATCTTCTACCGCGACGGATTCATCTGCCAATACTGCGGACAAAAATCCCGCCAACTCACGCTCGACCACATCGTTCCTCGATCGAGGAACGGCCCCCACGTTTGGGAGAACGTGGTCAGCGCCTGCATCCCCTGCAACCACCGCAAGGCGGGAATGAGCCCTCGAGAGGCCAAGATGCGCCTGCTCCGAAAGCCGACAGTTCCTCGCCCAAATCCGTTCTACATGTTCCACCAGCGGACCATCCTCGACGAATGGCGTCCGTTCATCCCGTGGATCGACTGAACTTTCGCAACTGGCGGCATTACGCGTCGCCGCGATCGCAAGCAGCCCGTGGCGTAATTGCCTTGCGACCATGTCTGATCAAATTGGCGATCGTCACATGAATTCGGGATTCATCTCCGAAAATGGCAGATGGATAATTCGATCGCGCGCAGGTGGGAGTGGCCTAGTTACCGTCAGATTTCAGTGCAGCTCGCGGCTTCCGGCAACACGCTTCAATCGACTCCCCACGTCCGGGTCGCAAACGTAATATACTGCCATAGTGCCTCATGGCGCAGGCAAACATTCCAGGCCAACGTAAATAGCCAGCCCAGCTCCGGTTGCCGGGCTTCCTTCCCCAAAGTTGCCGAACCCTGATTCCTTAGGCAAGATTCCCACGCTGTCAGGCAGGGGTGCAGGGGACGCAGTCCCCGCTGGGGTCTGGGGTATCCTCAGAATACTTTCGGGCGGGCGGGCGGGACAAATCCACCTGCGAAAAGTGTTCGTGCCCAGGCTCTGATCACAAATACTCAGGGTTGTCTTACGGAGCCGGTTCGTTGCGCCGATTTCCTACCGTCCCGCAACGGTCGGGGAGATTCGCTACTCCGGCTCAACCACCGCGATCACGCTGTCCATCGGACCGCGCAGGTCCGAGTGCGCGACCTGATCCGGCGCCATTACGACACGACCGTCCCGCGGGCCGTTTTCGGTCTCGACGATCACGGTGTCGCCCACGGCGAGACTGAAGCCGGACGGATCGCAAAAGTGCACTCGACCGCCGGGCTGGAACCGTATCCCAGCTATCTGCGTCATCGTGCGTCCCCGAAGCGAATGCCTGAAGCGGCGCATCGGGCGTTGCCAGTGCTTCTGAACGGAACAAGTCCCAACGGCGTGTAGCTCACTGCCGCGCCGGCTGAGGCATCGGGATCGCCAGCATCAACTCTTCGATCGCCAGCCTGGGGTTGACGTTTCGCTCAAGGAGTTCGATCGTCCTGCCCACGGCACGGACAACGTCGGCGACCCGACGCTCGTCGAGCCGGTCAGCGACCGCCTGCAACGCCGCCATGCGAGACGTGTTTCGCACCAGTTGCGGCGTTTTTTCGCTGATCATCATGACGTCGCGCCACCACCCCAGCCACAGACCGAGCTCGGCAAAGGCATCCGTCCGGTCACGCGTGAAGCGCGTGGCGAGCTGCGCAGCGTACTCCAGACGCGATTCCAAGCCCGACTGCACAGCTTGTTCGATGGCGTCGGTCTGTTGGCCGATTCGCTCCAGCAATTCGGGCTCGTCGACAGCTCGGATCGCCCAGCCGATTTGGCCGGCGGATAGGCGAGCGATCTCGTCTGCTTTCTCGGGATCGGAGCCGTGATGTTGGGTCAGGTGCTCCGCGATGAGCTTGGGCGCCACGGGCCGAAGATCGATCCGCCGACACCTCGAAAGTATCGTCGGCATAATCGCTTCGGCGGATGAAGCAAGTAAGATCAGCACGACCTGATCGGGCGGTTCTTCAAGCGTCTTGAGGAGGGAGTTGGCGCCTGCTTCCTGAAAACTGTCAGCGCCGTCGAAGATGTATACGCGGGACGCGCCCTCGTACGGTTTCAGACTGGCTTCCCGCTGAATTTCCCGAACCTGTTCGATGCGGATGACGGTTCGCCGCCTCCCTCGATCATCCAACTCGCGTTCGACCACTCGCACGTCCGGGTGGAGGGCGTTCGTGATGCGCGTGCACTGTTTGCAGGCGCCACAGGGCGGGGCGTCCTGGTCGCAGTTGAGCGCCCGCGCCATGTCCATGGCCAACACCATCTTGCCGACGCTCGGCGGGCCGACGATGATATACGCGTGCGCGATCCTACCTTCGCCGACCGCCCGGGTCAGGGACGATACCGCTTTATCGTGTCCAAGAGTCTTCCACATCTCGCCTATTCGTACCTCAGAGCCTGCGCCGGATAGATGCGCGACGCCTGGCGCGCTGGCAGGTATGTCGTCAAGAGCGAGAACGCATAGGCGATCAACACAATGACGCCGAGTTGAGCCCATGGCAGGTTGAACGTCAAGCCCGGGATCTGCTCGCCCATGAAGTTCACCAAGTTGTAAGACAGAAGCGTTCCGAGAGCTACGCCCAGGAATATTCCCAGGAGTGCGATGAAGGATGATTCCATCAAGAAACTTGCCAGCACCATGGACCGACGGTACCCGATAGCGCGCAGTACGCCGATCTGAGCTCGACGCTCGACGACCGATCGCAGGCTGATGACTCCCAGCGCCGCGATTCCGACCAACAAACCCGACGCCATGAACCCCTGAAGCAGCCGGTTCAGCGCGACGTTCGCCTGCCGAGACTCCTCGATTTCATCCGCGAGCACCGTCGATTCCAGGCCGTGCTCAAGGAACGCGGCGTCCAATTTATCGGCCATTGCCGCCGAGTCGACGTCCTCCGCCAATCGGAACCGGTACGTGGTCAGCGGCAGAGTCTCCGGTGTGAACGCGTCCAGGGCGGACTTGTCGAACATGATGACGCCGAACTGATCGACGACCAGATCCATGACCGCGATGACCGTCAACTTGGTGATCGCGCCGCTACGAGGCTCGCGTATCTCGATTTCTGTGGCCGGCATCTCGTCGTCTTCGACGTAGAAGCCTTCCATCTTGAACGACGGCCCGCCAACGACGAAGCCGCCGCCGGACCGAACCGGCACGGCCGTGCTGTCGATGACCGCGAGCGTCGGATCCTCACGGAGCGCTGCCCAGATCTCTTCTTTGGTGTCGCCGTATTCAGACGCCGTAAGCGCGAAACCGTGCGCCGTCGACTCGAGGTATTCGGTGGTGGCGCCTCTTGCCTGATAGGTCTTCCACTCTTGGGCGGATGCGCCGACTTGGCGCACCTCGATAGGCAACGACGTGTAGCCGCCGACCGCGTCGATGCTGGCTCGATCGGCGCCGAGTGCGTCCGGGAGATCCGCGTCGATGTTGTCGATTGGGTTGTTGTAACTTACGGTGGCAACGATGTCCCACCCGCCGGTCACGGAGTCGATGTCTTCGAGGGCTGAACTGAACGCCGTGGTGAGGTTGGACATGACGATAAGCGTGAAGATGACCAACGCCAGCATCGCCAACGTCAGCCCGGTGCGCAGACGCGAATTGAGCGGATACGCGATTGCGGTCTTGAGCGATGGCCTGATCCGGGAAAACCCGCCGAACACGGCCGTCATGGCGTTTGTGATGAGGTCCGCGTTGAAGACGATGGCCCACACGGAAGCGGCGACGAGGCAGATGCCGGAGATGAAGAACATCTCGATGTTGGACGCGAGATCGGGTAAAAGCCAGTCGAGGGCGTCGAAGGGCGTGCCCCAATACATGACCAGCGTGAGGCCGATAAAGGTGTACGCGTTGCGGTCCTCGGTGTCGGTCAAGATGCGGTCTCGGCGCATCGCCGCCTGCCGAACGGCTTCGAACACCGCCATCCCGATGGCCAGCGCCACGGTCAACGGTTGCCCGAGAGCGAGCCCGTCGATCAGCCAGAACAACGCCACGATCCCGATTGCTATCGCAACGAACCGCGCTTGGCGATCTGCCGGCCAGCCACCGCGGCGGTACAGCCGTCGGATGCTCAACCCGATTCCGATAACAGTGACCGTCACCCCTATCGTGAAAAAGGCGGCCTGACTTGTCGCCAACCCGAGACCTACCAGTGCTACGCCGACCACGACCGTCAGCCATCCCGCTCCCAGAGCGGGACCGGTGGCACGGACGGTCGCCCAGGATATCCCAAAGAGCCAGACGGGAGGCACCATCCATACCAGGCCCATGAACAGGTTGCCGACGAACCCGCCGATCCGGAGTCGGATCACGGACCGGAATGCGCGAACGACGTAGATGAACGGCCGCACCAACGCGCGCCCAAATAATCTCCAGCCGGATTCTCGCGCTTCCGAAGCAACCATCGCGTCGGGCAGATCGCGGATCGCCGCGACGATGTTGAGCCTGCTCGCCTTGTACGACGAGAAGAAGACCGTGATGAACGTCAGGATGACCCCGATGCAGTACGAGACGACGAAGCTCTGCCACCGGTAATGTCGCACGAGTTTGAACCCGTCGTCTTCACCGGCGAAGATGCTTGCCATGATCGTGACCATTGCGAGTCCAACGCCGATGCCCAGCAAAGCGCCCACCAGCGCCGAGATCAGATCGTATGCCAAACCCTCGTAGATGAATGACTGAACGAGGTGCCGGCGTTTCATGCCGACCGCTCGCGAGATGCCCATCTCGGGCTTCCTCTCGGCGGCCAACATCACGAATATCAAGAAGATCAGCATGACTCCGGCGATCATCGAAAACAGGCCGAAGATGATGAAGATCGACATGATGCTGGACGAAATGAGGTTTGCCAGATCCAGCAGATCCGCCTTGATGTCCTGCACGGTCAGGATTCTCAGGCGCAGGAAACGCTCGAACAGTTGAGCCAGAAGCGCCTCATCACCCACTGATTCGACCGCCAGCATCACCTGCGCCGACACTCCGTCGTCGGCGAGCAACGAGATCAGCCGTGGGTCGACGTTTGCGGAAGACAGAAGGTCGGCGGTGTCGAGCAGATCGTGTTCCAGTTGCGCGGACTGACCCTCGGCTCGGGCCTTGATCGCTTCGATGATCGAAGGGCTGTCGAGGAGACCCTTGAGCTCGGCCGCGACATCAGCATCCGTGAGCAACAGCCGCAGCTCTTCGGTCACGGCCTCGCTGTTGTCAGCGCCGCTGTGTTCGTCTCCTTTGTTGGAAACGGCGACGCTGTTGATCTGGTCCGGCTTGTCGAATATCTCCTGAGCGACCGTCAGCGCGATCAGCGTCGATTCGTCCCTGCCAGCCAATCCGCCGTCCGCCACGATGCCCGCGACGCGCAGATTCACCGGGCTTTCGCGCAGGAACATCTGCAACTCGGCGCCCGGTTCGGCGCCGAGTTCCTCTGCTGCCGATTCGTTGATGAACACCTGGCCGTCGATGAGCGGCGCCAGATCGACGTCTTGGCCGCGGCTGTCTTGAAGCGGTCCGAAAACACTCAGCGTGGCCGGGTCGATTCCGACGATATTCATCAACCCGACGCTCTGACCCGCGGCAGAGTTGGAAATGGGGGCGCGTTCCGAGATCATCGGGATCATGGCGTCGATCTTGTCGAAGTCGCCGAGTTGCGCCCGGAGCGTCGAAAGCCGCTCTTCGGGGAAGTACGGGCTGCTGCCAGTCAGGCCTAGAGAGCTCCCTTGGTTCGCGGTCAAAATCTCGTCGATCTGGCCCAGACTCGACACGATGTCGCTGCGAATGCTGTGGTTGAGCGTGTCGCCAGTGCCCAAGGCTGATGAAATGATAAGCGTGCTTAGCATCAGGCCGACGACGATCAACGCCGTCTGAGCGGGCCGCCGGGGAATGTTGCGAAGGCCGATCTTGAGGAAGATTCGGTTGAGCAGCGCCATGAACCCCACGCCGAGGACAATCAACCCGAATCCGATCAGCACGGCGACAACGATGTAGTCCATGTCCAGGCCGAAGATCTCTTCCATTTCGCTCCTTCAGTCCCAGCCCAGGTGTCGTTCGTACCGTCTAGGGGACCGCCGTTGAGTCGTTGCCGTGATCGGCGCCTTCAGGCCTAACGCCTGCATTTGACGACGATCAGATGTCGCCGAAATCCGATTCGTAGAGCTTGTCGAGCTTGGTCATCGTATCGTCCGCGAGAGGTCCCATGTCTATGGCGGCCAGTGCTTCGTCGACGTAACTCAGCACTTTGAAGCCGACCAGCACCCCGGACACGCCCGGGTTGGTCAGTGAGTACCGCACCCGCCGTTTGCGCCATCGTGCCCTCGTGCCCGGACAGCGCCTCGGCGACCATGCCAGCGCGCCGCATGTCGTCGTCCGCGCCCGAGCCGGGCGAGATGCCCGCGCTGGCCCGCCAGCCGGATCTTGACCGGCCACGGCGCCGGCCGCGAGAACACGGATGTTCAGGATGCCGACGCCGTTTTCGTGCGCGAGCGCAATCAGATTGCCGTAGTCGTGCGCGGAGAAGGTGCTCGGAACGGATCTGCCCACGCTGGGATTGAGCAGGTTGTAATACGTTTGCACCGAATTGAACCGGCCGCTTTTGATGAGCCCGTGCAGGCACTCGGTCTCGCCGAAACCCGTGAACCCGAACAGGTTGGCGAGACCCTGGTCGCGTAATCGATCGAAGCCGGTGAGCACGCCGCCATCGTCCAGCACGTTGTCGATTGAAACGGACCCTCGTTGAGTTCCGCGTTCTCTGGTGACGGCCGTGTGTAGTTGGATCAGGTCAACGCTGTCTCTTTGGAGCCGTTCGAGACTAGCTTCCATCGAGCGCTGTATCTCGCCGGGGATGTCGGCCAGATGCTCGGCCCCGATTCGCACCTTCGTCGAGATGTACGGCTTCTCGTCGACCTCTTTGAGGATCCAACCAAGGTTCTCTTCCGACTGGCCGTCGCCGTAACCAGGCGCGGTGTCGATCCAGTTGACGCCGGCGCCCAGCGCGCGCCGAACGGCTTCGAGTCGGGTTTCGCGGTCGGGCTGGAACACGATGCCGCCAACAGCTCCGGCTCCGAACACGAACTTGGAAACGTCGAGGCCCGTCGATCCCAGTTTTCGGTACTTCATCGGTTGTCTCACTTTGCCTTCGAATAGTGCGTTCCATGTTATCAAACGAAGACGATCGTTGGACCGCCGTCGCTGTCGTTTCCCGACATCAAATAACCGCACCTCAGATCGAGCGTTGCAAGAGTTGTACCGAGACAGTGAATCGAATATCCGTGACCGCCCAAGGCTCAGGTTGCCGTCCCGGCTCGCGAATCGAGCCATCAGGTATAATGAGCGACTGAATGCGCTCTCGAATCCAGCATGCTTGAGCGCACCGTCAAGCATCGCAAACGGGTTAGCAATCGGCTGGAGATCGGTCTCATTCCGGAGGCATAATATGCGTCAACGCAGCTACGGCAGAGACTCTGGGCTCACCTTGCGAATCACGTTCACAATGATGATGCTGGCCGCGCTCTGGGTCGTCTTCATGGGCCTGCTGTTCTGGGCGGGCATTCCGTGGATGTTCGTCTTGATGTTCGCGATCATCGGAGCGGCGTTCCAGTATTTCGGGTCGGACAAACTGGTCCTGATGTCGACTCGTGCGCGGGCCGTGACGGCGCACGAAGAGCCGAAGCTGCACGCGACGATCGAACGACTCTCCCAGATGGCTGACATGCCGGTCCCGAAAAAGATCGCGATCATGGAAACGCACGTCCCGAACGCGTTCGCGACCGGCCCCAATCCGAAAAACACCGTGATCGCCGTTAGCCGCGGCCTGCTCGACCGGCTGACCGACCCCGAAATCGAAGCGGTGCTGGGCCACGAGCTCACCCACGTGAAGAACCGCGACGTGGCCGTCATGACGTGGGCCGGCCTCATCGTCATCGCGGCCGGATTCCTAATGCAGTGGTTGTTCATAATTGGAATGTTTGGCGGTTTTGGTCGCGAAGACCGTCGCGAGGGCGGCGGCGGAAACATGTTCATGATCATGATCGCCGTCTACATCGGCACGTACGCAGTGTACTTCCTCGCGCAGATACTGATAATGGCGCTGTCGCGATATCGCGAGTACGCCGCCGATCGAGGCGGTGCGATGCTCACCGGCGCGCCGATGCAATTGGCCTCCGCGTTGGCCAAGATCAGCAACGACATGTACCGCATCCCCGAGCGAGACCTGCGGCAGGTTGAGCACGCCAACGCGTTCATGCTCGTCCCCGCGTTGAAGGGCAACAGCATGGCGCGAATGTTCTCCAGCCACCCAACGACCGAGGCGCGAATCGAACGCCTGCAGAACATGCAGCAGGACATGGAGCGAGGCACGCCGTTCAGGATTTAGACGGCTCTGGGCTTTTCGACGACATCGAAAGAATGAGAGCGAACATCATTGGGAATATTCAGTGCGATATTCGGACATAACAAGCCGGTAGCGCCCGAGCGTGAGAAATTCTTCTCGATCATTGGAGCGGCCTTCGAACTCCAAGGCAACAGTGACTTCCGACTGCGCGAGAAGGCCGGACTCGTGATGAATCCAGCGGAGTCGCAATACTTCGACAACCTGAACTCAGAACTGCACAATCTGTTGAGCGTTTCGGAACGATCCACGGGCACCCGCTTCGAGATCGCCGATGACGACTACGGCACCCGGTGGGCCGTGCTCGACGACCAAGACTTCGAAGACCTGGTGACCACGGTTCATATGATCGCCGAAACGGTAGCCGACCATGGGTACGGCAACCGTTTGCTGGCATCGGTGTTCGCCGTCGAATTCAGCCGCCGCGACGCCTACATCATCTACAACTACAAATCGGGCAACTTCTACCCGTTCGCGACCGCTGGAAACCACGAGCGTGACAACGCGCTTGAACTGCGCCTGGGCGAGGCCCTGAAAGCGATGAACGTGCCGGTCGAGCGGCGCCTCGAGAATTGATACGCACTGTGGGGGATTCCGTTTTAGCTCGTCTCGAGTAGTGCTCGCTCGCCGCCGTGGCGCCCCGTGAGCATCGAATAGCCCAGCGTGGGACGAGGCGTAACCAAGGCGTAGAGGAGGGTTTCAAACCCTCCCGTGGCGTTCGCTCGCCACACAGGTTTTATGCGCGGGTTACAGCGGCTGCCGACTCGATTACGCGCGGGGCACGTTGTGCATGGGCGGCGGGCGGGTTCGAAACCCGCCCCTACGGAGACGAAACTCTGATCGGTATTCCGAACCATAGGGGGCATCGGACGACGAACACAAAACGGGGCGCCACCGAATCCGGGGCGCCCCGCCTGAATCTCGATCAGGACTGTAGCTGTCTAGCCAGGCAGCAGGCCCTCGCCGACGAACAGCTCTTCTGCCTCGACCAGGGTGATGTCTGGCTCAGGCAGAACGAGGTCCGACTCGACGATCTCGTCGACGGGCACCGGCGTGCCCTTCTCGCGAACGAGGTTCAGCATCGCCTTCAGGTGGTGCTCAAACTGTTCTTGGTCTTCCTGTTCCACAACCTCAACCAGCTTGTTGTCGAGTTCGTTGAGTTCGTCGATGAACGCGCCCGGCAGGTTGAACTGACCTTCAGTCAGGATGCGAATTATCATCGGTTCTAACCTCCTGGAAGCGCTTTTTTATCGTCGGGTGATGGGCCGCCACGAAGTGCCGCCAGCTCGTCTTCGACGTTCTGAGAGGCAGTTAGCTGTTCTAGTTCTCTGCTCAAGGGGTCCCCGGCGGTTCCGGACACGTCGTCCAGGACGCCCAACTCGGCGAGTTCGTCGATCGCGCCGGCCTTTGCCCGGAGCGTCTCGGTCTTGCCCTCGGCACGTTCGACCGCGAGCTGTACGTCGCCCATCTCCTCGGACAATCCGGACAGCGCCGAACCGATGCGAACCTGCGCCTGCGCCGCGCCGTACTGGGCCTTGACGATCTCTTTTTTGGACTTGAAGGCTTCGACTTTGGCCTGCAATCGCTGCTCGGCGTGAGTGAGTTTCTCTTGCTCGATCTCCAACTGAGCGATCTGAGTGTCGAGACCCTCGAGCTCGATCAGCGCTGCCTGTTTGCGTTGCAACGCCATGCGGGCTAGGTCTTCCCGTCCGGCCGCCAGCGCTTGGCGCGCCTGGTTCTCAACAGTGGAGATGTTCGCTTTGACCTTCTCCGCCTGAAGCTGAAGCCTGCGCTTGGTCGTGACCATCTCGACGACGCCGCGCTTGACGTTCTGAAGCATCTCTCGCTGCTTCTCATAAGCGTAATCCAGCGTCTCTCGCGGATCTTCCGCGTTGTCGAGAATGCGAGTCATCTTCGATTTGACGATAGTGGACATTCGCGTAAGCACGCCCATATGTTTGCCTCCTGGACCGGACTCCCGCCTGGCGGTGCCGGACTTGCGTAACAATACGATCGCAATCGGGTTAGTAGTCGCTCGAACCGGACTTGTTTCCGGACATCATCTGGACAACTCCGACGATTCCCAGAATGACACCGATGAGGATGAGTATCAATCCTGTCGCGTCGATGAGCCAGTCAATGAGGTCCCACCGTAGGACCGCGCCCATGATGAAGAGGACGATTCCCGCGAAAAGTAGGCCGCTGCCTGCAGCTTTGCCCATGGCTACTCCTTCATGCGCGTCTTCAAATGGCGCGCTACGGAACTATATTACCCGACAATCCAGCCTATGGAAAGCGAGGCAAGGGTTTCAATACGCGGCGTCCTCCTCGAATGGATACAGCGGCGCCCTTCGCCTATGGTATGT
>JASMDM010000061.1 GCA_030752795.1 SAR202 cluster bacterium | reverse complement strand
GGATTGGACCCTCGCGGCCGCGCACCGTTCGTTGGCGGCGCGACGATCTTGCGAACCGGATAGTTAATCTCGATCCCCTCGTCCCTGAAACGCTGGTGGATGCGTTTGATGAGCTCACTCGCGATGATGAACGTGCCGGTGCGGTCCGTCGCCTGCATGAACAAAAAGAATTCGATGTTCGAGTCGCCGAACTCAGAGAATCCGAAGAACGGCTCGCCCTGTTTGTCGGCGTACTCGGACTCGATGACCATGGCGTTGGCGATCTCGAGGACCATTTCCTCGACCTTGACCAGATCCGAGTCGTAGCTCACGCCGCACGTGACGAGCACGTTCATCGACGGATTGGGGCTGAAGAAGTTGGTCACGATGCTGTCAACCATCTTCGAGTTCGGCACGATCACAAGGTTGTTGAACCGGTTCCTGATCTTCGTGCTTCGCCACCCAACCTCCACGACGTAACCGGAAGGGCCTTTGTCGAGCTCGATGAAGTCACCCTCGTTGAGCTCCCCCTCGGTGATGAGGTACGTGCCCGCGAAAAAGTTGCTGAGCGTCGGCTGAACGGCGAGCGCAATCGCCAGTCCGCCGATCCCAAGACCAGCCAGCAGCGGCGTTATCGCGATGCCCGACGCATCGAGCGCGAGCAGCGACGCAACGGCGTAGATGGCCAACGGAGTTACCCGCTTGACCGCGGGCAGCAGCTTCGCGTCAAGATCGGTCGAAGTGTGCACGGCGATGTTGTGCAGGTACCAAGACATCAACGTCTGCAAGAGATGCGACGCTAGATACGAGACCTCGACGATGACCACGAGTAGCCAGGCTTTTCTTACGATGTCGTTCTGGTCGTGGAAGAATTCGAACGCGGGATGGGTGAGACGCGTGAGCCAAAGGGAGCTCAGGAAGAGGCCAAGCAATACGGCGAACAATACCGCGGGGCCTTTGACGGTCTTGAGCATCTGAAGGTCCAGCGACTCGGTGTCGCTACGCTCCCGATGGCGGATTGCAACGACGAACATGACCTGCACGACCGCGGCGACCAGCATGAACGCGGCCAGTATTCCGACCGACAGCAGAGGTCCCCAAAGAGCTGAATCTCGAACGGTCTCGGGCATCGCCGCAACCTCGACATGAACGTGATCGAGTGAAATGCTAGCACCGGTCGCGTGAGATTTCTTGCGCTATCGCACCTCTATTAAGTCCAGAATTGCGTCAAGAGTCGCGGGTCCAATCCCGCTGACTTCGAGCAAATCCTCGATTCGCGCGAACGGACCGTTCTGCTCGCGGTGCCTGACGATGGCCTCTGCCTTAGTCTGGCCGATGCCTGGCAACGAGGTCAGCGTGATCACGTCCACCGAGTTGAGATCGATCAGCCCGCTCGACGCTTGCGCATCGGACCCAGAGGGAGCCTCACCGACCTTCGGCACGTCCACCTTGTCTTCGTCATTGACGCGTCGCGCGAGATTCATCGCATCGAAATCGGCGTTCTCGGTCGCTCCGCCGGCGCCGGCGATCGCGTCCTGCACTCTCGCGCCGTCCCAAATGATATGCACGCCCGGATCGTTCGCCGCCCCGCTAACGTGCACCTTCAGCTCCGCTGTCGATGACGGGACGGGCGTCGGCGGCGTCACCTCGATTGCGTTTCCGCCCGAGCCAAGAACAAGGATCGCAACACCACCCGATGCCACGGCGAGGATCCCGACCACGAATGCTATGTTGAGGATTCTTTGCATGCTGCGTTTTCGTATCCGTCAGTCCGATTTCACTCGGCGCGGTCATCCTGATAGAAGCCGCCTGGGTCGCTATTCGTTGGTGTCAAGCGGAGCAAGCGACGACAAGTACAGCCATATCGCCCCGAGCTCGTCGTCGGTCAGAGCCCGAAAACGTTGCCACGGCATCATTTCGCTGTCGAGGACTTTTCCAGCGGGCGTTTTGCCCGTGCAAATCACGCCCACAAACTCTTCGCTCGACCAATTGGAGAGCGCGCCTTTTGGAGTCAGGTTCGGCGCAAGCGGAGCGTCGCTGCCCTCACTGGATACGGACCCGCCGGTATAGTTGTCGCCGTGACAAACGATGCACACGATGGCCAAGTACCCCCCGTACCCAACTGACACAGCGGGAGCGATGTCTTGAGGTCGGACGGCTTCGTGATCGATCATTCCCGCGGGAACCAGCGTCTCGTCCAGCAGTGTTATCACACGTCCCAACGGCCCCGGTTTGGTCTTGGGCACTTCATTGTTGACCGGCGGCAGCGATTTCAAGTAGGCGATGATGGCGCCAAGATCGGCGTCGTTGATCCTGTTGAAGAACTCCGACGGCATCAGAACCAGCGGCTTGCCCGACCGCCCTATGCCGTGGCGAATTGCGGCACGTAGTCGATGTCTGCTAGCGTACCGCCGATGCCGCCATTGCCGGGCGTAAGGTTAGACGGAGCGAGCGCGCCGAATACAGGGTCATCTTCCAGGAGGTCTCCCTCCAGGTTTTCGCCGTGGCACTCCTGGCACAGGCCAAGTGTCTCGACGTAGTGTTTGCCCCGAGCGATCGTGCCCGCGTCGTTCGCGACCGCGACGGCTGCGACATCGATGTCATATTCCTTGTTGACGCGCCTGCCGCCAAGCAACAGCAGCACCACTACTGCCAGAACCAACAACGCCAATGGGACGCCTAGCACGATCCCGATCCATTTAACTGTCTTCCTCATCGCGACGATTCCCCCAGTCTTCCGACCTTCCGCCGTGTCCCAGCGATGACGCCATGCGAGTCCTCTGGGTCGCCGCGCTTATACTGCATCGGTGAATCCAGCCAGCGAGGCCTGTGTCATCGGCTGGTCAGGCACGCCGAAAGTGTCTCACCACCTCTGCTAAAGCGCCGCCGAGCCGCCCGGAAGACTGAGTTCGTGGCGGGCTGATTCACCCTGGTATAATTCTGGCTGAAATCATCATCCAATCGACGCAGGGGTCACCTATGAGCGAAGGCAACACCTCAAACCAGGTCGAAGACCTGAAATACAGGGCTCTGCAAGAGCTGGAGTCCGCATCGGACGCTGAACAGCTCGAGGCTTGGAGAGTCGCCTATCTGGGCAGGCGAGGCGAACTGACCCAGGTGCTGCGAAGTCTCGGTTCGCTGCCCGCCGACGAACGTCGCGCGGCCGGAGCCCCGGCGAACGCGATTCGAAGCGCTCTTGAACAGGGTCTGGAAGACCGCGAGCTACAGATCAAGCGAGCCGCGGCCGAGAATGGCACGGCGGGCGAGGCCATCGACGTCACGCTTCCAGGCTGGCCAACGCCACGTGGCGGGCTGCACCCGACGACGCGTATCGTTCGAGATATATGCAACGCCTTCACTTCGATGGGATTCAGCGTCGTCGAGGGTCCCGAAGTCGAATGGGACACCTACAACTTCGAAAAGCTCAACATCCCCAAAGGGCATCCGGCTCGAGACATGTGGGCGACCCTGTGGGTGGACCACACCGACGAAGACGGTGAGTACCCCATGCTCATGCGAACCCACACATCGCCGATGCAGGCGCGAATCATGGAGAAGACCGACCCGCCTGTCAGGGTCGTCGTGCCTGGCCGTTGCTACCGATACGAGGCCACCGACCCCACCCACGAGTGGCACTTCTACCAAGTCGAAGGCCTTGCCGTCGACCGTGGCATCACCATGGCCGACCTCAAGGGCACGTTGTACGAATTTGCGCGCCGCATCTTCGGCGTCGATCGCAAGGTTCGATTCCGCTGCGACTACTTCCCCTTCGTCGAACCGGGCGTCGACATGTCCATCGACTGCTTCCTCTGCGACGGCAAGGGCTGTCGCGTCTGCGCCGACACCGGCTGGATCGAAATCATGGGCGCGGGAATGGTCCACCCAAAGGTGCTCGAAGGCGTCGGCTACGACCCGAACATCTACACCGGCTTCGCCTTCGGGATGGGCCCGGAGCGCATCGCCCTGCTCAAATACGGCATCGAAGACATCCGCCTCTTCTACGCCAACGACCTACGATTCCTGCGCCAGTTTGCGTAGCTGCAAACGGTTTCTCTGACTCATCTGCAAAACAAGAGGTTCGAATGCTTGTACCGATATCCTGGTTGAAGAATTACGTCCCGATCACCGATTCGCCGAAGGAGCTCGCTCACCGGCTCACCATGGCGGGCGTCGAAGTCGGCTACGTCGAGCAGATCGGCGAAAACTGGGACCATGACAAGGTCGT
Organism: SAR202 cluster bacterium; assembly: GCA_030752795.1. Classification (GTDB taxonomy): domain Bacteria; phylum Chloroflexota; class Dehalococcoidia; order Lucifugimonadales; family UBA1123; genus UBA2160. The sequence goes on along the minus strand of JASMDM010000061.1, from coordinate 63,069 downwards.
CGTCGGCCACGTGCTGGAGGTCAACCCGCACCCAAACGCGGACCGGTTGTCGCTCCCGACGGTCGATCTGGGTAACGGCGAGACCGCGACCGTTGTGTGCGGGGCGCCGAACGTTGCTGCCGGGCAAAAGATCGCTTTCGCTCGCGAGGGCGCCAGGCTGTTCAGTCCGCGCGCACGAGGCGTCGCGGAACTGAAACGGACCAAGATTCGGGGCGTCGAGTCCGCTGGCATGGTCTGCTCCACGATGGAACTCGGCCTCGACGAGAGCCATGACGGCATCCTAGTGCTGGACGAGTCCGCCGTCGTGGGCACGCCGCTTGTCGATTACCTGGGCGACGCCATCCTCGACGTCGAGGTTACGCCCAACCGACCGGACTGCCTGTCGATCCTGGGCATCGCCCACGAGGTTGCCGTGCTCACAGGCCAACCGGCCACCGAACCGGATATCTCGTATCCCGAAGAAGGCGAGGCGATTGAAGGCCGGATCAAGATCGAAGTGGCAGACCCTGATCTCTGTTATCGATACACGGCCAGCCTGATCTCCGGAATCACGATCGGCCCCTCGCCAGAGTGGATGCAGCAGGCGCTGATCAAAGCGGGACAACGGCCCATCAGCAACATCGTCGACGTCACCAACTTCGTCATGCTCGAGTACGGCCAGCCGCTCCACGCCTTCGACTACGACAAGGTCAACGACCGCACGGTGATCGTCCGCGCTGCTCGCGAAGGCGAGGTGTTCGAGACACTGGACGGCGAAAGCCGAAAGCTTGACCCGCCGATGTTGACCATCGCTGACGCACACGACGCCGTCGGACTGGCGGGAGTCATGGGCGGTTCGAACTCCGAGATGACGGAACAGACGACATCTGTGCTGCTTGAATCGGCCAACTTCAGCCCGATCAACACAAGGCGAACGCGCACACTGCTGGGCATGAACACCGAAGCCTCGTATCGTTTCGAGCGCGGCATCCGAGCATCGTTGGCCCCGTTGGCGCTGAGGCGCGCCACGAAGCTCATCCTGGACCTGTGTGGCGGTCAGGCAGCGTCAGGCATCGTCGATCTGTATCCGAACGACCAAGAACCCAAGGCGGTCAAAATCAGCCGAAGCCGGGTCAAGCAAGTGCTGGGCGTCGACTACTCGATACCGCAGATCGAGCGTGTCCTAACGTCGCTCGGGTTCGAGAAAGCGCCTGAACCAGGCGGACTCATCGCCCTGATCGAAGCCGTCGAGGCCGGACCGGTCGATGAACGGACCAATGCATTGTGGCTCAAGCCGCCTTATTGGCGCTCCGACATTTCCATCGAAGACGATCTCGTCGAGGAAGTTGCTCGCATAGTCGGTTACGACTCGATCCCGACGACTATGCTCTCGACGTCGATCCCTCACTGGGAGCCTCAACCGATGACCGAGTTCAAGGACGCGGTCAAGGACCTGATGGCGTCGGCAGGCCTGCAAGAGACGATCTCGTACCCGCTAACCACGCTCGACCGTCTGGAGAGCGTCGGCGCCGTCGATGACGCCAACCCCCCGTTGCGCATATCGAACCCGATGAGCGTCGAGTGGGAGTACCTGCGCACCAGCCTACGAGCCAGCGTGCTGATGACGCTCGCATCGAACCGACGCATGGCGCAGAGCGACGGCATTCGTATCTTCGAGGTTGGCCGCGTGTACGTGCCGCAGGCGGAAGCCAAAGAACGCGATCTGCCCGACGAAAAAGAGATGCTGGTGGGCGCGCTGTCGGGCCCACGATTCCGGACGTCCTGGACTGCCGATGAAGCCGAGATGGGCTTCTTCGACGCGAAGGGCGCACTCGAGTACATGTTCGCGGGCTTGGGGGTCGATGTCGTCTACGAAGCGTCTGACGACCCGATCATGCATCCCGGACGCACCGCGAGTCTGCTGGCCGGGAACACGCGCATCGGAGTCGTCGGCGAAGTCAGAGCCGATGTCCTCGACCGCTTCGAGCTCGACGGCTACCCTGTTGCGATGTTCGACATCGACATGGAGGCGCTGCTGAGCGTCGCCTCCGACGTCGACCTGACCTACCGCGCCGCAAGCCGCTTCCCCGAGTCCTACCGCGACCTGGCTCTAGTCGTCGACGCCGACGTGTTGTCAGCCCGCATCCAACAAATCGTCGACCGCCACCGCATGGTCATTCGCAGCACCCCGTTCGACGTCTACGAGGGCGAAGGCGTGCCTGACGGCAAGAAATCCGTCGCCTTCCGAGTAGTGTTCCAATCCCAACGCGACACGCTAACCTCGGAGGAAGTCGACAAATTCCAAGGCGACATCATCCGCCAGCTCACCCGCCAACTCGACACTGAGCTGCGGGGGTAGGGTGAAGTCTCATCGCAGAAATCCGATCCGATGGATTCCAAACGCGGTTGCGATAAAAGGAAGAGTGTTCAGATGGCACAACTCAACCTGCAGTATTTGGTAGACGACAAGGGCCGAAGGCAAGCCGTCTTACTTAGCATTGAGGAGTATAGTCAACTCATCGAAGAGTTGGAAGATCTTCAGGATATCCTCAAACTCGAAAAAGCTGTCGAATCAGACACGGAATTCAGAAACTACAAAGAACTCCGTGAAGAATTAACCCAAGAGAACCGTTAAGGAAACATGAGATCGAGTTGTTCCGAGACCCAATTTGGTGCAAAATATGAGTACCCGGATCGGCGATGGGAGCGTCTCAAATGAGTACCGAGAAGGCGACACGCGAAGAAGTTCACGACCTAGTTGACCAACTCGCCGACCCCCTACTGCCGGAGGTGGCGAATTTCATCAGGGTCGCGTTGCGCGAGCCAGACGAACTCACCGACAACGAACTCCGGGAAGTTGAACTAGGCAAAGAAGAGATTCGGCGCGGTGAGTTTGTCCGATGGCCCGAAAACAAACGGACCGATGTATGACATTGTCCTCTCGAGACGCGCCGATAGGTACTACAATCGAGTTGACCCAAAAATGGTGCGGAGACTCAATCGATGTTTCGATGAATTGCGCCGTGATCCGTTTGCTTCCCGAAATGTGAGGCCGATCAGGGGATCCGCTGGTACGTACTGGTACCGCGTTGGCAACTTGAGGGTGATGTTCACTGTGGACCAAGACTCACATTCGGTTGACGTAGTCGCCATCGGTCCCAGGGGTGAGATCTACTGACCTCAGCGAGAACTCGCCAGAGGATCGCTCGCCATCGCGCGCGCAATCCTCGGCACAGGTGCTCTGGCCGTTACGGCGATAAACAAAACAAGTAGCGCCGAACAAAATGTGTCATTCTGAGGCCGCAGCCGAAGAATCTGGTCGTTGAACACGCGATGTTGCCCCCAAGACTCCAGAGGATTCTCCTTGAGGCAAGGCTCGTCATCGCAAGAAACGCGCGCAACGTATTTAGTTGATGACCATCACGGCCAAGCCTTCCCCGACATCCAGCCCCTACTTCTCGAAGATGTGCACCGTGCATACGCCGCCCGCGCCGGCGTTCTGGGCGATGCCCAGGCGTGCGCCGGAGACCTGGCGCTGTCCGGCCTCGCCGCGGAGCTGGGTGACGAGCTCGTGAACCTGACGGATGCCCGTCGCGCCGAAGGGGTGCCCCATCGCCTGGAGTCCGCCGTCGGTGTTGACCGGGATGTCGCCGTTGATCGCGGTGCGGCCGTCCTGGGTCGCTCGCCAAGCCTCGCCCTCGCCAACGATCTGCAAGCCCTCGAGTTGGGTGATCTCGCCGATCGTTGCCGCGTCGTGGACCTGGATGACGTTCATGTCGCCCGGACCCGCGCCCGCCATCTCGTACGCCTGGTTGGCCGCGAGAGTGGTCACCGATCCTGAATCGGCTTCGCTGTCGCCCTGCGCCTGGTAGCCGCTGGTGCGGAGCACCGCGCCTCGGATCGACACAGCGCGGTCGGGCTGGCCTTGGAAGCGGTCCAGCGCGTCTTTCGCGATTAGCACCGCGGCGGACGCGCCCTCGCTCGTCGGGCAGCATTGGAACAGGGTCAGCGGGTCAGCGATCATTCGAGAGGTCATGACCTCCTCGATCGTCGCTGGCTTGTGGAACTGCGCGTACGGATTGTGCACCGCGTTCTGCTTGGCCTTCACCGCCACTTGGGCGATGGACGTCGCCGGGGCATCGTAGTCGTGCATGTAGCGCTGCATGCCCAGGGCGTAGGACGCCATCATGTGGTCGGAGCCAAGCAGCCGGTCGGGGCTCGCGCTGCCGGTGACGCCTACCGGGCCACGCGGAACTCGCTCCGCGCCGATGGCAAGCGCGACATCGAACATGCCCATGCCGATGCACCAGAACGCCTGCCAGAAGGCGCTCGAGCCCGACGAGCATGCGTTGTCCACGTTCATGATCGGGATCGTCGTGAGCCCGAGTCCGCGCAGGACCGACTCGCCCATCGACATGCCTTCATAGTAGACCTGTCCGAAGTAGGCTACCTCGATGTCCTTGAAACCGACGCCGGCGTCTTTCAGCGCTTCTTGGACCGCCTGGCGAGACATCGACTGGATCGATCCGCCGGGGAAGCGGCCGAATGGATGCAGGCCAACGCCCGCCACAACGACTTCACGACTCGGTTGCTTCAGCATCGGTTCTCACCTCTCGGGTTTGTCGGTTAGGCGGTTTGATCCGGAACTTGCTCGGGGATGGCGGATTGGCCCTGAAGGGCCAGATCACTGTTGCTTGGTGGGCTCGGCCTTCAGGCCGACCCTGGCCTCACTATTCGTCAGGCGCCCATCGCCTGCCACTTATATAACGTAATCTCCCGGCCTTCGTCGTCGGCCTCGCCTGCTCGAAGCACCATCGTCATCGGCATGTCGATCTCGATCGTCTCCGGATCGAGGTCGATTACCTCGGACAGCACCTGCGGCCCCTCTGGCAATTTGACCGATCCGAGGACGTACGGCACCAGCCCCTTCCATCCGGCCGGCGGCGCGTGGATGATCGTGTAGCTGTAGAGCGTGCCGTCCGAGCTCAGGTCGACGGCCGCCAGGTCGCCGGAGGTGCACCGCACGCAGAACACGGAGTCGCCGAGCACGCAAAGTCCGCACTCGTTGCACTTCGTGCCGAGAAACACGCCTTCCGTGCCGTCTTCATTCAGCCTCATGCGTTCCGGCGCGACGGAGACCTTGCCGGATTGTGTTTCCTGGCTCATGAATTCTCCCAATGTCTCATGCTCGGTACCCGTCTTTGATTTTCGCTCGTCGCCTGAGCTCAAGCAGCTTGGCGACGCCTACTCGCTTCTCCAGCATTTCCTGATTGTCGGCGACGCTGTAGATGTATCGTTCCAGATATGCGTCAATGTCTCCGGCGCCTCGAACCGCGCCGAAGACCTCTCCAACGTGCTCGCCGTCCACCGCGTACTGGCCCTGGACCTCGCCCGGGTACGCACCAAACGGCGCTTCCACCACTGCATCGACAGCATAGAACGGGATCGACGTCCGACCCGGGTCGCGCCTGATCTCTTCGGTGTCGACGATCTCCTCTGCGGAAATGACCACCTTGCGCGAAGCTAGCGCGGCGTCTCGGTGAGAGATGCCGGTGCCGAACACGCGGGCGTTGCCGTAGATGTCGGCTTGATGAACGTGAATGAGCGCGACATCAGGGTTCAGCGCCGGCGCCACGACGGTCGGCGATCCGGTGAATGGATCCTCGACCAATTTTGCGCCCGAGTGCTCGAATCCCGATGTACCGCCGAACGAGCGAACAGGTATGAACGGGATGCCCATCGCGCCAGCGGAAAGGCGCATCGTCATCACGACGTTGCTGTATTCGAACATCTGAACGTCGCCGTCCAGCATAGCCTTGGTGATGCCCGGGCCGGCTCCGAAGAAGCCAACGTCGATCTTGCTGATGCACGCGGCCGCGATCATGAGGCCGATGTCCACGTACGTGAACTTGCCGCCGATCCACAAGTCTTTCTTCTTCTGCCGAATAAGCTCGCGTTCGAGCGCTGCCGGACCTCGATGGATGTACTCGCAGTCGTAGACCAGGTAGTCGCCGTCGTCCACGAATCGTCCGATGGCCTCCCGCTCCGTCATGAGCTTCGATTCCATCGTCCGGTTCTTGTGGTCGCGGATCCACCGGCGGAACCCGTCCAGGTCTACCGGGAAGTATTCAGCTTTGCCTTCGTCAAGGATCTTCATGTTCGCTATGTTATTTTCCCGAGTCTCCGATTTGTTACAAATATCGCGCGATACGTTCCACCGACGGGGTGGTTCGACAAGCTCACCACGAACGGAAAAAAGCAAGTTCGGCCGTTCGCCCTCCTCAGTTGATAAATCCCCGCACCGGATGCGCTAACGCACGATGCTCGGGTTCATCGCCACGCCGTTGTGTATGAAGAAGCTTCGCACCGAGTTGCCCATCTTTCGGCTTTCATGCTCAGTTTCGAACGCCTGGATGTGCTCAATGTACTTTCTGCGAGCTCGTGTGCGCATCATGAGTTCCTCGCCGGACGCTCGGGGACGCAGGCACTCGGCTATTATTGCGTCGGGATCATTGCGTAACATCTCACAGAATTGCTCAAGGGTATCGATTGCGTCGTCTTCTACGGTGGCGTCACCCCAGTATTCGGCGAAGCCGTCGCGCCAGGTCTGCACGGAACCGAAACTCCGAATGTCGTCAACCACAGTATGTCTCCTTGAATCGTTCAACAACTCCGAACCCGGACTTCTACCCTCGCGATTCCAGCACGGGGGTAGAAGTCCGGGTTCGAGTTCGTTCAGGTGTCTACTCTTCTTCCGTTATGCCGAGCATCTTACCCAGACGCTTGACCTCTTCCTCGCGCCACGGCATCGGCGCCTCTCGCTGAAGCATGCCCTCCTGCCGAAGCCGGTCGAGAACGCCTTCGTCGCGCCAGAACGGGGTCTCGAGGGTGCCCTCGAAAGCGGTTTCCTCCGTGATCGGGGACGGGTTCTGCCCCATCCCTTCGAGCGACTCCGCGGGGTAGCCAACAAGGATAGCCAACACCGGTTCCCAGGTGTCGGGCACACCTAGAATCTCTTTGGCCGCTTGTTCGACGAACGGTACCAGGCACGCGCCGAGCCCTTCGTCGACCGCGGTCAACAGCGCAGCCTCCATCGCCAGGGCAGCGTCGGCGTTACCGCCACGCTGAAGCCCTCGGGAGATGCCCGGTGTCAGCACTTCAGGCAACACGACGTTGTTAACGTATCGTCGGCTCCAACCGTGCGTGGGGTTCAAGGCCCCGACATCGACCAGCGCGCCCGAGGCGACGGTCGGCCAGCGCTTCTCGCGAACCGCCGATCCGCTCGCATCCATGTCGAAATACCAGAAGATATACACCGGCGCCAGATCGTACTCCACCGCTCCGATCGGCGTCTTCAGCGAGTCCCGTTGCTCGTCCGTGAGCCAGTCTCGATATGTGACGACCGCCTTGCCCCACGCGGTATTCACAGCCCTTGATGAGAGCAGCGCGGTCTCGAGCATCTTTTGTATCTTTTCCCGTTCGACCGGCTTCCACGGCAGGAACATGCGCGTATCTCTGCGCGAACCGATAACTCTTTTGAATTCCATGGTGTCTCCTGCGATTACTCTGGCAGCCCGAACATTCGGGCGAGCCCACGAATTTCTTGCCGTCGCCAGCGCAGCGGCGCCCCGGGCTGGATCATGCCTGCTTTTTCGAGCTCGTCGACGACCGCCTGATCGCGATGGAACGGCACGCCGTATCGTCCTTCGAAGAAGTCGTCCTCGAACGGTTCACGGGGTCGCTGCCCGCCAGCCTCCCACGACTCGGCGTGGTAACCGACCAGCATCCCTGACGCCGGCATCCACGAGCTTGGGATGTCCATGATTCGCGAGGCGTTGAGCGCGGTGAGCTGCGTGCCGACGCCCTCGTCGAAGGCGCAAAGCAGTGCGTGCGCGTGCGCAATGCCGACCGCGGTTCGAGCCATCGTCATCAGACTGCGAGAGTAGTTGACCGGTTCACCACCAGGCGTTGGCACACTGATGACTTCTGGGTCTTCCAGGATGCGGCGGTACACCTGAGGCACGACAACGTCGTCAACGTACTCGTCGCTCCAGCCGTGACTGGCCGGAAGCGCTCCCACGTCTGCCAGCGCTTTCAGGTTCGCTCCGTCCGCGGCGCGGCTTAGAGCGTCGAGGTCCGCGAACCAGAAGATGTAAATGGGCGCCATGTCGAGCTGTGCGGTAGTCGTCGGCGTCTTGAGCGCTTCCAGGTCCTCGGCGGAGAGGTCGTCTCTGTACACGACCAGGCTTCGCACGAAGTCCACGCCCAAAGGCTTCGGAACAAGGCGAGCCGACTCCAAGATCGCCTGAATCTTCTCTCGCTCGACTGGCCGCCAAGGCTGGAAATAGCGGATCGAACGCCGCCATCCCACGGCTTCCTTGAAATCCATACTGTGTCCTTTCCTTCATTCGCGGACGATCCACGCTGCGATGTTCGTCTGCATCGCCGGCAGGCCGCTGCCTGGTCTTGACCGTCATCCTGATCCTTCCGCAGAAGGAGGAGGATTAGGGGCCCTGCAGTCAGTCATCCATGCGTTGGGGCCACCCTCGACACTGATGCGCCAAAACGGCAGACCCTCGATCCGTTGATCGTCCTGCGACAAGAATGTGACCACTCGCAGATTATCCATGTCTCGATTTATCAATCACGTTTCGTCGGGCTACGTCTAGCGCAAATAAAAGCCACGAGTGGCCTAACCTCGCACCGCCAGCCACGGAAGCCGGAGCAGATACAGCAGCGCTTTGGGCCGGAAATGCAGCCACAGCAACTGGAATATCTCCCTTGGCTCCAGAATCACGTCCGACACCCAGACGCCCATGTTCGATTTGAGCACCAGGTTCCTGCCGCGGGGCTCAACCTTGTACACGGTCATCTCGAAGTTGCCCGCTCCCGATTCCACGCGCATAGCTGATCCTTCGTTCTACCGTGTTGTCGTCATCGTGTTTTCGATCGCCTGCTTCGCTACCGCGCTGTGCCAGTCCTCCAGGTGGTTGGCCTGCGTAGACGTGTAAGCGCCCGGCGCATAGTACTGATCGTAGAAGTCCAGGTCAAGATGATGAGCCTGGAACCACGAATGCGTCTGGATCGGATCGGTCCCGACCGGGAATCGGCCGTATTTATCCCACGCGTAGTTGCAGATGTCCTTGACGCACTGGATCACGTCTTCGGTGTGCGGCGGCACGTCGGCGATGAATCCCTCGGAGTCTTTCAGCGGCGTGGATGTCGTGTCCGGGGTGTAGATGCCGCCGGTCCCGAACTTGATGTCCACGACGGCATCGACGGCGGCGTCCATGTTCGCGTAATACGGCGGGATGAACGGCTCCATGAAGCCGTCCAATCCGACAGGGATCGGTCCGCCGAGACCCTGACGGCCCGGCAGCGACACTTTCGGAGTGTCGAACCTGAACCCGAGCCCTTCGGCCAGCGGCGTGCCACCCATGAGCACCGTGTCGACGGGCGCCGCGTGCACCCAACCGCCCAGACCCATCGCCTGAACGGCGAGCTGGAGGTTCTGCATCATAAACCCGACTTCGACGACCGACACCGTGCCCAGCGACGATAGAGGTATGACTCGCTTCTCGTCTAGCAACCCCGACTTAACCCACTTTTCGCATCCAGCGTAGGCGTTGTTTCCGCCGATGTCGTCGATCACCGCCGCACCGGTGCCGTAGCCGATCGTCAACAACAGCACGTTGATCGTCTCGTAGGTGCAGTCGAGCACCGGCAGGAAGACCGTCGCGCCCGAGATATCCGAGTCCCACAGGTTGAACGGCAGCATCACGCCGCGCTCGTGCGGAAACTGAGGGCGCCCGTCGAACAGCTTGACACGGCTTGCGCGAGCGAAGCGGAGAACCTTCTCCCAGTCGCTTTTGTCTTCGAACTCCAGGACCTTTGTCGGGTCTACGTTCTCGTATTTGACGAAGTATGTGCCCTCGTCGTTCCAGTAGAACAGTCGGGTTTCGTGCGACGCGCACGGGCTCGCGTACGTCAACCCGCGCCAGGTCAGTATCGTGTTGCCTCCGGCGTCTTGTCCGTCGTCGTCGCGGAACGGCAGGTCGGCGAGCACCTGCCCGGTGACCCCGGTGGCGGCCCAAACGAGGAACGCCTCCTCGGTCTCGTCGAGCGGCATCGGCAGCTTGGACGAAACAAATTCGGTCGCGCCTCCCGGAATCTGAGCCCCGGCCGAAAAGCGCCGGCTGCGACGCTTGAACATCGTGTCGAACAGCGGCCACGCGCCGTCGATTCCCGGATGCGGAATTGGTGCATTCTTGTCAACCATGATCGCGTTCCTCCTGGTCTGGTGCGGTATGTGAGCTCGTGGTTGTGGGTTGCCTATTGGTTGCTGTCTCGGCTGCGTTGATCTGCTGATTCGCACGACACGATCCGTCGTTGTCGGGGAGGGTTTCAAACCCTCCCGCGGGTTTCGCTCGAATATCACCTCGTACCTGGTGTGTGGACCATGGTGATGCTTCTTATTCCTGGCGTCACGTAGTCCAGACCGGCGGGCGGGTTTGCAACCCGCCCTTACGGGTTGCAGTTTGGGCCATTAACAACCGCTGCTTATTTCGTGTCTTTAACGGGCTTGGCCGTAAACGGCCAGAGCACCACCGTTTCCTCGCTCGGCCGGTGATCTCGGCCTTCAGGCCGAACCCGTCACCTGCGTCACAACAGCTCGTACTTCCCGTTCTCCGTGCGTTGAACCATCTTCTCGGACGACGAGAACCGCCCGTCCACGTCGAGCTTCGTTCGTAGGATTTCTAGTTGTTCCTCGGTCGGCGGGTCCAACACGTCGATGTTTTCGGCGAGTCGCGGACGGAACCCCATCTCGCTCAGCACCTGCTCCGTCGTGACCCAGGGCGATCGAGCCATCAAGCGTAGATGACGGCTCTCTTCCTCATAATCGAACAGCGCCCAGGGCGTCGCGACGCGCCACGGGCCCGTTTCCGTCGGCAGTCCGGCTGCCTCTCTGGCGCCCGGCGTGCCGTCCAGGAATCCCGGCGAACTGATGAAATCCATCTGGGGGACGAACTTGCGCTCCTGCTGGTCCGTGGCCAGGATCGTCCGCCAACACAACGCCGCGATCGAGTCCGCGCCGCCCGGTCCGCCGAATCGCCTGCCCTCGGTCGCATAGTCGCCCAACCACGTGGAGTTAATGTTGCCGTACGGATCAATCTGTAGCGTGTTGATGATGCCGTAGTCCATGTGGCCGAGCCGGGCATAGTCGCCAGCCGTGTTCATCGTGCCCCACTCGAGCGCGCGGTAGCCCGCTCGACTGCTCACCATCCCGCCGATCGGATCAAACGGCAGCGCGGGCTCAGGCGCGATGACGCCGTCCTCGGTGATGTAGGTCGCATGGGGGGCGTGGAAAGCCTGGGCCAGCAACACGGCGTACAGCGGACCGCCGCCACCCGCCACCCAATAGCTTCGCCCTTCGCTGACGAGGCTGGCAAGGAGGCAAACCTGGAATTCGCGCTCCGAAAAAACCGTGGCCGGCGTGCCGTTGTTCATGCTGCTGCTCCACGCCTGGGGATTTCCGCTTAGCTTACCACAAACGTTCAGATTTGCGGCCCCGCCTGCAACAATCATCGCTAACTACGAATAACGGCGACACAGAGGCACGCATATCCCATCGTATACGTACGGTCGAACTCAACCGAAACGCCACGGGGACCGATGATGTCATTGGTTTGAAAGTAGGCACCCAGGGTGGGCTAGAAGCCCGAGCCTACGTCCGTCATAGGTGCTCTGGCCCTTATGGTCATCAACTAAATAAGTTGTGCCCAACGTGTCTCGCGATGCTGAGCATCCGCCCATGATGAGCCACGCACCCATCCGCTCGCCCTGAGCCTGTCGAAGGGCCGCCCACACTCAAGAGTCGCTTGAGCCGTTACGGTAATTGACCCAATACGTTGTTCTCAACGTTTCTTACCATGCTGGGCTTTCCGCAGAAGGAGAAACTTCTGGAGACCTGCGGGCAAACAGGCGTGTTCAGCGACCAGATTCTTCGGCTGCGGCCTCTGAATGACACAGATTGTTCGGCACTGTTTATTTTGTTTATCGCCATCAGGGCCAAGCCAGTTTTCATCTTTGTCACGGCTGTGGCAACCGCCATGGGTCATCGGTATGAAAATGCCTGTGCGGGGTGGGCCATAGGGCCGAGCCCACCTCTGTCATTGGTGCTCTGGCCCTTCAGGCCAAGCCAGTTTTCACACTTTGCCACGTTGGTGGCAACCGCCACGAGTCACTCTGAGCCTTCCGCTGCAAAAAACATCTGGTCGAACACAGATCCGATCCCCCGCGTCTCGGGGAGTCCTGCCGTCTCGCATCCCGTGCACCGGCCGGTCCAGCGGAGGGCGGCCTTCGCTACTGCGCCACCCGCTGCAAATCCTTCAGTATCGCACTGGCCGCGTTGTGGCCGGGGGCGCCGGTGACCTCGCCGCCCGGATGCGTGCCGCCCCCACACAGGTAGAAGTTTCGTATTGGCGTACGGTACGGGAAGCGGTTGTACAGCATCTGCTGCGGGATGATGTCTCCGTGGCGAATGTTGCCCGCTGTGATCCAGGTCCGCGCTTCGATGTCGTCGGGCGTTTGCACTGTCCAGTCGATGAGACTGTCGCGGAAGTTCGGCGCGTATTCGGTCAGCAATTCGATGATCCGCTCGCCGAGCTCGGGTCCCGCGTCCGCCCACGACCGGTCGTTGAGCTTGGGCGGGAAGTACAGCGCCCAGTTCGACAGCATCACGCCGCCGCGAGGGGTCAACGCGGGGTCAACGATCGACGGCATCTGGATGTGCATCAACGGACTGTCGGTCAGTCGACCGGCCTGCGCGTCGTCCCAGCTCTTCTGGAAGTATTCGACCGACGGGCAAATATTGACGTTCACGATGGCGTTTCGATCGTATCCGGCCCCAAGATACCGGGAGAAGTCCGGAGGCTCTTTTAGCGCGGCTAGGAATTTGACGCATCCGGCGACCGTTTTCCAGTCCTTCGCTTTCTGAACGAGTTCCTCACCGGCGTCAGCGGGATCCACGAGCGTCGTGAACGTGCGGATCGGATCCGCGTTCGACACGACGACGAAGCCGCTGATCTCCTCGCCGCTCAACAACCGAACGCCCATCGCCTGGCCGTTTTCGACGATCACGTCGCGCACGGCAGTCCCTGTCCTGATCTCAGCGCCAAGGCTCTTGATCGAACTCTCCAGCGCTGCGGATATCGCGCCCATGCTCCCTCGCGGTATTCCACGATCCTGCGGTCGAACGAGGTGCGTCGTATCGAAGTACGCGTGGCTCATGACACTTCCGGCGGCGCTGGGATTCGCCTCCGGGATGCCCAGGAACTGCGCCCTCACCCGGTCATCGTCGAAGTAGTGGTGTACGAGGTCCATCATGCTCCATGTGAGCATCTTCTCAAGCACCTCTTCGCGTCTGGTCCCGCGAACGTCGTCCATGAGATCGGCCAGCGTGGGCGGGTCCGTGAGAAAGTACGGATGAAGAATCCCGGACGCCTGCTCCCAGAACGAAGCCCAGCCGCCGTATAACCGCGCATCGTGCTCAGAGAATCCCCGCAACTGTTCGGCGACGTCATACGCAGATTCGATACCGGGCCCTTTCAAGTGTGTGCCGTCGAGGAACGGATGGAGACCGCTCGATCCCCCGCGTGAGCCTGGCAGCGGGATGATCTCGAGGCCGTGCTCGCGGAGTTTCAGGTCGTCGATGACCTTGCCCTGAAGCAAGTAGCAGATGTAGGCGCACATGGGGCCGAAGAAGCCGGGGAAGATCTCGTCGGTGGAACACGCCCCACCGACCTTGTCGAGCCGTTCGAGCACCAACACCGAGAGCCCGTCTTTCGCCAGATAGCCCGCTGTAACCAGACCGTTGTGACCGCCGCCAATGATGATCGCGTCGTACTGGTTCTGTGCCATGGGCACACCTCCTAGCGTCGGCTCTCGGCTGCGGCGTCGAGCTCTTGATGGGGCGAATGCCACGCGATTATACGTTCGACACAAAACCGGGTCAAACGGGTGCACGTGATGTATGTGGACGGAGTCGCGGCTCGCAGGATGCCTGACAATTCGCAGGGTATATAATGGCGCCGGTGTCTGCAGGGACGCTGCAAACTGATATCAGGAGACCGTCATGCCGAAAATCGATGTGTTGCTTCACGGCTTCCCTTTCCGCACGGACCAGGGAATTCCAGGCTTTTGCAGCAGTCTGCTGATCACGGGCGAAAAGAAGACGTTGGTGGACGTCGGCCACGTGGGCCGGAGGCTGGCGCTCCAGCAGGCCCTCCAAGAACGTGGACTAGCCTACGACGACATCGACATCACCGTGATGAGTCACGCACACTGGGACCACAGCCAGAACTTCGACCTGTTCACGAAGACGCCCATGCTCGTCCATCCCTGGGAGCGCAAATACGCCCAACACCCGCACCCGAACGACTGGGCGACCCCGGCCTGGTCCGGAGCGATGGTCGAGTTCCAGCCCGACATCGTCGAAGTCGAAGAAGGATACGAGATCGAGCCCGGCGTACGCATCATCCACACGCCCGGCCATTCGCCGGGCAGCATCACCGTGCTGGTCGACACCGACGACGGCGTTTGCGCGGTCACCGGCGACGTCCTGCACTACGCCAACGTGGCGCTCACGAAGACGAACCCGCTCGTGTTCTGGAACGAACGCGACGCCGAAAAGAGCATCAGTCGCATCCTGGACGAGGCCGACGTCATCTATCCGGGCCACGATCGCTCGTTCCGGCTGGTTAATGGCGAGATCGAATACCTCGAGCCGATGAATCTGACGTTTGCGGGCGTGCACCCGGACGCTCCCGGCGTCAAGTTCGACACGACGCCCCGCCCGCCATGGGTCATGCCGGGCGTCGAAGACCAGACCGTCGAGTCGCTGGGGTAGAGATCGCCGATCACGGCACAAAACGCCAAGCACCCGTTGATTGGCCTTTGTCGTTTCAGATGGGCGAGTGATCGAGCGATGCAGGCAGGACCTCGGTGCGGCGCCCGTCGGCGAGCCGCGAGGTCCGGCCCGCGTTCAGCGCGATGGCGGCAAGAAGGAACCCGCCAAGGATGAGCATGTTGAAGTAGGTCAGCGGCAGCATTCGGTGACTGAAGAACATCAGCGCCAGACCGAATCCCAAAAGCGGTTGGCCCGAAACGCTCAGTCGCAAAATCGTGACCATCATCAGCGGTATCGCCACCGCGTACGCGGCGAACGGCATGTTCATGATCACGCCCATCGACCATGTGCTGATGAGCGGCAACCGTTCGGGGCCGGAGACGTAGCTTCCGACCATCAACAAGCCGACGACGGCGGGAACTGCAAGCACGCGAACACTTCGGGTTCGTCCCCAAGCCACGAACGCCGCTACGATGGCCAAGCCGGCCACCGCCTCGCCGAACTGGAATACGCCGATGCCGTGATCGGCAAAGCTCACTCCGGCGATTCTCAAAGGCGCGATTGCTTCAAAATAGTAGACGCACGTAAACGACGCCGTGAGGAGCAGCATCGCTGTTCGGCCCATACGCGTCATCGCACGCCACGACGCGGCCACCGACGCAACCACCATGGCGACCGACAGAGCCAGGTAGAGCAGTGACAGAATCGCCGACGGATAGACGACGAACAAAGCCAGGTGCCAGACGACCATCGCCACCGCCAGCACGGGCAGCAACCCACCGAACGTTCGCCGCCGCATCCATAAGTAACCGGCGGCGACCGCGAACAACAGTACGGTCAAGATCGCCGCGAAGTTGAAAAGCGTGTTGCCGATCCAGACAAGCGTCTGGTAGACGTCGTACACCCACCTGGGCGTGTCGTCCTTGAACAAGTAGATTCCGGTCCTTGCAAACATTCTGAACAGCAGAAGTTCGATCAGGACGGCCGCGACCAATACGCCCGCGAACGCGGGAAGCGCACGCTCTATACTGGAAGCGGATACACGGATGTTTCGCTGCGAGCCAACGACTCCAGGTACTCGCTGAGCGACATGTAGTAAGCGCATGAGCTCACTTCCCTCATCTTCTCGCAGAGCGTAGGTATCCACCACTCCAGGTGCTCGTGGAAGAACTCGCCTTCGGCGTCCAAACACGCCTCGGCCTTGTCTTCCCAGCTTTTTTCGATCGCATAGGCTTGCTTCAACAGGAGCACGTGCATGAACTCGAGCTCGGCCCCGATGAAATCAGCCCGTTGATGCCCGTCCGTCGCCACTTCGAATCCGAAAGCTCGGTAGAAGCCAGCCGCGTCGGCCATGCGTTGCTGGCGGTAGAAGATGTGCTCACTGTATTCGCTCTCATCCAGCCGGCACTGTTGCCCGCCGATGAAGAGCTCGGTGTACCCGCGCTTAATTTCGTCTCGGTCGAGAGTAGTGCCCAGGCTCAAAAACGTCGCGCATTTTTTCGCGGTGTCGGGGTCGAAACCTGCCGCCTTGACCGTCAACGACAATCCGGCCAACTGTTCGCTGACGTAGTCCAAAACCTCGTCGGACGGGTAAGAAAATCCAAGAGACGCCACTTCGTAGAAAACCGATCTCGCGAGACTAGTCTCAACGTCATGCATTTGTTGTCCTCCGGGCGACGAACCAACTCACCGTGGAAGCAACCACCACAAGAGCGGCGAATATGATGATCATTACTATCGTAAGGCCGTTCAAAACGTCGTCGTCTTCCGGATCCACCGCAGCCGGCGGCGCTGGCGCGGGCGCCGTGTCGGGAGTCGTGGCGGCGGGCGTCGCGGCTTGCGGGCCGCCCTCGATCTTCAGGGTCAGCCACGTCGACACCGATTTCTTGCCGTCGATTTCGTCGTTGCCGCCGTCCCAAGCCGCCAGGGCCAAGGATGTCTCGAGACCTGCTGTCAATTGAGCGTCTGTCATGTCCGATGTGATCGTAGGGCGTCCGATTACCGCTTTCCAAGCGCCGTCGTTCCATTCGGCCCAACCAACGGCGTCGTTGTGATCCTGGTTGGTCAGGGTTCCGAATCCACCGGCGACGATGTCCTCCACGGGGGAGTCCTTTTCAGGGAGCGACAATGGGTTCCCTGCCGATCTTCCGGTCAGGAACTGCGTTGAGTCGCCGAATTTCACCGAATCGTCCACCGGATAGATGTTGACCCACATGTTGGGGTAGATGTCCTGGGCGTTGGGCATTCCAATCTCAATGTCCCGCTGGAAGTCCGCCCGCCAGTGGAGAATCTCGACGGTGCCGCCAGCCATCCCCATGCAGTAGAAAGGCTCTCCCGCCACAGATGGGAACTGGATGGCCGCAGAGTCCTTGAAATCCAGCAGGCCACCCCCTGAGTCCATGGTGGGATCGTCCCATTCAAGCAGGAAGGCTGCCCACTTGCCGTTGTTCAACGAACGGACCTTCATGCTTGTAACGGAGTTCTGTTCGTTAGTCGGCGCGATCACGACCTGCCCGCTCAGGGCGACGTCCGCGAGCGGAGCCTGGTCCCACATCGGCGAATTCGGATCGGCCAAAGGCAGATCCTCGTCGATGTAGGTCGAGACAACCTCTGTGTCTACGGCTGCCGCGGTCGCCATGTTTAGAGTCGTTGCAAGCGCTGACACCGCCAACAGGGCCGCGACAAACAGGAAGAGAAATCTCTTATCCATTGCCTCTTCTTCCTAAAATCTCAAACGCACTTCGATGAATTCGTTCAAACGGTAACGCCCGCCTATGGCTCGTTCAGCCTGGAGACGGCGTATTTCTCATCGTATTCGGGTCGTATGTACATCGGCTCGTCGAGCGCCACGCGGAGGAGCTCGCGTTCGGATCGGTCATACCCGATAGCCTCGGTGTTGGTCACCTCGAACTTGGAGATTATGGTTTCCGTGGTGCCGAACAGTCTCAGCAAACCGAACAGTTTCTTGTCCTGCTTCTTGTAAGTCTCGATTGCCTGTTCAGCGTTGGGCCCAAATAGCTGCTTCAGGAAAGTCCGAGGCGCCCACCTGGGTGGAATGTAATACAGGTTGGGCTCCGTCCCGAACTGCGGGTAGAGCGGCAACGCTACTTTGGATTCGTAAACCAGATAATCCATCGGGTTGTCCGGATCGGATTTGTCGGGCGAATGCAGCCACCCTTGAAGCCGGATCTTGCCGACGCAGCCGACGACACATCTGGAGCCAAGGTCCAGGTCGTTGCGGGGATAGCAGGCAATGCACTTCTCGGTAGTTCGTGTGGTGGTGCGATACATCGCCTTTTTGTACGGGCACGCTTCGACGCACTCCCGATAGCCTCTGCATCGGCTCTGGTCCACCAGGACCACGCCGTCCTCTTTCCGCTTGTAAATCGCCTTGCGAGGACACGCGGCCAGGCAACCCGGATACGTGCAATGATTGCAGGTCCTTTGCAGGTAGAACATCCAGAGGCTGTGCTCAGGGAGTTCAGTCGAGCCTTGAAAGACGCCGGCCGGAGTGTCTTCGTAGATGTTGGGATGCGCCCAATCTTCTTCCGTGGGCATGTGTCCCAGCACCCGCTTGCCCGCCGGAGCGGCCTCGAATATGGTCTCGCCCGAGTACGTGTCCCCGTCCCAAGTCTGGGGACCCAGCTTCTCGAGCAACTTGACGTCCCAGTTGTGAGGATAGCTGCCGTACGGCTTGGTCTCGACGTTGTTCCACCACATGTATTCTTGGCCCGGGCTGAAGGTCCAGGTGTTGCGGCAAGCCATGGTGCAAGTCTGACAGCCTATGCACCGGTTGATGTTGAACACGATGGCGAACTGCTTCTCGGGCCTGGACTCCTCGTATGGGTACTCCATGTCCCGATTCAGGTGCCAGTTAAAAACCGTGGGCATAGCCTATACCTCCTCGAGGACCGATTCGCCTAAGATGCGGGCCATCATCGCGCGATGGCTCTCGCGTTCGTCAGCGATCAGATTCCGTACGTATTCTTCGCCCATCTGCCGATAGATGATGTTCGGGCCTCGGTATTGAGGCTTCTTGAACAGGTCATAGATGACGTCTGGATCCCATCCCATCGTCAAGTACTCGGAGACGAGGGCGCGGGCCATCTCTTCCACGCCGTCAACTCCATCCTCGCTGGGAATGACCGTGCCCACAAGATCGAAAGGATCATGGGGGTCGAAGTTCTTAGTCGGCATCTGACTTCTCCTCTTGCGCTTTGTGTGCCGCGGGCCCATCGAGATGGAACCTTAACGACGCTCCATTTGATTGGAACCCCGGGGGAGAGAGCGAAGCAGCAAAGCGCCACGGTTCTGCTCCACTCCTTCCCAAGGACCTTGAATTTGAGCGAGAGAGTGTTACCCCAATCACGAAATGAACCCTCCGCTCAGGAATCGCTTCATGTTTTCGTTCTCTGATCCGGGAGTCGTGCCTCGGTTCGCGGGCGCCCAGATGCCTTCGCCGTCCAAACCGCCGTCCTCGGCCTTGGTGATTTTCACCAACACCTCTTTCGGCGCACCCGTCGGCGTGTGAGTGTCGACCTGGAACCCTTGCTTGATGTGGTTGGTGAAATAGTCCTTGTGAACCAGGCTCTCCGTCATCTGTGTCGGTTGGAGGTAGCCCCTGACGGTGCTCTGCTGGGAGCCGTTCCGGAAAGCTGCGGTGTAACCGGTGCTCGTCAACGAGGAGCCGTCGGCGTTGGTTTTCTGCGCTTGGACTGACTTGTGAGTGGCGCCGGCCCCTCCGTGGATGATCATCAGCATGCCTTTCGGCAGAGCGTTGTTGAAGTGGACTCGTATCTTCAGACGTGCAACCTCGTAGAAGGGGTCGCTTTCCTTGAACCCTATGTAGGGGCGATCCGCGGGGTCGGCGTCGACCCAGACGTAATCCCCGTCGCTGATGCCGTGGTTCATGCCGTCTTCGGGGTGCATGTCGACTTCTTCTTCGCCCACCCATGGCATCCGTTGGTCTCTGCGGTAGGGGTCGCCGAAGTTAGAAGCCCAGATGACGTTCCAGTCACTGCTTCCCCAAGAAGAGTGAGTGCGATGACGCGGCTTCGGCGTGCTCAGAGTGAACACCAGACCCTTTGCGCGCAGAGGGTTCTCCGTGGCAACCAAATCGCCCGTCGTCATCATTTTGTTGTAGAGCGCCTTGGCGTCACCGTCGGTCACTTCGTCCGTGATGCCGTAGTCGCGTGGGCGCAGGGTGAGGAAATCTTTCGGCGCCACGATGACTCGCGGTTGATAGGGCGTCGCCTCGATCGGCTCTCGATGGACGATCAGGTTCTCTCCCTGGTCTATCCACTCGTCCTCGTCGCGGTAGAGCTCCAAGCGGCCGGTGCGAGTCCAGAACGGCTTGCTCTCCTGTATTTGCTCCCATCCGGGGACCCGCGGATAGGTGCGGAACATCACTAGGAAACCGGTGTCCGCGGCGAGCATCTCGCGGACGTTGTATCCGCGCAAGCCATTGCTGGCGTCAATGATGCGCTGGATGTAGACCTCGACGTTGCCCTCGTGGACGAATTTCCAGTAGTCGATGAAACGCTCCTCCCCGGTCTGTTCACCGAGGGCTTTAGCCACGTTGGCGAATACTTCGATGTCATGCCGCGTGTTGTGAATCCGCGGAATTCCGCCCCGCGGGAATATTTGTACGAAAGGATTAGTGCATGAGGCGGTCATGTCCGGGTGCTTGAACTCAACCCATGAATCAACGGGGAACACGATGTCGGCGTACTCGCAGGTCATGTTCCATTCGGAGTCCTGCGCGACCCACAACTCGTGCCTGGGCAACGTGTTGGCTATCTGGTTGTAGTGCCACTTGGCCACTCCCAACAGGTTCGCGTTGACAGCCCAGATCACTTTTGTCGGGCTGGGCATGTGGCTTTCCCCGGTCATGACGACACGACCGTCGTTGGGGGTATCGATTATCAGCGGTTTGTCGCCGTGGTCCCAGAAGTGGACCGACTCGAACTTGCTGTAGCCACGCTTTTTGATGTCTCTGCCGTCCACCGTGGGATCCAAAGTCGGGGCGAACGGGTCCTCGGCGACGTACGACGGCGTGCCGTTGAACACGGGCGCCTTGTAGTTGCCAGCGTAACTTCCCACATTGCCGCCGGGTTTTCCGACGTTGCCGGTGAGCGTCGCGACCACGTAATAGGCCCGATTGATCAGGTCGTTGTGGAAGTACATGTTCATGCCCATGCCGGTGAGGAACGCGGTGCTTCCGGCCGCCACGATGTCGTCGGTCAGCCGGCGGACGAGGTCTCCCTTGATCGTGGTGAGCTTCTCCACGTTTTCGGGCGTGTACTCCTCAGTGAGCTCTCTGTACAGATTCAAGACCGAGCGGACCCTTACAGGGCCGTCGACGGTCTGCACGTCTCCTTGCCAGTCCTCTTGGATGTCATCCAACGTCAGACCGTTTTCGCCCATCAGGTCCTCGAGATATTGGCCGACGGTTGTGCGGCTAGGGGCAAGCAATCGGCCGTCCCGCAGCGCCATCACTCCCGTCGTCTTCAACGGCTCGTCGATCTTCTGGGCGTTTTCGCCGTCGTGCTCCACCCAGGTGTCACCCGCATCCAGTTCGATCGTGGTCTGCGTCAAGTCCTCCAGGCGGAGCATCTTAAGGTTGTCCTCTCGGACAAGCATCGGGAAATCGCTGAAGCGCTTGATGTACGTCGCGTCGTAGGTTTCGTCGCGGATCAAGAGGTGAGCGACACCGAGCATCAGCGCGGTGTCGGTTCCTTGACGTATGCTGAGCCAATAGTCGCCTTTTGGCGACGATGCGCTGTACTCAGGTGCGATGACCACGATCTTCTTATTGCGTTCGATCGCGGCCTGCCACCAGATGGGGTCGGCCATCTTGTTGCTGACCAAGTTCAGGCCGGTCATTATGATCAGGTCGGAGTTCCAGAAATCGTGAAACTCCTGATCGAAGGTCTGGGCGCCGTGAACCATGGGGTGCCCGGGAGGCAGGTCCGTGTGCCATGCGTAGTTGTCGAACATCCGTGTGCCCATGGACTTCTCGGGACCTTTGCCCCTGATGTGGTTGTCCAGAAGGGCGAGCATGTTGCTGAACCTGTAAGCGGCGGCCAAGCGCGTTGCCCCCAGGAATGCCATTCCGCCGCGCATCTTGAAGGTCCGAACGCCGGCGTAGTCGCCGTCGGCGTCCTTAAGCGTTTCAATCATCTCCGGCGCGAAGCCTTGCTGCTTCAACCAGTCGGCCCCTTGAGGCGAACTGTAGTCAGCCGCGATCTTGGTCATCCCTTGGGCGACAAGCCCTTCGCCCTCGGCCCACGAAATCGGCACCCATTCGTCCTCGCCGCGCTTGAAGTACTTGCGGTCGGGGAGGCCGTCGGCAAGCCGAGGGAAGCCGTCGTCACGCCACTGCTTCCAACCCTTGCGAACAACCGGCGTCTTTATTCGGTTGGGACTGTAGACTCGGCGGGCGTACGCCAGGCCCTTTAGGCAGCCGCGGGGGTGCCAGGTTGCGGTGGCTTTGTTGCCGTCGAGGTCCCGATACTCCGATACGTCGTACGCTTGCTCGATGCGCGTGATCACACCGTTACGTACGTGAGCACGGAGGCGGCAGTTGTGCGTGTCGTTGGGAGCGCACACGAACGAGAACGAGTAGTCGGTTCGGTACTGGTCGCGGTAGACGTGCTCCCAGTTTCGGCTCGGGTAGAACTCAAGTGGATTTTCGATCTCATCGACGTTCTGGAGGAACGCGGTCTTTTCCAACGACATGACCGCGGCGGCGGCGCCGAGAGTCGCGCCGCTAATCTTCAAGAATTGTCGGCGTGAGAATCTGGAGTTTTCGTACCCGGTGTGGTCGGTCATCTATTCAGCCCCCGGTTCCTGTTTACAGGCCGCAAGACGGCTTTATGGGTTCGCGATTGGCGCAATAGAATTACTCTACCGCGTCGCGGGAACGCGCGATCCGTCTGCAAGTAGGGGCTTGCGGGTAGTTTTACGAACAGCAGGGTAGGCGGCCGCCTACCCCGTCGGGTAGGTAAGGCGTGTGGTGAGAATCACCCGAATTTTGAAGAGCAGCGAGCGTTGCACTGACAGTCATCGCTGAAAGGACGCCATCGATCCACGGGCCATGGCGCCGACACCGATATCACCCGAAAGATGTGTCGCCTGGAGTTGCCCGCTGCACGGCGATTTCGTGCGTGAGCGTCCTAAAGGTCACCCATTCTGGGCGAACGATACGCCCGCCCGCGGAGCGGCGAGATCCGTCCTCGGCCCGTTGGTTATCGAGCGATAGCGGCCTGCGTGTTCGGGGCGGAGCTGCATCCGCACACGGACTCTTTGGAGCGATAGTCGATCACGCCGCCGCGCCGGTCAAGCTCGAAATGGCAGCAGTCCAGCAGCTTGTCCTTCAGTTTGGCTCTCGCCCGCTGAACACGAGACTTGGCGCCGGAGAATGAGATGCCAAGTTGGCGCGACATCTCACGTTGAGAGATCCCGTCGTACTCGGTAAGCAAGATCGCTTCGCGATACGCTGGCGGGAGCTCATCCACCATCGCCTTGACCCATGAATACGCTTCGCGCTCGTCATCGAGACCGTTCAGCCGCCATCTCAGGCACATCTTCTTCGAGTCCGTCCGCCAGCTTTGATTGGCGGCGATAGTGGTCGGTGATCGTGTTTCGCGCGATCTGGAAGAGCCACGGAACAAGCCGATCCTGCTGACGCAGCGTCCCAACCCCGCGATGAACCTTGACGAAAACGTCCTGGAGAATGTCGTCGACGTCGGCGTCGTTCCGGGCATGCTTGCGCACAAAATCTTTCAGTCGATCTCCGAACGAATCCCAGAGTTCTTCAGTAGCGCCCGCGCGGGCTTCGTGTCGTGCCAATGTCTCAGTTTGCATCGGATTCTCCGCGTGCGGCTCTGTATCGGGCGCCGCAAAGTTTGGCTGTTAGGCGACCGCGCACTCCGTTGGCGCCTCTTGTACGGCGGGGCCGTTGAAGAACGCCGCCAGATCGACGAGCTTGCTCGGGGCGATGCGGCACTCGATTTGTTTGCCCTGCCTGATCGTCTCGATCAACCCTGCGCGGTAGAGCTCCTTGATGTGGTGTGAAACGGTGGACGGCGCGATGCCCATGTCCTGACCAAGGTCGCCGACACAGGCGCCTGTCAGCTCATCCGGCGTACAAGAAGCCGGCATGTCGGAGCCGCAGCAGTCCATCAACCGCAAGAAGATGCGCAGCCGGTTCGGATTCGACAGCGCGGCGAACATCTCTGCATACTGTATGTGGTCTTCAATACGATAATTCGACATACATCGTATTATACTGAATTCCTCGCATTTGTCAATGCCACATCGATTCTCATGATTTGCTTCGCGCGTGAGCGTACCCATTATCGATCGAATTCGATCGACGCCGATCGAGTCCCGCCGGGAGAAGCACGGAATATGTTTGCGTCCTTTTTCCGCGAGCCGCGTCTATGAATCAAACGCCAATGAAAAGGAGGCTCAAATGTTCAAACAGTTGTTCAGAAGCAAGTGGTCGCCCAGAAAGGAACTCGGGAGTTATTTCAGCAGCGTGCTGCGACATCGGCCGCGGATCTGCTGCGGTACCCCAACGGCAGACGAAGCCTTGAAGGACTTCAAAGCTGCCCACCGGTTAAGGAATTCGGGCATGTATTGGTAACGGCGAAACAATCGGATGCAATCAACATAGCGGGAGTTTTCATGAGCGAGCAACACACTAACGACACGATCAGGACAGCGGTCAGAGAGCACTGCGCCGGAGCGGACACGCGCGGCGAGCCAAAGCCGGCGGCGGCGCCTGAACCGGATTGCGGATGCGGTCCGTCATCGTGCGGCACAGAGCCACAGTCGTCGGGCAACGAAATATCCAACGCGTCCTTGTGCTCCTGCTCCACGGGGTACTCGGAAGCCGAACTCGTTAGCATCCCCGCCGCGGCCAACATGAGCCTCGGGAGCGGAAACCCAGGCGCGACCGCCGACATCCGGCCCGGAGAAACGGTGATCGACCTCGGCTGCGGCTGCGGCTTGGATTGCTTCCTCGCGGTCCAGCACGTCGGAGAAACGGGCCAGGGCGAACGCCAGCAACAACGGCTACGACACGGTCGAGTTCAGGCTCGGCGCGATCGAGAACCTGCCGGTCGCTGACGACACCGCCGACGTGATTCTGTCCAACTGCGTGATCAACCTGTCACCAGACAAGTCGGCTGTCTATCGCGAAGCCTATCGCGTCCTGAAACCAGGCGGACGGCTGTCGATCTCCGACGTCGTTGCCTCCGGGGAGCTCCCTGGCTCGGCACGCAACGACCTTGACCTCGTGGCTTCCTGCGTCAGCGGCGCCGCCGGGTTCGGGCAGGTCGAAGCGGCCTTGACCGAAGCCGGATTTAAAGGGATCGAGATTCGGCCCAAGGACGAGCACACCGAAGTGCTCGACGAGTGGGTTTCCGGCAGCGACGCCCGAGACTACGTCCTGTCAGCCGTCGTGCAGGTGGTCAAGCCCGCTGAGTAACGCCAGCGAATCGCCGCGCGCGGATTGGGCGTAAACCGATATCAGCCAGCTTCATTCGACCGGAGTTGGCTGACGTCGCTCGATACACTTCGCCGCGTGGATCCGTAATCCGAACACGAGGCGACCGATCGCCTCAGAAGGCCCAACGATGATGCACGACATGAAGAAGATGATGGAGGCGATGATGCCGTCCATGGCCGAAAGTTGTTGCTCCGGAACAAATTCCCGGCCGTCGAGCGCGAAGATGCTAAACATGATGGCCGGCTGCGGACCCATGGCAAGCCCGGGCGCCGAACATCCGATGCCCGACATGTTCAAGTCGATGTTCGAGTCGACGAAGAAAGAGCCAGTCCCGCGGGTCCTCTAACGTTTCAGATCCGGATTGCGTTCGCCAAATCGACGTGAAACAGGCCAACTTAGGCGGCACATCGCACCCACCCGTTCGCAGTGAGCCTGCCGAACCACCCCGACGCACAACCGTCACCCGCGTGCAAAGGGGACCGGAGCCCGACGCGTCAACCCCTAGCAGCACGGAGAAACCAAGATGGCGTCGGTCAAATTGATATTGGAAGAAGAAGCATCGGCAAAGTCAAAGATCTCTACGGGGAGATCATGGCGCAACTTGACCTCGACTTCGTCCCCAATCTCTACAATGCCATGGCTTCCAAACCCGACTATCTGGAGGCCAACTGGAACAAGGTCAAGTCAGTGACGGTAGAGCCGGGGAAACTGGACCACCTGACTAAAGAAATCGTCGCCGTGGCCGTCTCCGCGGTGAACGGTTGTGACTATTGAATACACGTCCACACTTCTTCGGCGCAGAAGTTGGGCCTGGACAACGAGGGCGTCACGGAGCTGATGGCGGTTGTGGACCTTTTCAGCGGCTTCAACAAGCTGGTTGAGGACCTGCGCATCGAGCCCTACGAAAAACCCTGGTACGGCTGAGGCTGAGGCTGAATGCCGGGGGCATTCTACACGTCGACACGGCTGACGCCGCCGTCAACCTGCTGCCGTCGAATACGTGGAGACGAACTGATATCGAAGAAAACGTCTGATTGGAGGACTTGCAATGACTACGTTGATTAATTCGAATGACAAACGGAATAGGCTGCTCATATTCGGCCCGCTGGGCGTAATCGGCGCGATGGTCGTGTCCTGTATATTCAACGGCGCAATCCCGGTACGCCACTACATCTTCGGCTCTGATCACAGCTTCGACCACGTGGCCTCGATCATCGCTTCAACCGAACCGACGACATTGACGGCTAAGCTGTTATGCATCCTTGATCTGCGCCCACGGCGTGATGACGATATTCTCGCAGAACGTCTGAGGGCCACCGGAATGCCAAGCTGCGCAGCTTACGAAAATATCCGATCGGTTGCGTCCTTTCGGGATCCGCAACGTCTATGTGAAGAGAACGATAGGCCGAATCGAAGCTGCCACGACATCAACCGAAGGAGACAGAACAATGCTCACGAAGAACATGGGTTGGCTCGACAGATCAGTCAGGGTCGTTGCCGGCACGGCATTGCTTCTGACTGGCATTTGGTGGCTGGGCGGCGCCCAGGGCGACCCGGCGGGGATCGGAATCTCGGCCTACGCAATAGTGCCGATCGTGACCGGCGCCACGAGCGACTGCCCAGGATACATCCCCTTCGGGATATCCACCCGCCGCAACCGGGGCGCGACATCCGCGCTCGACGCAGTCGAAGCCAGCGCTCGATTGGCGATTCCGAACTCTCCATTTGAGATGACACCATGATCCAGCTAAAGCAATATTCAGACGATCAGACAGAACCCGGCCTGTGCGGCGATCTGTGGCAGGCCGACGAACTCGACAAAATCGGATGGGGCGCGGTGCTTTTGTGGGGAGGCTTGGTGGCGCTCGTCGATGCGATCTGGAATACAAGCGCCCTAGCCTGGTGGAATGGATGGGCAGTATTCTTCGTCGGAACCGGAGTTCTCGTTCTGCTCGGAACGGTAATCCGTGTACTCGTCCCCGAGCTACGCGGCAAAGCGGGAGCGAGCCTCGTCTTCGGCGTGGTGCTGCTTGCGATCGGCCTGGGCGATTCGGCTGGCGCCTGGTTGTGGCCTGTCGCGCTGATCGGGCTTGGGGTCGCGCTGTTGGCAATGCGGACGCACCGAGCGTAACTCGCTACCGGCCTCTCGGCGGGTTGCCGGATTCTCGTCGCGCGGCCCACGCAACGACCTGCGATCGGTTTTGCAGGTGCAGCTTGTCGAGGATGTTCTTCATGTGGAACTTGACGGTGTTCTCGCTGATAAACGACTTCTCCGCCACCTCTCGGTTCGTCAGGCCCTGAGCCACGAGTGCCAGGATCTCTTGCTCGCGCGAACTCAGCGGATGGTCTTCCGGCGCCTCGCCGACGTGCACGGACTGGGATCGGAACTCATCCAGCAACTTGCCCGCCAGCCGCGTCGGGAGCACGGCCTCTCCGCGCTGGATGACGTCGAGGGCGTCGAAGAAATCAGCGGCTTCCAGGTCCTTGAGCAGATACCCGTGAGCGCCGCTTTTGACCGCCTCGAACAAATCTTGCTCGTCGTCGGACACGGTCAGCATAACGACTTTCGTATCGGGATGTCGGGCTTTGATCACCCGGGTCACTTCGAGCCCGCTCATCCCCGGCATGCGAATGTCCATGAGCACGAGATCCGGAGTTGCATCGATCAGCGCCTCGATTGCCTCCTGGCCGCTGCCCACTTCCGCGACGACTTCGTGACCAGCCGCGTTCAGCAGGCTGGCGATGCCGTTGCGCACCAACGGATGATCGTCGACGAGCATCACCTTCATTGCCCGCCCCCGACGACCCCGTCTGTGACAGCGGAGCGTACGACGTCGGGAACGCGTAGACGAACCGTAGCGCCCTGTCCGGGCGCGCTCTCAATCTCCAGCGTCCCGCCGATTGTTTCGGCTCTCTCGCGCATGGCCTGGATGCCAAAGTGCGGCCACTCGCCTCGAATCGGGGCAAGTGGATTGAAGCCGTTGCCATTGTCGTTGATCTCGATCACCAGATCGTTTTTGCTGGCCACGACGTCGAGCGAAACGGCGGTCGCGTCCGAGTGCTTTCGAACGTTCGTCAGAGACTCTTGAATAATCCGCAGAATTTGCACCTCTTGGAACGGCTCGAGCCCCAACTCGTCCGGACTGATTTCCCAACCGACGACAACCTGAAGTTTCGCCAAGTGTTCGTACTCGAAAACGTATTCATCGAGCACTTCACGCAGGGTCGCGTCGAGTCCGACACGTGTGCGCAGAGCGAGAATTCCCTCTCTGATATCCCGATACACTTCACGTGCCGCTTCGCTGAGTTCGGTCACGTGTTCCCGAGCGGACTTGACGTCGTCTTGTTTCAGGAATGCTTCTACCGCGAGCGCCTTAGTGTTCACGAAGCTCAGCACTTGCGCCAGGCCGTCGTGCATCTCACGCGAAATCCGGCTTCGTTCGGCTTCAATTGCCAGCGTTTGCACCTGGTCGTACAATCGGGAATTCTGAATGGCCACGGCCGCTTGATTAGCGAACATGAGGGCGATTTCTTCGTCCTCGGCCGTGAATACGCCGCCGCCCTGCTTTTCGGTCATGTACAGGCTGCCAAGAGATTTGCCCGCGTAACGGATAGGGACGCCCAGGAACGTCGTCATTGCCGGATGATTCGGCGGGAACCCGGTGAATGCAGGGTGCTCAGACATGCGGTCGATTCGCATGGGGCCTTCCTGGTTCGTTACGAGTCCGAGCAGCCCAGCCCTGGTCGGCGGACCGTGCATCGCATCTTGAGTTGCCTCGCCCATGCCCGATCTTTGTTGTGTCCCTTCCCTCCCGTTTTCGCCGAATACGAACAGCGTGGCATACTTGGCTCGAACCAGTTCCCGGCTGAGGTCGGCCACACGCTGCAGGAACGTCGAAGCCAGCATCTCTCGCGAGAGAACCAGACTCGCGTCATTGAGCGATCGGAGTTGGACGTTTCGGCGCTCCGCGACGGTCGAGAGCCGCTCTACGCGGTGTTGCAACCTGGCGATGGCGCCGAATATCAACGCCGAGAATGCCGCAATCGAGAGCCCGACCGTGGCTATCAGGAGCGGCGCGCCCCAACTCGTATCGAGCAGGTTTCGGGCAGGCACCAGCCACACGTACGAATACACCGCCAAAAAGCTCAGCGGCATGGCGGTGCCCACGAACGCCAACTTGCGGAGCGTCAACCCGCGGGCGAGGATGTCTATCCACCTGTCCATTGTGGTCCTTCGATGTACTGGACTCGGCGCGCGCGCCGAGTCTCGCCCAATCCGAGCCACGATCAGGCATTGCAACTCGATCAAGAATGATCACACATCGACTCAGAGTATTCTAGCCTTTTGTCGCCGCGATGACCAACTGCCAGGCTGTAAAATCTTCGGGTCGTCCGTGAGGATTCTTCCACGGATTGATCGAGGCGCCTCAATCGACTACCATGCTGCCCATGACTATGCGCATTGAAGCAACCATGGAGGCGAAAACGTGACGCAGAACGACGGCGTGGTGATTGTCGGTGGCGGGATCGTTGGCATAGCCACCGCCTATTTCCTCGGCAAGCGGGGCGTGCGGAGCACGATCATCGAACGCGATTCGGTCGGCAGCCACGCGTCGGGTTTCGCGTACGGCGGCCTCAGCCCGACTGGCGAGACCGGCGCCTCCGGACAGCTCACTCCCGGAGCTCAATTGACCAACGAAGGCATGCGCATCCATCGCGATCTCAGCAAGAGCCTGCCTGAGGAGTCCGGCATCAACACCGAGTACCGAGAACGTCCCTCAGTGGCGCTGACGTTCACCGACGAAGAGGTCCGGGCGGCGAAAGAGCGGCTCGCGACGTTCCAGGCGCCCGAAGGCTGCCAGGTCGAATGGCTCGACGCCGCGGCGGCCAGGTCCATAGAACCGCGGATATCCGAAGAGATTCAGGGCGCGGTTCACACCATCGGTCAAGCGGACGTCGAACCCTATCGTCTGGTGTTGGCGTTGGCGCAAGTAGTCGAGACCCAAGGATCGCTCATTCGGCACGGCGAAGTCACCGGCCTGCGGCGCGAGAGCGGCCGCGTCACCGGCGTCGTTCTGAGCGACGAGGTGGTCGACTGCGAAACGGTCGTTCTCGCGGCTGGCCCATGGAGCGACGCCGTGTCTGATTGGATCGACACTCCGATCGAGATATTACCGCTGAAAGGCCAGATACTCCGACTGCGCGCGCCCGGCCGTCCTTTCGAGTGCTCGCTCGGCTGGGAAGGCCACTACGCCACCACGAAACCCGACGGCTTGCTCTGGACCGGCACGACCGAGGAACACGCGGGCTACGACGAAAACACCACGACCGAGGCTCGTGACGCGATCATGGGCACGCTTCTGAAGATGGCCCCTTCGCTGACCGAAGCCCAATTAGTGCAGCAGACCGCTTGCCTGCGCCCCGTCGCGTCCGATGGCGAACTCATCATGGGACAGGCTCCCGGCGTCCGAGGCGCGTATCTGGCTACCGGAACCGGGCGCAAGGGCATCCTGCTCGGCCCCGCGGTCGGTCGGATCACGGCAGACCTGATCACCACCGGAGACCCGGGGCTCGACATCGAAGCGTTCTCTCCCGCCAGATTCGCGCGCTAGAGCATCTCGCGCCTCTTATTGGGGACCGCCCTACCTGTGCCGCGTTGGCGAGCTATCGATAGACTGCGGTGAATCTCGAAGGAGTCGCAACATGAAGGCGATGGTTCTAGAAGCGTTCAACCAACCGCCCGTCTGGCGCGACGTTCCCGACCCGACGATCGGACCGCGCGACGTGCTCGTGCGGGTGCGCGCCGCCGGACTGTGCGCCACCGATCTGAAGATCGTCGACGGACTTGTGCCGGGCGTGAGTCTGCCCCACGTATCGGGACACGAGGCGGCGGGCGAAATCGCCGAGGTCGGCTCAGAGGTCGCCGGTCTGGCCACGGGCGATCATGTCACGCTCTACCCCACCGTCGGATGCGGTCTGTGCGACCCCTGCCGTGTCGGCCGCGAGAACCTGTGCCTCAACGCGCCCCGAATCGGATTCGAGATGGACGGAGGGTTCGCCGAATACATTAAGGCGCCGGCTCGAAACGCGGTGAAGATCGATTCGTCCGTGCCCCTCACGCAGGCGTCCGTTCTTCCCGACGCGGCGGCAACTTGCTACCACGCGCTCGCTCGACGGGCCAGGGTTCGCGCCGGCGAAACCGTCGTCGTGGTCGGCGTCGGCGGGCTCGGCATCCACGCCGTGCAGCTCGCCATGACGATGGGCGCGCGGGTCATCGCCGCGGACGTGGAACCGGACAAACTCGCCGCCGCGCGAGAGTTCGGCGCGGAGACCGTGGACGCAAGTGAAGAGCCTTTGCCCGCACAAATCGACGCGTTGACGCGAGGCGCAAAAGCCGACGCCGTCGTCGAGTGCGTTGGCGGCAGCGCCGTGACCGGCGTCCTGAGCGACGCGGTGAAGTGCCTGAAGCCGAACGGTCGGCTGATGGTCGTTGGGTACGCTTACGGCGCTCCCCTCAGCGTGGATACCGCGGACCTCATCCACGGCCAATGGGACATCATGGGCACGAGAGCATCGACGCTGCAGGATGTCGTAGACGTGGTTCGATTGGTCGAAACAGGCCGCCTCAAGCCGGTTGTCTCGGAGACGGTTGCGATAGAGGGTTTGAGCGAAGCCCTCGAAACCCTCAGGCGTCGCCCACCGGTGGGCCGGACCGTCCTGACCATTTGACGCCACCGAATCCGACTGAACGTCACGCCGAGCTCAGCCACCCATATATCATCTCGAACAGCTCCAAGTCCCGGCTTTGGTAGCCGTGGTTGGCGCCGTCGATCACCTCGACAGTCACGTGCGAATGGCTGGCTTCTCTCAGACGCCGCATCGCTTCTCCGCAGACCGGGAGCACCTGCGGTCCGAAGCACTCCTCCGAACCGAACACAAACAGCGTCGGGCATCCCGTATCCGTCACCCGGGCGTTCACGCTGTAGCGGCAGTCAGGATTGAAGCAATCCACGAACGACTGCGCGGTCCAGGTAGAGCCCCATGGCATGCCGGGCGTGAACAACGTCCCCGCCCTGCCGTCCGCGATTTCCTGTTCTGCACGCGCGAACGTCTCGGCAAACAGATCTCCGTGAAGTGCGACGACGCCGTCGTGTTCGTACTCACCGGGTGACACCGCGATGACGCCTCGAACGATGGCGTAGTGCTCCTTCGATTGAGCGTACACGGCCCTGACCGCGCCTCCGCTGTGCCCGCCGATGGCAACGCTCCGATGCCCGCGTTCTTCGAGCAGTCCCAGCCATGCCGCGTAATCGAGTCTCGATTCGTCCACCGACTCGTACGCGTAGCCTTTCGGCGGTCCTCCGGGCGCTCCGCCAGCGACGATGTCATGTCCTCTTCGATTGGCGGCGATGAAGGCGATTCCTCGCTCCGCCAGCCGTTGCCCAAGTTCGAGATAAAGGGTCCGATAGAAATGCCCGCCGTCGCCGTGAAAGAAACACAGTGCGTCTATCGACGAATCGTTGGCCACCTCTCGCGGCTCGAAGTAAGCTCCGCCGAGCGTGATCCCGTCGGCAGTAGTGACTTCCACTAAATCCGTGAGCATGCCAAACCCCTACTTTGCTGGCGCATACAACGAGCCCATCCCTTCACCTGCACCGGGAAGGGACGGGCTCGCACCGTAATCATTCCTCGACGAGTTTCACTGAACGCCTCGGGCCAACGACCCTCGGCCGGACCGGTCGCTATTCGTCGGCGATAATCGTGTACTGCGAGAAGTCGGTGACTCCCGCGTCGGTAAGCACGTCTTCGTCGTACAGAATCTTTCCGGTGTAGGTCTTGGGATCCTGCTCGCACATGATCGCTCCAGCGTCGCCCATGATGATGCCGTCCTCACGTGCGCCGGAGTATGCTTTGCCGCCGCGGAACCAACGCTGGCCTTCTGACGCGATCGCTAGTCTCGGGGACAGAGCGTTGACTGCGATGCCGTCTTGCCACACCTCTTGAGCCATGCCCTGGGTCATGCGCTCCATGTGCGCTTTGCCGGAGCCATATGCCGTGCCGCCGCCGCCGGTTTCCGTGTACGGGCCCTCTCCCGGACCGATCGCGCCAACGGAGGAGATGTTGATGATGTGCCCATATTGTTGCTTTCGCATCTGCGGCACGACCAGCTTGCAGCCGACGAACGGGCCGCGGATGTTGATGCGGTATAGCAGATCCCAGTGGCGAACCTGCATGTCCTCGATCTTTCCTGGGATCAGAACGGCGGCGTTGTTGACCAGGATGTCGAGCCGGCCGTAGTGTTCGACGGTTTGGTCAAACAGCGCCTGGATCTCGTCCTCTTGCGTGACGTCGCAACGAATGCCGATCGCCTCGCCGCCCTCTTCTTTGATGCGATCCACGGCGGTCGCAATGCTGCCCGGAATACGGAAGTCGCCTTCGTTCTCGGTCCGCGCGGACACCACCACTTTCGCTCCCTCGCGAGCGAACACCACCGCCATGTCCCTGCCGATCCCCCGGCTGGCGCCGGTGATGACCGCTACTTTTCCATCAAGCTTTCCCATCCAAATGCCTCCTCAACTATTAGGTCCGGTCGGGACCAATTGTTTCCTCCGTATTTCGAGCGCCACGTACCGAACATACCCCTTCAACCCATTCGCGCCGCGCCTGCAACACCGTCTCGACGTGCGACATCCGCCGCCTAACCGCCGGACGAACCGAACAGTCGGAGCTTTCCTGCGACGACGTCTCGCATCGCCGCCACGGCCCTGTCCATCACGTCCACGAACTCCGGCTGATCGCCCGCTGACACCGATTCCGCCAGTGACCGCACGTAGGCGGTTCGCAGTTCCGTATTCACGTTGATCTTGCGAACGCCCAATTCGATGCAGCGGCGAACTGAATCGTCGTCCAAGCCCGAGCCCCCATGAAGCGCCAAGGGCGCAGTGACGGTCCGTTCGATCGCCTCCAATCGCTCAAAGTCCAGGCGAGGGTCGGATCTATAGCGACCGTGGACGTTGCCGATGCACACGTCCAGAACGTCTGCTCCGGTCCGTTCGACGAAATCCGCGGCCCGTGCAGGGTCCGTCAGCTTCGATTCGTAATCCGGAATCGTCAGGCCGTCCTCTTCGCCGGTGAGCCGACCCAGCTCCGCCTCGACGACGCCGTCATTGTAATGGACCGTCTTGGCGATGTCCCGTGTGAACTCCACGTTGGCCTCATAGTCGAGATCCGAGCCGTCGGCCATCACGGACTTCAACCCTGCCTCCAACCACCCTTCGATTTCGTCGCGGGAGGAGCAATGATCCAGGTGGACCGCCATTGGCATGCTGGCCGAACTCGCCGCCTCCAAGCACAATGCCGCCAGGGGCCGTCCAACTCGTTTGGTCGACCCTCCCATGATCTGGAGCATCACCGGGCTGGCAGCCGCTTCCGCGGCCTGGACGACCGCCAGAGCGCCCTCCAGGTTGTACACGTTGAAAGCGCCGATGGCAAATTCACCTCGTTCGGCCATCCTCAACAATGCGAGTGTGTTGACTAGCATATGGGTCCTTTGCGTTGCCTTGGATTCGCCGTTCACTTGGCGGCGTGACCGTTCGAAAGGCTACGCGCTCAGCTTTACAACCACCTCAACCAGGGCGTCAGGGTCTCCGACGTTCCCGGGAAACACCACCAGTTTGAGACCCGGAAATCTGCTTTCGGGGCCGAGATCCCAGACTGGCACACCTGGAGCCACCTGGCCTCTGCCGACGGCTCTGGCCACGCCAAAAGATCGAGTAGCCACGTTGCTCGCCGTCGTCCCGCCCTTCACGATCACGTACCTCGGTCGCTGTTCGACCCCCCGGACCGCCTCGACGACCCCGCTGGCAATCCTCTCGCCGATCGCCAGGTTCTCTGCAACGTTGATGCCCGTGAGCACAGTTCTGCTCGTATAGATCGCGACGTCTCGCCCCTTCCGAAGCTGACCGGAGGCGAAGCCCGCCACACGAGCCGTCTCCCGAGTGCCAGCGTCGGATACGAGCTCCGCGACATCGATCTCGACGCTCGCGATTCCAGGTCGTCGGAGCAATTCGTCGAGCTGGCCGTTGGTCCGTGCCACGTGCGAGCCTACGACGATCAACGCGCCTCCCGACTTCGGCAGGTCCAGGTCATCGGCAGTCAACAACTCTCGACCGGTCTGGCCCAACCTGGCCCGCACAAACGACGCCGCGCTCCGGTACAAGAACCGCTGCCCTCGCTCTTCGGCTGCCAACAGGCTCTGCGCCAGCACCTCGAGGTCGCGCATCGCAACAGCGTTGACGACGCAGACTCGACCGCCCTCGAGATCAGACAATACCTCGGTAACTCGCTCCGGTCCGCCGAGCCGAAGGTCGTTGATCGAGATCGAAGCTACGTCGGCGGCGCTCACGCTCCCGTCCGTCATCTCTTCGACCCACTTTCGCAAGTTCGAGGAACGGTAGCTGAACACCGTGTCTCGTGCGAACTCGGTATCGCCCGCCGGTGTCAGCCATTCGTCGTCCGAAACGTAGTGGACGTCGTCAATCGTGTAGCGCCCGCCCTCGGAAAAGAATGGAATCAACAACCACGCATCGTTTCCCTTGCCGAGAGCCTGTTCCAGGGCAGTCAACTCGCCGATGAAGTGGCCGCGCAACGTCGAATCGCCCCGGATCACCACGTCGATTCGACGCCCGGTACGAGCCGATGCCTCACGCAAGTTGCGCCCTGCCTCGGCGGTAACTGCCTGCGCCCGCGCGAGCGGCATGCTCCTCGAATTCGTAACCAGAAACATCGCCGGAAGGTCAGTGGCGAGCTCTTCGACGATCGCGTCGACGGACCAGTCTGTCAAAACCGCCACATCGTGCACGGTCTGGGCGCCTGTCGGGTCGTCATCCAGAACCGCCAGCTTGGCGCCGGTTCTCGCAATCGAGCTTCGGATGGCCGGGATCGGGTCGATCGACCACTCATCGGGAAGCGAGTCGAGGGTCTGTTTGAATGGGAGGCGGTTTGTCATCAGGCGTGTAATTGCTTTCGATCCAGCGCTCGCGTGCCGCCGTCAGACGTGAGAATTAACGAGGGACCGACGCGTGACGCGATTCTCGGCTGACGACGGGGCGATGTCAAGCCGTGCCCGACGCCTCTCAGAGCTTGGTCGTGATGGCGATAAACATAATAATGTGTGCCGGACATTAGGTGTCATTGGTGTTAAAATAGCTGCGCGGTGTCGGCCTGATGGTCATCAACTAAATACACTGTCCCCAACGCGTGTCGCGATCCTGAGCATCCGTCGATGGCGAGCCAAGCACCCATCCGTTCGCCCTGAGCCTGTCGAAGGGCCGCCCACGCGCAAGCGTCGCTTAAGCCGTTATGTTCATCAACCCAAATCGTTTTGCTTAACGCTTTCTTGCGCGCTGGACCTTTCGCAGATGCAGAAACTTCTGGCGTCCCGCGGGCAACAATGGGTGTTCAACGACCAGATTCTTCGTCCTTCCGCGCGCGGAAGGATCAGAATGACACATTTCGGACAATGCCACTTATATTGTTTATCGCCATCAGGGCCAAGCCTAGTTTTCATGCTCTGATACGGTGGTGGCAACCGCCATGTGTCATTCTGACCCACGCATTGCGTCTGTGGCCTCCGCGCGGCGATCCAGGGTTGGCTTGGGCGTGAACGGCCAGAGCACCAACGTCGCAACGCTCCTTTGGCCTCGGCACTCGGTTATTCGAGGCCGCCGTTGTGCCACGATTGACCCTCGAATGTCGCGTTGATAGACTCGTCACGTAACGGTGCCGTGCCCCGCATTTTCCATCATTGAGCACCGGCAGGAGGCCCTCCGTGAAGATCACCGGAATCGAGACCTATTCTCTGAGCTCGCCGCTCGAAAGACCGTTTGGGTGGTCCCAGGGTTGGATCGATCGCCGGACCGCTGGCATCGTGAAGGTGTCGACGGACGAGGGGATCGTCGGCTGGGGCGAAGGCGCGGGCGGGCCGGCCGCTACCGCGGTGCACGAGGTGCTGGAACCGGCGCTGATCGGCCAGGATCCGACGAACCGTGTCGGACTCTGGCAGAAGATGTTTGCGCGGCTGTACAACGCCAACGTTGCGGTCGGATTCGGCGGCTCCGCGCTCAGCGCCGTCGACACCGCGCTCTGGGACATCGCCGGCAAAGCGACCGGTCTGTCAGTCTCCGATCTCCTCGGCGGACGAATCCGCGATCGCGTCGCCGTCTACGCCACCGGGCTCTACTACACCGAAGGCGAGTTCCCCACTCGGTTGCTCGACGAAGCGACCGGCTACGTCGAAGCCGGCTTCATGGGCATGAAGACCAAGGTCGGCGGTTTGCCGATGGACGACGACGTCAAGCGGGTCGCAGCCCTGCGCAACGCCATCGGCCCGGACGTCAAGCTGATGATCGACGCCAATCAAGCGTACAACGCTGCGTCCGCGATCAGGCTCGGCCAGCGGATCGCCGAGCACGACATCCTCTGGTTCGAAGAACCGGTCAACGCACAGGATATTGAAGGCTACCTCCAAGTCAAAGCTGGAGTTCCGATGGCTGTCTCCGGCGGCGAGAACCTTCGCACTCGGTACGAGTTCAAGGATTTCCTCGCGAGGCGGGCGTATGACATCGCCCAGCCCGACGTGATCAATGTCGGCGGCATCACGGAGATGCGAAACGTGGCGGCGATGGCCAACGCGTTCGGCATCCAGGTCAACCCTCACGTCTGGGGCTCGCCGATCATGATCGCGGCCTCGCTGCATGTGGCGGCGGCGATCCCGCCGTGCCCGCCCTCCGGCGATCCGGTGCCGTTCGTCCAGGAGCCGGTGATGGAGTTCGACCGAACCCCCAGCGGCATTCGCGAAGGCTTGGTCGAAGAACCGTTCGACCAGGTCGGCGGCTACGTCGCAGTCCCCACCGGCCCGGGCCTCGGTATCGAGATCGACGAACGCGCACTGGCCCGCCTCGCGGATTGACAATCTGTCACTGGTCATCGCCAGCATCCTGGATGCTGCTTGTCCATCACCCGCGTGATACACTCGCCATCAACCTGAATATGAGTGGAGTGACGCGTTGCGACTTCCGGTCCTCTCCGCGGCGTTCGTCGTCGGAGTTCTGCTAGGCGTCGACCTTGACGGATCGCTGTGGGCCGTCGCACTGTTCCTTGTATCTGCAGTGCTGGCAGTGCCGTTGGCCGTCAGCCTGCGATGGCGCATCCTGCCGGTGCTCGCCGTGCCCTTCCTCGTCCTCGGAATGCTCCGCGCCTCGATCGACGAAGTTGACGCCGCGCGATCTCTGGACCGGTTCCACAGCATGCCAGATCTCGTTGTCGAGGGCGTCGTGACCGGCGACCCATCCGCCGCTGGACAAGCGACGCGCCTCAAGTTGGTTGTCGAGCGCGTGCGGTTTTCCGGAGGCTCTGATTGGACCGTAGCCGACGGTGAGGTTCTGGTTCTGGTCAGCGAAACCTCCAACATCGCTCGCGCCAGGGAGAAGCCGTTCTTCCGATACGACGACCGTTTGGCTCTGACCGGCGTCCTCACGCCACCGGAACAGCTCGACGAGTTCGACTATCCGGCGTATCTCAGCGTCAACGCATCGGGACCGTGATGACGTTCTCCGAGCCGGTGCTGCTGAACGATGGCGAGGGCGCCGCAATCTATCGCAACCTATACAAGCTCCGTCACAAGCTGTCCGACTCCCTCGGACGCACGATCCCCGAGCCTCAAGCGTCGTTCGCTCAGGCAGTGCTGCTCGGCATCCGCGACAAGCTGCCGGACGAGCTCGTCGCCGACTTCCGGCGCTCCGGGACATCCCACTTGCTGGCGATCTCGGGGCTGCACGTCGGGGTATTGCACGGCATCAGTCTTTCGCTGAGCGCATCAGCCGTCGGTCGGCGTCACCAGTTATACCTGATCTGGCCGCTGCTGATGATCGTGTCGTACACGCTGATCGCGGGCGCGCCTCCGTCGGCGATCCGAGCCGCGATCATGGGCGTTGCGTACTTGGGCGCTTTGGCCGTGGGTCGACCTCGGAGCGTGCTGCCGTCCTTGGCGCTGGCAGCCTCGATAATGGTCGCGGCCGAGCCGCGTGTGCTGTCGGACTTCTCGTTTCAACTCAGCTTCGCAGCCATGACCGGCATCGCGATGTTGAGCACGCGGATGTCCGAGTGGGCTGCCGCGAAGCTCGAGTTGACCCAAGACCGCGACGGCGTTGGCCCGGCGATTGCCCGTCTGGTCATCGAAGCGATGGCCGTGACGATCGCGACGACCGTGGCAACCGTGCCTTTGGTGGCGTTCCACTTCCAGCAGGTTTCCTTGGTCGGCTTGCCGTCGACGCTGATCACTATGCCGATCTTGCCACTCGCCCTTGAGTCCAGCGCTTTGGCGGGATCGATCGGTTTGGTTTCAAGTTGGCTTGCGGCGCCGTTCGGTTGGATCGCGTGGGTGAGCTCGGCGTACATCGCAAGCGTTGCATCGCTCGTTGGCAGCGTTCCTGGCGCATT
Organism: SAR202 cluster bacterium; assembly: GCA_030752795.1. Lineage (GTDB taxonomy): Bacteria > Chloroflexota > Dehalococcoidia > Lucifugimonadales > UBA1123 > UBA2160. Next base: position 23,164 of record JASMDM010000061.1, on the reverse strand, counting down.
GGTCGAGACCGGAAGGTTCGCATCGATCCTGGTGTGGGTGTATTACGTGGCAGCGTGTGCCGCCATATTCAACCGAACCGTCAGGCGGCAGGCCATCAAGCTCTGGTCGCTTGCGCGCGCTTGGGAGCGAGACTGGTCGAACCGCTCGCGAGGCGCGACGTGGCCGTTAGTCGTGTTGGCCTTCGCGGTCGCGTGGTTGCTGTGGATCGTCGCGATCACGCTTCCCGGCAACGATCTCCGCGTCGTCTTCGCAGACGTTGGACAGGGCGATATGGCGATCATCACGACGCCGGGAGGCCATCGCATCGTCGTCGATGGCGGGCCGTCTCCGGCCAACGCTGCGCAGGCCGTGAGTTCAACGCTGCCTTTCTGGGCACGGTCCATCGACCTGGCTGTTCTCACGCATCCGCACAGCGACCATGTGTCGGGCTTGACGGAGATTTTGGAGCGATACGACGTGCGGCACGTCCTCGAACGAGAATTCGACTACGATACGCCTCAGTATGCAGATTGGCGCCGGGTCGTGGGCAACGAGGGCGCCGTCGAACTGTCACTGAACCGAGGCATGGCGCTGGCGTTCGACGACGGCGTCGTGATCGAGGTTCTCGGACCGCCAACCCGGCTGCTGAACAACACGGCTTCCGACATCGACAACGCGTCCGTGGCGGTGCGGGTCGTGTACAGCGAGATCAGCTTCCTGCTTTCCGGCGACACGTTCCGCGAAGGCGAGTCCCTGATGACCAACTCGGTCGCCGAGCTCAACAGCCACGTCTTGAAGGTCGGACACAACGGCAGCCGAAGCTCGTCCTCGGAACGATTCCTGAGCGCGGTCAAACCTGTACTCGCGGTCATCTCGGCCGGAGTGGGCAATCGCTTCGATCACCCTCACACGGAAATCCTGAAACATCTGAAACAACACGTCCTCGATGACAACATTTACGTCACGATGGATCGTGGGTCGATCGAGGTGCTCACGGACGGCAAATCCATCACCGTCGAAACCGAACGCTGCCGAGTTGCGCCGCTCGCTCACACGGACGTTAAGCGCCCGCCTAGGCAGTTGCCGTTTGCTCTGCGGCGTAGACCGCGTATGGTCGTGGCGTCCTCATCTCGGTGAAAGCCGCCAGGCATTCCTGACGCTCGGCGCTTCCGAGGAAGTCGGGAGCATGCTTCTGGAGCAATTCACCGGTCGGGCCGGTGAATGCCCGGGCCATGTCCATCAAGGCGTTGAACGACCGTTTGCGGAGTTGGATGCAGGTCGGACTCATCGTGAGGAGCTGTTCGCACCATTTATCCACTTCGTTGTCCAGCTCAAACTCTGGGACAACTTTGTTGACCATGCCCAAATCGTATGCCTCTTGGGCCGTGTACCGAGGGAGGAAGAAATGCATCTCTTTGGCTCGCTTCATCCCGATGGTCAGAGCGGCCAGCGCCACTGTGTATCCGTGATGGGGGCTACCCACGCGGGGGCCGTTGTGACCGAATATCGCGGTGTCAGCGGCTAAAGTGATGTCGCACGTGTAGGCCAGATGGTTGCCGCCGCCGATCGCGTACCCTTCTACCACCGCGATAACCACCTTCGGGCACATTCGCACGAGCCGATTCAACCCAGGCTCAGAGCCCGCCGATTCTTCGAAACTCGCCTCTGCCTCCCACATCACGTCGCCGCCGCTGCAAAAGTTGCCGCCGGAGCCGGTGACGATGATGGCCGCTATTGACCGGTCGTCCTCGGCGTCTTTCATGGCTCGGGCAAACTCCGAGTATGTCTGGCCGGTGAACGCGTTGAGAACCTCGGGGCGGTTCATGGTTAGGCGCGCGATGCCGCCTCCAAGTTCCTCATGCTGCTTCTTCTCGTAAATGACGTGCACAGGGCGTCGAAATCCTTCGGGCTGTGTCCAGTCGGTCCATCCCATGAAGCTCTCCTTTTAGTAACTGCCGATGACTTTGTCACTCTGCCGCAATTCTTGGATCAGCGCGGCCATATCCGGACGCTCGAGTTCTTCCGGCAATCTCTCCTCGACGCCCAGTAGTTTCGACCAAAGCGGGCATGCGATGAGGCGGACGCCCGTTTCCCGGGCCGCAGGCAGAAGCTGAAGAGGCTTCGTCCATCGAGCGTCCCAGGCTTTGGCGAGGGGATAACCCATCTCCGTGGCGGTCCGGGAGACACGCACCCGAGTGCCCCAATCCCGAAGCAAGGGCGACCAGTCGAAGGACTGCCCCGACAGGGCGGCAACGGATTCGCCCGTAAAGACAATTCCCGTTTCAGCGTTCGCTTTCCGCGCCTCGATCGCCATCGCGATCGTACTCAGCAACGAGTCTTCCAGTGCGTCTCGGCATATAAACAGTAGATCCATGATTTTCACCTTGGCACAATGTTAGCTGCGGGCGTGAAGCGGGTCAAGCACGCCCAGGGCATCGACGCTGGCCGAACATTCCAGCATGCTCCGGCGCTGGATCGAGCTCAATCCGACGTCGCCTTGACGCGCGCGGCGTACGCTGATAGCTTACGGCCCATTGGCGACGAGGCAGCGGATCGTCGATTTCAGGCGTTGCTCGCGCCGTTCGGCCATAGGCCGGTCCCCACACCGCTGCGTTACATTCTCGATTGTGAAGAAACACGGCCGGAGAATACGAAAATGTTCGACAACGCTTTGGCTGGAGTCCGGGTTCTGGACCTGACTCACCACGTAGCCGGACCGCAATGCACCAAGCTGCTTGGTGACTACGGCGCCGACGTGATCAAGGTCGAGAGGCCCGGAGCCGGTGATTCTGCGAGGGCTATGGGTCCCTATCCAGGCGATGAGCCCCATCCTGAGAAAAGCGGGATGTTCCTGCACCTGAACACGAGCAAACGCGGGATCACGCTCGACCTCAAGGATCCTGCTGGCGCGCAGATTGCAAAAGACTTGGCAGCCACCGCCGACATCGTCGTCGAGAATTTCCGCCCCGGCGTGATGGATCGGTTGGGGCTCGGCTACGATGAGCTCGAAGCCATAAATCCCGCTGTCGTCGTCGCGTCGATCTCGAACTTCGGCCAAACCGGGCCTTACCGCGATCTGAAGTCATCCGACCTCGTCGCCTACGCGATGGGCGGTCCGATGAACATCACGGGGCACGCGGATCGCGAGCCGTTGAAGTTGGCCGGCAACATCGTGGCGATGCACTCGGGTTCGGTCGCGGCCTACGCATCGACGTTAGCGCTGTTCGATGCCGAGGATTCCGGCGAAGGCCAGCACATCGACGTCTCTGTTTACGAGACCCAGGCCGGATTCAGGGACCGGCGGGTCGTGTGGCTGACCGCTCACTCCTACACGGGCTACCTCGGTTCCCGTCCCGACCCCGCGGTGCGCGTCGCGTCAGGAACCAGGCCATGCGCGGACGGTTACGTCAACATCCTGGGGTTCGGTCCCCGTTTTCGTAACATCTGCGAGATGATCGGCCACCCGGAATTGGCCGATCATCCGGTCTTGAGCAACCCTGCCGGCCGTTCCGACCCCGAAGCGGCTTACCTCTTCGACGAGTACTACATTCCGTGGCTGATGGAACACACGATGCTCGAGGCAGTGACTGTCGCCCAAGAACACCACCTTCTGGCCGGGCCGATCAACAACGTCGAAGACATCTTCCACGATCCGCATTTTGCCGAGCGCGGCTTCTGGGACCCGATCGAACATCCCCGGGCCGGCGAACTGACCTACCCGGGCAGGCCGTTCAAGATGTATGGCGCCGAGTTGCCGCATCGTTCGCCGGCGCCGCTTCTGGGGCAACACACCGACGAGGTGCTGAGCGAGCTCGGCCGCTCCGCTGAAGACATAGCAGAGTTGAGGGAGCGCGGGATCGTCTGACCTTGCGCCAGGCCCCGTCACACCGGAACCCCCGAAGCCAAGCCTAGGCGACGAAAAACGTTATCGCTGTCCGTGCTGAAAAATTGAGAGTCGAGCAACAATGAGCAAGAAACTGCCCCTGGAAGGCATTCGAATCATCGACGTAACCGTCGTGTGGGCCGGTCCCCATTGCACCCAACTCCTCGCAGAATGGGGCGCCGAGGTGATACGCGTCGAGCCGCGAAACCGGATGCAGCCGTCCACGCGGGGCCAGACCGCACACGTTACTAAGGAGCAGGTCGACGCGGTCAGAAACTCCACGGCGACAGCAGGCTCGCTGTTCTACGCGTTTCCTGATTGGGACCCCGGCGAGACGCCGTTCAACCGGTCGCCTTCGTTCAACAGCCACGCCCGCAATAAAAAAAGCATGACCGTCGACATCATGACGCCCGAGGGCCGAGATATATTCCGGCGTCTCGTCGCCAAGTCGGACGTCTTCATTGAGAACAACGTGCCCGAGACCATCGAACGCGCACAGGCGACCTACGAGGAGCTGAGCGAGATCAATCCGCGATTGATTCAGTTGCGGATGCCCGGGTACGGACTCACCGGTCCGTACAAGAACTACCGAACTTTCGGCACCCACATGGAGGGCATGACCGGTCACCATCACATTCGCGGGTACACGGACATGGACCCGTCCATGACCGGAGACTCGTTCACAGGCGACGCCGCCGCTGGTGTGCAGGGCGCATTCGCCGTCATGCTGGCGTTGCGGCAACGCAAACGCACTGGCAAAGGCCAGCAGATCGAGATGGCGCTGGCCGAGGGCTTCGTTCCGTATATGGGCGAATTCATGCTCGACTACTCGATGAACCAACGGGTCACGGAACCCCAAGGAAACCGTCACCCGACGCACGCTCCGCACAACGCCTACCCGTGCGAAGGGGAAGACCGGTGGATCGTCATCGACGTCGGCACTCAGGACGAGTGGGCCGCTTTGTGCAACGTCATGGGCAACCCAGATTGGACCAACGACGAAAAGTTCGTCGACCAGGTGAGCAGGCATCGGCGCCAGAAAGAGCTCGACGCGCACGTCGCCGAATGGACGAAGACTCGCGACCGGTTCGAACTCTTCCACCAGCTTCAAGCCGCCGGAGTCGCCGCCGGGCCCGTCCAGGACGAAGCGGACGCATTCGCTTGCCCGCAGCTGGGCGACCGAGGCTTCTTCCAGGACCTCACCGGCCCCGATACCGGGACGCGTTCATATCCGGGCCTGATCTTCAACATGTCCAAGACGCCCAACAACCTTCGCAGGCACCCGGTGGGCCTCGGTCAAGACAACGAGTACGTCTACAAAGAAATCATCGGCGTATCCGATGCCGAGTACGCCGAGTTGGAGCGTCTCGACCAAATAGGGACCGGCTACGCGGCGGACGTGCCGTAGCACATGGGGTGTATTCGATACGTTCGCGATGCGAGACACGTTCCAGTTCGCAGCGCCGTCCGGCGAATCCAGCGGTCGCGCCCGCCCGTAGATGTGCGTCCCGATCATGAGCCAATTTGGCGTCACCCATTTAGCACGATATCGTAACGGAGTTTCGCGTGTGTGCACAGGATATCGAGGGACTGACCCAACAGATTAAGCAACGAGCGCAGGAACTTGGCGCTGACCTCGTTGGCGTGGCCGCGGTGGAGAGATGGCAGACGCCACAGTTATCTGATGCCTCGAAGGTATTCGACTACCGACCTTCCGGATACGGTCCGACCGATCTGTTGCCGCCCGCCCGCAGTGTGATAGTGCTTGGCATCGGCCAACTGGGAGGAGTGATCGAGTCGAACGTTTCAGACGCCAAGACCACGTATGCCTTCGGCAACTTTGGCTACGTGCACCTCAATCGACTCCTGAATTCGATTTGCTACGACCTCGCGCGTTGGCTGGAGGCTCGCTCGCGTCGGACGCTGCCGTTGGGCGCGCTCGTGGGCGCTCGGTTCAACCACGAAGCCGACGGAGATGAAACCGCCACCGCGCCGTTGTACGGGGTATTCAGCATGAAGCGCGCCGCCGTGCTGTCAGGAATGGGTCGCAGGGCCAGGAACGGCCTCGTTGCGACTCCCAGGTTTGGGACACGAGTACGCCTGGGTTGCGTCGTCACAACTGCCGTCCTGGAGAACGAGGAGCCGTTGGAAGACGACCCTTGCCCTCCGAATTGCACGATCTGTGTCGATGTGTGCCCAACGCGGGCCATATCTCCCGATGGACGCGTCAACCACTACAGATGCTCTTCGGATTGCGGCAGCCGGGGAACGACCTTTGAGGAGATACGCGCGAACATCAAGCAAGGCTATCCCATGGACCTGCCGGGCGCCAACTATGCCGCAAGCGATCATCGAGCTATCGACAGTTTCGGCAACAGAATGTGCAAAGTCGCCTGCCTGGCCCTCTGCCCGTTGGGTCAAGATCCGAATTCAGACGTGCTGCGCCGCGCCAGAGACTGGGAGACTGCCAATCCCAAGGTTGAGCTCGCCGGCTTTCCCGACGCGATGACTAGCTGAACCGGCAAAGAAACTGCCTCGAATCGGCAAACTCGTCGATCCCACGCTCGTGCTCGACAGAACCTGCTAACGAGGGCACATCTGCCACACCGCTGACGAAACACAACGGCTGTTCAGTGTCAGCGCTTGTTCGTGATACCATCGCGCCATGCCGATATGCACAGGGAGGACGCAGATGCAACTCGCGGAAGTAAAGCAAGCCGTCAAAACCAGATACGGGGCGTTTGCCGAGAGTGGCGGCAACGGGCAGGCGTGTTGATCGAGCCAAGCTCAGCCCGGTTCGGGCTATGCGATCGATCAAGGATTGTACGCTCCCTCGGATCTCGCCGATGTGCCTCAAGTAGCCCTCGATCTGTCCAGAGGGTGCGGAAACCCAGTCGGTTTCGCCGATATTAAATCCGGTGATGTGGTCGTGGACCTCGGATGCGGCGCCGGGATCGATCTGGTGTTGGCCGCTGAAAGAGCAACCTCCGACGGTCGAGCGATTGGGGTCGATTTTTCGTCTCGGATGATCGAGCGGGCTCACCAGGCCGTGGCCGAGAAGGGCCTGGCAGGCCGTGTCAAACTCCACGTCGGCGACATCGCCGAGCTCGACCTTCCGGACAGCATCGCCGATGTCGTCATATCAAACTGTGTCATCAACCTCTGTCCTGACAAGGACGCCGTGTATCGCGAAGCCTATCGAATTCTCAAGCCCGGCGGACGGTTGGCAATTTCGGACATTGCCTTGACGGAAGAGATGGCGCCTGAACTCAGGGAGCGGTTCCAGGCGGCCGGGGCCGGGTGTCTGGGGGGAGCGATCGCCGAGTCCGGCTATTGGCGGATGGTGTCAGACGCGGGTTTCGGAGACCTGCGGACCGTGAACCGCCACATCCTGTCCAATGATGAATTGAGGGCATTGGCGAGTTGCCCGGGAGAGGAATTCTGTCCTCCTCCCAGCGCTGCGGATCTTGCCCTCGTTGCAGGCAGGGTCGCGAGCGTCAAGTTCACGGCCGTCAAGTCAAGATCGGCCTGACCGTCGCCTATGCGAAAGATACTCGTCACGGGCGCCGCAGGGCAGATCGGCTCCGAGCTCGTCCCGGCCCTGCGTGAGCGATACGGGTCCGGCAACGTAATCGCCGCCGGTCACCGGACGCCGATGCCGGACGACATGCGCGACGCCGGTCCGGCAATCACCATCGACGTAACCGACGGCGAAAGCGTGCAGAGATCTTTGCGCGATCACGATGTCGGGACCGTGTATCACATGAGCTCGGTGCTGTCGGCTTTCGCCGAGTCAAACCGGCAACGAGCGCACTCCGTTAACATCGACGGGCTCTACAACGTGCTGGAAGCCGCGGTCGACAACGACCTTGACCAGCTCATCCTGCCGAGTTCGATAGCCGCATTCGGCCCCGACACACCCCAGGACGAAACACCGAACGAGACGCTGCAACGCCCCGCCACGCTGTACGGCATCTCGAAGGTTTTCGGCGAACTCATGGGCAACTACTACGTCGACAAGCTGGGCCTAGACGTTCGAGGTTTGCGGCTGCCTGGAATCATTAGTTGGAAGACTGAACCGACCGCGGGCACAACGGACTACGCGGTCGCCATCTTCTACGGCGCGATACGGGAAGGTCGATACATCTGCTACCTACGCCCCGACACACGCCTGCCGATGATGTACATGCCCGACTGCATAAAGGCGATCGTCGACCTCGCACACGCGGACGGCTCGCGGCTCAAGCATCACACCGACTTCAACGTCGGCGCGGTGAGCTTCACTCCGGCGGAACTGGCCGGAGTCATCTCCGGCAAGGTCCCCGGCTTCAGCGTCGACTACGAGGTCGATCCACTGCGACAGGGGATCGCCGACTCATGGCCCAACTCGCTCGACGACACGGCGGCCCGTGAGGAGTGGGATTGGTCTCCGTCATACGACCTGAACACGATGGCCGACGACATGCTCGAAAATCTGGGCGTCAAACTGGCGGGTGAGAATCGCGCTCGGTGACCGTCAAGCGTCGAGAGCAATCGAAGGCGCCAACAACATGCGATCCAGCCATACGGCGGATCGTGGTCGGCGTAAATAGAGCCGTCTCTGACGGTCACCCCACCGGAACGATGGGGTTGTAGCAAGCCAGATAGTGTCCGGGCTCCAGCTCGACCTGGGCCGGTCGAGGTTCTGTTCGGCACTCGTTGACCGCCTTGTTGCAACGTTCCAGGAACGGGCATCGGTCCGGCGGGTCCAGCATCGTCAGCGGCGTGCCCGCCAAGGGTTGAAGCGACCGCTCCGGTGAATCCATCCGAGGCAACGCCTGGAACAGCCCCCATGTGTACGGATGCAACGGCCGCTTGTAGAGCGTAATCGTATCCGCGTACTCAACGATTGAGCCGCCGTACATCACGGCAACTGCCTGAGCCATCTGAGCGATCACACCGAGATCGTGCGTGATGAGAAGGATTGACGTGTGGGCTTCTTCGCGAAGCAGCCTGAGGCGGTGCAGCATCTCGGCCTGCAGCGTTACGTCCAGGTTCGATGTCGGTTCGTCGGCGATCAACACGCGCGGTTTCTGAGCAATCCCGATTGCCATAAGCACACGCTGCGCCATACCTCCGCTGAGCTGGAACGGATACCGATCCAACATCTTTGCCGCGTCCGGAATCCCCATCTGCACCAGCAATTCGACGGCCCGATTTCGCGCTTGCCGTTTCGTTACGGGCGCGTGCTCGAGCATCACTTCTTCGACCTGCTGGCCGATTTGGACCACGGGATTTAACGCTGCGCCGGCATCTTGGAAAATGAGCGAAACCTCATTGCCTCTCAGTTTGCGCAGGTCGCGCTCACCCATCGTCATCATGTCGCGGCCGTCGTAGACGATCTTGCCCTGGACGATCTTGCCGGGAAATGGCACCAACTGCATGATCGACAGCGCGGTCATGGTCTTTCCCGAACCGCTTTCGCCGACGAGGCCGAGGACGGTGTCTTCTCCCAACTCGAGCGACACCCCGTTGACGGCCTTGATCGTACCCTCTTTCGATGTGAAATGGGTGTGCAGGTCTTCGATGTGAAGTATCGCACTCACTGGGCCGCCTCGAGAACGGTCCCGTGTCGAGTGTCACTGGTCTCCGGTTTCGAATGCCTGCTTTCGGCGCACGAATGCAGAGCGAGCTGATTGGTCTTGCCGGGGGTGCTGGCTGTCATGGATCGAGGCACTACCCGTGACTGTGTTCCGCCCGCGCGCCATCGAGCACGATAGGGCTGAAGGCGCCGGCTCTGATTTCCCGGATGAGATCGTCCAGATTCTTGATAACGCCGTGAAACTCGGTGGCGAAAGTTCCGAGATCGCTGAGCTTGTGAGCGTCGCTCGCGCCGGTGCCGGGAAGCTTGAACCATCGAGCCATCTCGTGAGAGAAGGCGTTTTCTTCCTCGGACCCTCGACCGTTCAGCACCTCGACACCGTCGATCATCGAGAACACTTGATTCCTCGAAGCTCTTTCCAGCATCTCATAGTATGCGGCAGGGCTGCTGTCGGCATGTTTGCGATATGTACGCCGATACGGATGCGCCACCACCATCGCGCCGCCGTCTTCATCGACGAGGTTTTTGACGAACGTGGCGCGGTGCATTCCGAAGATGTAGTTTCGCAAACCGTATACCAGCAGGTGGCCTTCTTCGGTGGTTACCTCGCAACCTGGCAGCACCAGAAAGTTGTGCCGTTTGGAGAGCTCGAATACTTCAGTATGATCCCAGAAGCCGTCGTGGTCGGTGATGCAAACGCCGTCGAGTCCGATTCGTTTCGCCTCCTCGATCAATTCGTCCGCCGTAATCATGCTGTCGACCGAGGTCGGGAACGTATGGGTGTGAATGTCTATGATCAAACGCTAATCTCCGAAGTCTGCCAATCAAACTGCGCTCTAGTCTGTCACCGCAGATTTCCAAAGTCAAGATCGATCTTGCCTTTAGTTGCATCGTATCAATGTTATTGATATTATAGAATGACTCGCGCTTATACACAAAGCGCATTAAACATATCCACAGCATCACTTTACAAGAGGCGATTCAATGGTTCTACGACCCGACAACTTCACCGAACAAGCACAAAAAGCCCTGGGCACGTCCCAGGAGATCGTTCGCCGCTACCGGCACAGCCAATGGGACTCCGAGCACGTCTTGATGGCATTGCTGGAGCAAACCAAAAGCGTCCCGCTCGCGGTTCTCTCCGAGCTCGGCGCGTCTCCGGATGCAATTCGCTCCAAACTGGACATTCTTCTGGCCGAAGTTCCGACGCTTGAGCGTGGCGCAAACCAGATATTCATGACCCCCAGAGCAGAGGCGCTGCTCGGAAGGGCAAAGGCCGAGGCGGACCGTCTCGGTGACGAATTCATCGGCTCGGAGCACCTGCTTGTCGCGTTGACTCAAGAGGACGAAGGCGATGTCGCCCGCGTCCTCCGTGAGCACGGCGTCGACACGGAGCGCGTCTACCAGGCGCTGCAAAAGGTGCGCGGCAACCACCGAGTCACCGATCCACGAGCCGAGAGCCACTATCAGTCCCTCGAGCGTTTCAGCATCGATCTGACGCAACTCGCCAGAGACGGCAGGCTGGACCCGGTCGTCGGCCGCAACATGGAAATCGGCCGCGCGATGCAAACGCTCATCCGGCGCACCAAGAACAACGCCGTCCTGATCGGGGGCGCCGGCGTCGGCAAGACGGCCATCGCCGAGGGGTTGGCCCAGGCCATCGTGTCGGAAGACGCGCCCGACGAGCTCGCCGGACGCCGCGTGCTGGCGCTCGACATGGGGTTGCTGGTCGCAGGGTCCAAATTCAGGGGCGAGTTTGAAGAGCGACTCAAGGCCGTCATGGAAGAGATCAAGCAAGCCAAAGGCGAGATAATCCTCTTCATCGACGAGATACACAACGTTGTGGGCGCGGGAGCTGCCGAGGGCGGACTCGACGCCTCCAACTTGATGAAACCAGCGCTCGCTCGCGGTGAACTCCAGTGCATCGGCGCAACGACCGAGGAAGAGTACCGCCGCTACATCGAAAAGGACGCCGCGCTCGAGCGTCGATTCCAACCCGTTTTGGTCGAAGAACCGGACGCCGACACGGCTATCGAGATGCTCAAGAGCCTCCGCCCTCGATACGAGGCTCACCACAAGGTTCGAGTCGAGGATAAGGCCATCGAAGCCGCCGTTCGCATGAGCCAACGGTACATATCCGACCGACTGCTCCCGGACAAGGCGGTCGACTTGATCGACGAAGCCTCGGCCAAGCTCCGCATGGACGTGCACGCGCTCCCGCCGGATTTGCGGGAACAGGAAGCCCGCCTGCGCCGCTTGGAGATCGAGGAGGAAGCGGCCTCTCAGCAAGCCGAGTATCAACAGGCCGCCGAGTTGAGAGGCGAGCGTATGCGGTTGGCGGAAGAGTACGCGAGCTCGAGGGCCGAGATATCCCGCTCCGACGTGGGGATGGTCATCGACGCCGAATCCATCGGTGAGCTGATCGCGATCTGGACAGGCATCCCGGTTGACAGGCTGCTTGAAAGCGAGGCGGAAAAGCTCCTACATATGGAAGACCGGCTGCACGCCAGGGTCGTCGGCCAGGAGTCGGCGATCACGGCAGTGTCGGACGCGGTTCGCAGAGCCCGATCCGGCCTCAAAGACCCGAAGCGGCCGATGGGCAGCTTTATCTTCCTTGGTCCGACAGGCGTCGGCAAGACTGAGCTCGCACGCGCCCTGGCCGAGTATCTGTTCGACGACGAGCAGAACCTAGTCCGCATCGACATGTCTGAGTACATGGAAAAGCACAGCGTATCCAGGCTGATCGGCGCGCCGCCCGGCTACGTCGGATACGACGAAGGCGGACAACTCACCGAGGCGGTCCGGCGCAGGCCGTTCCGCGTCGTGCTGTTCGACGAGATCGAGAAAGCGCACCCCGACGTGTTCAACGCGTTGCTCCAGGTTCTGGAAGACGGCCGCCTGACCGACGGCCATGGCAGGACGGTCGACTTCCGCAACACCCTAGTCATAATGACGTCCAACCTGAGCATGACGGCGGTCGACAAAGAGCCAGTCGGATTCCTTCGAAGCGCCGACGAGGTGGACGCGTCAGTCAAGCTGCGAGCATCGATCGAAGACGCCCTGAAGCGCACTTTCCGGCCCGAATTCCTGAACCGCATCGACGACATCATCGTGTTCGACGAACTCACGCGAGATCAGACACACGAAATCGTGGACCTCATGATCGACGAAGTCGCTTCACGACTCAGGGAACACGGCGTCACGATCGAGTTAACCGAAGCCGCCAGGGCATGGCTCGCCAGCGAGGGCTTCGATCGGGTCTACGGCGCACGGCCTCTGCGTCGAGCGATTCAACGCCACGTAGAGAACGCGCTGTCGAAACGGATGCTGTCACGAGAGTTCAAGCTGGGCAGCCACGTCATCGTGGACGCAGGAGACGAAGGGCTGACGTTCGAGGCCGAGCAGACAGAGCTCGTTGCCGCGACGGTCTGACCGCATTGGAGGCCGCCGGTTTTTACATTAGCTGAACAACGGGCGTCGCAAATGCGGCGCCCGTTGTTCGTTTTCGCCGGTTCGAGTTTCGGATATACTTTTATGACGATGACGATCCTGCATGGAAAATCCGAATTCGTTACCGTTGGCGGCGTCAAGACACACTACGTCGTCTCCGGAAACGGTCGTCCTGTCGCGCTGATCCACGGTCTCGGCGAGTCGGTGATCACGTGGCGCGACAACATCGAACCGCTGTCCCGACGCCACAAGGTTTTCGCTCTGGACCTGCCCGGCCACGGCGATTCGGAAAAACCGGACCTGTCATACGACGCGGATTCGATGGTTTACTTCCTGCGAGGATTCTTCGAATCGCTGGGCATCGAACGGCCGGCGTTGATCGGCCACTCCATGGGCGGAGGCCTTTCGTTGATGACCGCCCTTGCCCACCCGAACATCGTCTCTCGGTTGATGTTGGTTGGCAGCGCATGTCTCGGGCGCGAGGTCAACGGGGGACTCAGAATCGCGTCACTCAAGGTTCTGGGCGAGCTGATGACCAGCCGGTTTGTGGGCAGCACGGGCGTCATGCTCAAGACAGCGTTCGGCGATCAAAGCTTCGTCACACCGGAGTTGCTGGACGAGCTCAAAAGAGCCAATCGATCGCCGGGGGCGCGACGGGCTGCACTCAAGGTGATTCGGAACACCGTTTCCATTCTCGGCGTCAAATCCGAGTACATCCTCCACAGGCGGCTGAAAGAGCTCGAGATGCCGGTGCTGATCGCTTGGGGGACCGAGGACAAGATACTGCCGGTCAAACACGCCCATCGCGCGGAACTGTCGGATCCGCGGACGGACATCCACGTGTTCGGCAGTTGCGGCCATTGGCCACATATGAAGCGCTCCGACGAATTCAACTCTCTAACACTGGAATTTCTCTCGCGTTAACGTATAATTCGAAGTGAACCTGGCGGTCCGACAGCACCAATCGCGCTGGCCGGTCATCGGCTCCGGCCGTGGCGTCGCGGATTCGAACGAGTCATTCGAGTTCAGTCCGAACGCTCGGCAGGGTTTTCCCAGGGCAGGGCCTGATCGATGTTAGGCTACAGCGTCGTTCAAGGCCCACACGGTGTTATCGACCGATTCTCGATGCAGCGAAAGGGCGACGCGAGTTTGCACGGGCAGGTCTCAGCAGAATCAGGCGGATCCGCCAGCCTGTGGATTCGCCATCAACGTTGGCTGCCTTTGGCCGCGTTGGTCGCCGCCGTCATATTGGCCATCGTGGCATGGACGCTCCGCGACTACGTCTCGCCCTCCAAAGTCGCCGGATATCCGGGCGTGTTCCTGGTAAGTTGGTTTGGCGCTGTCTCGTTAGTGTTGCCAGTGCCCGCGATGCTCACGGTTTGCGGACTGAGCACCACCCTGGACCCATTCGTCCTAGGTACTCTCGCGGGCGTCGGGGAGTCGTTGGGCGAATGGTCGGGTTACGCGGTCGGTTACGGCGGCCACTCGATCTTCGACCGCATGCCGTTCTACCGTGCGGTCCGGCCAAAATTCCGGAGCTGGATGGAAAAGCGCGGCACGTTGGTCCTGTTCATCGTGTCAGCGATACCAAACCCTATTTTCGACGTCGTCGGGGTCGCCGCAGGCACGGTGGGCTATCCGTTCAAGCGTTTCATGGCGATCGTGTTGGTAGGCAAGATCATCAAGGGCCTGCTCGTCGCTTACACGTGCCATCACGGCGTCACCCTGTTGCCGTGGGTCGAGTGACGAGCCTACCAATCCGCGTCAGCAAACGATCCGATCGCAAGCCGATCAGACGAACGACAAGAGACGAGCCGGGTTATCCACCGTAATCGCTTGGATCTGTTCTTCGGCAAACCTTTTTCGCCGCATCCGAGGCACGATGTTCTCCAATATGTGACCGTAACCGTGGCCGCCGTACCGGACGAGCCGGTGCTTCGTGCAGATATCGTGAGCGATCACGACTCTGTCGCCGCACGCTTCGGCCTCGATGATTCGCCGGATGAAGTGCAATCGTTGGGCATCGCTCGGCATATCGATGTCTGACAGTGGGTAGTACGAGGATTCGTTTCCGAACAGGTCCCATTCCAGACAACACCCTGTACTCGCCAGACGCTGCAAGTTGTCGAAATCGGCAACTGTTCGGTCTAGGTGCCCCATGATGACTCGACTTATCTCGGCGCCGGCTTCCGCCAGAACCTCGATGATCTCGACGGGCGCGCCTTCGTCGCGTCCCGGATGAATCAGGATCGACGCCCCAGTCTTTTGCTGCGCCGAAGCGGCTGCGTGAAGCACCTTGCGTTCGTTGTCGGTCAGGGGCCACGAGCAACCGATCTCGCCGATGATCCCCGCCTTGATCCCGGTGTCGCCAACTCCGTCCTGGATGTCGCCGATGATCTGGCGGGCGAGGTCGTCCACGGACCGGTCGTCCATGTCGTCGGCGTGGGTGGGGTCGACGTAGAAGCCCGCGCCCATGACGATGTTGATTCCGACGTCGCGCGCCACACGCGCCAGGGCCAGCGGGTCCCGCCCGATTCCAATCGTCGTGGCGTCGACTATCGTCCCGCCGCCTACGCGCTTGAACAGCCGCGCCTCGTCGATCGCGACGTCTTCTTCGAGCACCATCAGGTTGTCGAGGCTGCTGTACTGGTTGTAGCTCACCCAACCGACGTTCTCCAAGGTGATCGGCTGCATAGCCTTGTCTTGTATCGTGGCGTCGGCGGGGGGGTTGAACATGACCCGAAAGTCGATGAACAGGTGCTCGTGGGTCATCGTCGGGCCGAGCTCGCTTGGCTCGACGGGACCCAGTACGGTTTGCGCTTTCCCACGCATGGTGTTATCCGACACGGTCTACTCTCCCGATGTTAATACGGCGACATCCCATGCGGTTGGGATCGATCGCAGCGAGGCTAACATCGCATAAGAACAGGCGTCAAGGGGCCGAAGTGAAAGCCGCGGCTACTGGATCTTGCGGAACGTCGGGTTGGCGAAAGCAAAGATCAACGTCAACGATCCGAGCAGGATTCCGCTGATCAGCAGAGCGTCGGGTGTGCCGATGCGCTCTGCCATGGCGCCGAACGGCAGCGCGCTCAGCGGCATGGCCCCGAATGTCACCATGTTGATGCTCATCATCCGCCCGCGCATCTCGGGAGCGGCTAACACCTGCAACAGCGTCATGTTGAGAGACATGAATATGGAACTGACGGCGCCGATGATAAGCAGAAACGGGACGGCCATGGCGTAGTTGGTAAGCTGAGAAAATACCGCGAGCGAGACTCCCCAGATAATGCACGATCCGAGCAACACGCGCCCCTTGTGTTTCATGTCGCGGCGCCCAGCCAATCCGAGGGTGCCTGCCAGTGCGCCAATGCCCATGATCATCATGAGCATGCCCAGCCCGTCGGATTGCACGTTCAAGGCCTCTCGAGCCCAGGCGGGCATCAACGCCCAGAACGAAAACCCGAACAGAGTCGATATCAACGCCAAGCTGACGATTCCCGTCAACCGAGCATCGGAAAATGCGTAGGTAAAACCTGCCTTGATATCGCCGGCGACACTCTTGCGCGATCTGGCCACCGGAGTTGACCCTGCCTTAACCATGAACATGGAAACGACCGCGAACACGTAGATTCCCGAGACGATGAAAAACACTCCGGCAGTGTCGATGAACACGATAAGGAACCCCGCCAGCGCGGGTCCGAAGATGCGAGTGAGGTTCATCCCTGAATTGTTGAGCGAGATCGCGTTCACCAAAGAGCGTTCGGGAACGATCTCCGATACGATGGCCGCCCGGCTTGGCATGTTGAACGACATCATCGCGCCGTTGCCCACACCAATGGCCAGCACATGCCAAAACTGAATCACTCCCGAAAAATCCAGAATTCCCAGCAAAAGGGTCAGCAGTGCGTTGCCGGATTGGCTGAAAATGACCAGATGCTTTCTCGGTAGGCGATCGGCCAGCGCTCCACCGATCAGCGACATGAAAGTCTGCGGCGCGGCGAACGACAACATGACCAGAGCCAAAGCAAACGGTGAATCGTCCTGCAGGCGAAGCACGAGCCAGCCGCGCGTAATCATCTGCATGTTCATCGCCATGAACGAGACGAGACCGCCAGCCCACAACCAGCGAAAATCGCGGTATTGGAACGACTCGAACATCGTGTATCGAGCCCACGAGAACCGAGAAGTTTGTTCTTGAGGCGCCTGAGGGGGCGACGGCTCCGGAGCAGGCCCGGGTGATTTCGCAGGTGTTTGGGGCAACGCCGCTCCAAGGCGAATGAGGATTGCAGAAAAGGTATGCAGGTGTACCGAGAAAGGCTACACCCGTGGGCTTACGTCGGTCAAGGTGACTTTGAGCGTCTACGCAAGATGAGAAGTGTCGTTGAATCGGACGATGCGCCACAGATTCGAGACGTTCAGCGCGGTTCCGTCTTGGTCCCAGAGGTCAACGTCAACGTTGAACTCGTATACCGCGGTGTTCTCGGCGTGGACGCTCCATAATCGTTTGCTGCCCATGAGCTCGGCGAACAGGTGGCTGATGATGCCGCCGTGGGCGAACACTGCTACGCGATCGTCGTTGGTGTGATCCGCTATCAGTCGGTCGAGGGCCCGTCGAGCGCGTTCGCTGCGATCGCTCATCTTCTCGGCGAAGGGGATCTCGTCCCAATTCCGGTTCTTCGCAAACACGGCGGCCGTTTCCGGGAACCGCAATGCGAACTCGTCCCACGTCAGCCCCGAGATCACGCCCACATCGACCTCCATCAGGTCGTCCCACGCGGTGATCGGCAGGTTCCAGTGCTCTGAGGCTATCGCGGCCGTGTCGAATGCGCGGCTCTGCGGGCTCGCGTAGATGTGAGTCGGTGTGTATCCAACCGCGGCGAATCGCTCGCGCAGTTTCCGGGCCTGCTCGCGGCCCAAGTCCGATAGCGCGGCGTTGGCGTGCCCCTGCCACCGTCGTGCAGCATTGCCCACGCTTTCGCCGTGTCTCACGAAAATCAGGTTCATCTTCCCGTCACTCCAACCTCCGCATCTTCGGCATGCCGATCGCGGTCAGCGCGCTGACGCCCAGCAAGATCGATCCGTTGACCAGCAACGCTCCGGGCGCTCCGAAAGCCGATGCCATCGCCCCTATGCCGATGTGACCCACGGGCGCGACGCCAATGCTCAGGACCCAGGACCCCATTGCTCTCCCGCGTTCCTCGTTGGAAACGTTGGATTGCATGAGCATCTTGTACAGTGTGTCGACGGCCGAAGCGCAAGCGTTCACGACCACGAGACTGACAATGAAGACGGCGACGTCATCGGCCAACGAGAACGCCATCTGCCCCAGGCCGAACCCCGCGGCTAGCACGAACATGGCCATCCCTTTGTGTCTGAAATCTTTCAGGCTGGCCAGGAAAATCAAGCCTATCATACCCCCGCCCTGCCTGAAAGCGCCCATGATGCCGAGGCCCGACGGGCCCATGTCGAGCTCGTCTCTCGCGAGCACAGGAAGCAGGCTCTGGTGCGTGAACCCGAACACCTCGGTAATCGCGGCGAGCATCATGAGAAGCATCAGGGTCCGGTTGCCGCCCAGAAGCCGGAAGTATCCGACGAGGTTCTTCCAGACCGAATCTGGCGTAGCGATCGCTGATTGACCGGCTTCTCGCGTAAACAGGAGCACCACGGCCGTGAGCGCGTACATGGCGCTTATCGCCAGGTATTGCCCGTCGATGCCCACCGTCTCGATGATAAATCCGCCGGCCAGCGCGCCGAACACGCCGCCCAACCGCTGGCTGAACGCGGTCAACGACAGTCCGTTGAGAGCGATTTCGGGCCCGACGATGTCGAACGTGTAGGCCTGCCGCACAGTCATCGTGAACGCCCAGACGCAGCCCATCCCGGAGGTCAACGCGATGACGGGCCAAACCTGTTCCAGCCCTCTGAAGAGCACGAACGCGGTTATGCCGGAGATCGCCGAACCCGCGAGCGTGATCCATCGCAGAAACAACCGGCGTTCGACCCGATCGGCAACGGCGCCAGCGAAGATGCCCAAGAAGAAGAAAGGCGCCATCCGCGCGGCCGACGCCACACCGACCATGAACGCGGAGTCGGTGAGCTCCAACACGAGCCAGCCCAGCGCCACGAACTCCATGCCCATGCCGATCGACTGCACGACCGTGGATGCCCACAGCAGGCGATAGTCTCGGTACCGAAACGAGGAAGCCCAGACGGAGTTTGCGGTCAGGTATGAAAGCAGGGCCAAAGATTCCTTGAACAGCTCGCCTGGGAATGGTGCGGGGAATTATATCACGGGAATTGCACTTCAGTTGATCAGCGGACCCGCGCCCGACGACCCGGGAATTTGACTGCTCCCGTCTCTTGACGCACCTGTCGACCGAATTTAATGTCGTCACGGTGACAAACAAAATAGGTAACGCCGAGTAATATGTGTCATTCTGAGGCCGCAGCCGAAGAATTTGGTCGTTGGCCGCACACAATTGCCCGCAGGACTCCAGAAGTTTCTCTTTCTGCGGTAGGCACAGTTAGCGAGAAGCGTAGAGCAAAACTGATTATTGACTACCTTAACGACATTGAGGATCATCGTAAAACGCGGAAACATGGGATAATGTGACCCACAACGCGAAAATCAAGGAGCCATGCCCGATGAAGATTACCGCCGTACGAGCAATTCCGATGTCCGACCCTGTCCCACCAGAGCGTCAGCACCGCACCGACCTCGGCACGAAGGTCAAGAGCGACGCGGTGTTGGTCCAGGTGGAGACCGACGAGGGGTTGACCGGAATCGGTGCGTCACTGGGCAGCCCGCTCGTGCTCTGCGGACTGGTGGAGCACGATCTCGCCCCCGCTCTGGTCGGAGAAGACCCGATGTTTTCCGAGCGACTCTACGAGAAGATGTACAACGGCTCCCGCTGGAAGCCGGCTTTGGATCGAGGACACGCCCAACCCGGCGACGGGCGACGCGGTGTAACCATGGAGGCGATCGCGGGCGTAGACATCGCTATCTGGGACGTAAAGGCCAAGAAGCTCGGCATCCCGATCTATCAGGCGTTGGGCGCAACCAGAGATTCGGTGCGCGGCTACGCCTCTGGAGGATGGGCGCCTGGCGACGAAGCGGAGCAAGAGATGGCGGGCTACGCCGCCTGGGGATTTACCGCCGTCAAGATGCGAGTAGTAGGCAGAGACGGATTCTCCGTCGAGAACACCGTGAAGCGCGTCGCCGCCGCCCGTCGCGGCATCGGGCCGTCGGTCGAGCTCATGGTTGACGCGCATGGCTCGCTCGACACCTCCACGGCGATCAGGCTCGCTCGGCGACTCGAGGAATTCGACATCGACTGGTTCGAGGAGCCGATCTCCCCAGACGACCACGTCGGCCTCGCCGAAGTCCGGCGCTCGACAACGATCCCCATCGCAACCGGTGAACGCGAGTTCACTCGGTTCGACTTCGAGGACCTGTTCCGGCATCGCGCCGTCGACATCGCCCAACCGGATATCGCACGAGCGGGAGGTTTCACCGAGATCAGGCGCATCGCAGCGATGGCTTCGGCCAAAGGCATCCGGCTCGCGCCACACGCCTGGGGATCGGGCGTGCTCTTCGCGGCCAGCATGCACATGGCGATGGCCGCGCCCAACTGTCACATCCTCGAGGTCAGCCAAGGATACATGCCGATGATGAACGAGCTGTTCGTGGAGCCCTACGACATCCAAAACGGCACGGTTCATGCCCCAACCGAGCCCGGACTGGGCTTCACCCTCCGCGAAGACGCTTTAGAGCGCTTCGCATACATCCCCGGCCCGGAATTCGTGTTCTAGGGCCGCGGAAGTATCGGTCTCGGTGCCTGGCCCGACGACGTCGAATTCCCAGCTCGTCGATTGGCGACCCATCCGGTTCGTAGGTTACGAGACTCGACTCATGTGCGGCGCCACTTAGTGCGTTCGTGGTGAGCACCTTTTTCGAGGGTCGGACAATGAATGGGGCAGCAACGGTGCCACAACACAGTGTCATTCTGATCCTTCCGCGCGCGGGCGGAAGGACGAAGAATCTGGGGCCCCGCAGGGAGACCAATTTCGAGCCGTTAGTTGGAAGCAGGCGTTGATCAAAGGGTACTCGACTCGCCTACGAAACTGGTCCAGTCAAGGTGGTTCGACAAGCTCACCACGAACGGATGTAGGGGAGGGCCCACTCCCAAACCCGGTCACCCTGAGCCTGGCGAAGGGTCGCCACACACAAAAGTCCCGCTCCCTGTCTGGACGCCCAGGGCAACCTCGAGCCACCCAAATCGTGCTTGAAAGGTGAGCCGTTATTTGGAAACCTGTCGAACGCCCTGACAGATCAAAGTACGGCCGACGCCAGCCCCTCACCCTGCCGCATCGTCCACAACCACCGCGGTACCGTACGCCAGGATCTCCGCCGCGCCGCTCATGATCATCGACGTCATGATTCGCAGGCCGACCACCGCGTTGGCGCCCATGCCTTCGGCGCGTTCCGTCAGGCGGGCGAGCGCGACCTCTCTCGACTCCGCCATCAACTTCGTGTACTCTGGCACGTCGCCGCCGACGATGTTGCGGAAGACAGCCGTGATGTCTTTGCCCACATGCCTCGCCCGGACCGAGCTCCCACTCACCAACCCCAACACGTTTGTGACGTTCCGGTTTCCGATCGTGTCCGTAGTTGTCAGGATCAATAGTCGGCTCCTTCGAGGTGTTCGTGTTTGCGCGCGCGAAGTCGATCGCCAAGCGCCACGCCCAGCAGCGCGAGCGCGCCGACAGCCGAGGCGGGGATCGCCACTCTGAGAGCAAGCGGCACGTCGGAGTCGCCGAGTACGTCCTTGGCGAAGAAGTAAGTCGCGTATCCGCTGATGACAAGCAAGCTGACGATGAGGATGACTCCACCGGCCCAAGTTGCGATCTTCGACATTGTCTGCCTCCCCGCAAGGCGCCATTCTCACGATCGGTCGAACCGGGACATTCTTTGCCAGCCAACCCCAGAATAGCATATGGCCTCGTCTTCAACGATGTAATCTTCGCATTCGCCATTCTCGGAGCGCTCATCGGGACGATCGGCGTATACGCTTGGTCTTTCGGGCCGCTCAACGATCCGGCGTTCGCCGAATCCCAATCGAACCACTAGAACCGGAGACGTTAAGTGGCGCAAGCAACAGCTATTTCTCACGCGGACGGGCACGAAGCAACCTCAACCGGACTGAACAATCGAAAGCTCTTGATGTGGGCGTTCCTCGGCTCGGACTGCATGTTCTTCGGGACTCTGATCGCCACCTACCTGATCTACAAAGACAAGAGCATCGCAGGTCCGCTGCCCGAGGACGTGTTCAGCATCCCGGTTACCTCGGTGATTACGTTCGTGCTCTTGATGAGCTCGATGAGCATGGTTCTGGCGTACTCCAGCCTGACCAAGGGAAATCTCAAGGGGTTCCGAATCTGGCTTGCGTCCACTGCGTTGCTGGGAATGACGTTCCTGCGTTCCTGACGTTCGAGTTCCGGGATTTCGCCCAGCACGGATTAACCCCCAAGACGAACCTGTTTGGGACCACGTTCTTTACACTCACCGGCTTTCACGGAGCGCACGTGATCGGTGGAGTCATCTGGCTGCTTTCGCTTTTCTTTCTGTCATTCAAATCAGGAGGCGTGACTCCGGAGCGCAACCTCGACGTCGATATAGCTGCGCTCTATTGGCACTTCGTCGACGTCGTGTGGATCGTCATCTTCACGGTGGTTTACCTGTTCGGCGTGTTCGAAGGGTTCAATTAGTGACCTCGAAGCCGGAGACACTCGAACCCAGCGATCGGAGACAAAGATGATCGACCAATCGGCGCGGCCGTCACAGCAAACCCAGGAGGCGATGCAGTCAGCGGCTGTCCACACCGGACACCCAACGCCGGCGACGTACTTCAAGGTCGCGATGACCCTCGTGGCGATAACCGGCGTCGAGATCGGGGTGTTCTACGTCACGTCATTGGGCTACGGGATCATCCCGGTGCTCGCGATACTCTCGGCCGTCAAATTCGCGCTCGTCGCGATGTTCTACATGCATCTGAAATACGACGCGCGCCTATTCTCGGCGATGTTCGTTACGGGAGTCGTGCTGGCCGTCACAGTGGTCTTCGCGCTCCTAGGGTTGTTCCAGGTGTTCGTGTAACCGACTGTGTTGAGCCGGCGATCGGAGGAGGGCAAACGTGGTCGACGGGACTGAGTCCCTCCTGACCCAATGGCAAGGGCACCCCGACGCGATGATCGTGATCATCGTTGTGCA
>JASMDM010000060.1 GCA_030752795.1 SAR202 cluster bacterium | reverse complement strand
GGCTTATTCAGATAGCCTGGATGTCACCGACAAACCAACGTGCCCTCTGTTGATGGAGTCAACTGAAACTCATGAAATCAAGTCATAGAGAAAACACCGACCGCGTCCTGAAACACATCCGCCCCCCGACCAGTGGTCGAATCATCGGGGCTCTGGTGAACATGCTGGATGATCGGCCCGGCCTGCTCGGATCCAAACAGGCCCAACGATATTTCAAAGATGATGTAGACAATGTAACAGTGCAATATCGGGAACAGATCCTAGACGCCCTCGCAGATGAACTGGGGAAGACAGGACTATTTCCAGACAAGTTCCGAGGAACATCCACGACGTCGAAAGACTTTCTCAGCTCGTTGATCAAATTCCACTCAGTTGAATGGGATCGACTGTGCGGGTACATGTACTCTCAATCCGGAAGAGTATATGAAGAAATTGACGCGATGTTGCCGTACCTGCGCCTCATCGTCGTTGATCTTGTTGTCCGAGGGATCGCGTTATTGTGGTTGCTCGATGAACCTGAACCAGGAGACAACACTCCGATATGGGCAACAAAAATGGGAGCTGCTCACCATCTGAGACGCTTGATCGGAAACTCCGGCCACACGCGGGAGTCCTTTGCCGTCGCGGTCGGGGTGAGCGACACCACCGTTGATAACTGGCTTGATCATGGAACTAGACCGCGACACTACTACATCCAATGTATTTCTGAGGTCCTGGCCGAAACAGACGGTGAGAGAACCAAGCAATGGTATTCACAGACCGTTGGCCGCATCTACTGGCTTTCCGCTCTTGCGGATCAACTGTCAACATTCGCTGGCAGAGAGACTGTGGAAATGCTGGCGAGAGCGCTCTGCGTCCTAATCACGCGGATACTCCCGGATGTCCGGTCAGTCGAGCCCAGTTCCGACGAAGTCGGAGCGTCAGTCCAACTTGAGACACTGATGTTGGGTGCGAAGGCGAAGAGAGCGCTGCCCTTACTTAGGATTCTGTGGAAAGAAGAGCGCAACCCGATCTGGAAGGTCGATATTCAGGCAGCGGCTGGTAACTGGACGAACCGTATTCAGAACTGGATATCCATGGTTGGGACACCCGATGGTGATGGTCCAGTACTTCACAACCCGGGGATCGCATTCCAAGTTCATCGGGAGTTGAACCAGATCGTCCTGGACTCGTTAGAGGCGATAGCGGAGGGGCAGAAAGACGTCGAGGCCAACACTCAAGTGCTGATGACCAGAGTCATTCAGAACGCGCTTGAGGCAAACCAAACCGATCCTTGGTTACATAGTCAGCTAGGATATCAGTTGTATGACTCGGGTGATTTTGACGGAGCGATCCACGAAAACAGGATCGCAGCGGTTCTCAAGCCGGATTGGATAAACCCCGTAAACCAGATCGCCGCGATCTACATCCGAGCTGGTAGACTCCAGGAGGCACGGGAGCACTTGGAGACGTTCTGCGCGGCTCGGGAGGATCCACCTTGGAGTAATTTGTTCATGTTGGGGATGTGCCTATCGCGTCTGGGCGATCATCGTGAAGGTTTGGATCTTTTCAGGGGAGCGCTAAATTCTCATCCTAACCATCCGCAGATACTCGCGCTAGCTTCCCGGTCCTGCAATGAGCTTGGTAAACAGGCCGACGCACGTCGTTACGAACGCCGAGCGCTATTATTTGGATTTTGACAGTTGGTTCGGGACCACTTTAGGGACGCATGAAGTGTGAGCACTTTACAGGAATCAGCGCTCGGCATTGTATCGAGTTGGCCCCAGCCGGCCGCATGGGCAGACGTTCGCCGACAGAGTCGAACCTGTTCGCTCGCGTTATTCGCCGCCACGCCTAGATCAGCTTGGCTTCGTCTTGCAGGAACGGTGTCATGAGCCCGACGATCTCCTCGCCGGCATCTTCTTGCAAATAGTGGCCGGCGTTTTCGATCAGGTGGAACCGGCCGTTCGGGACCATCTCCGCGATGGCGGGTCCGGCGTCCGGCTTGAACGCCATGTCATTGTTCTAAAAACACACGAGCACCGGAACGTCCCACGTTTTCAGGGTTTGCGATATCTCCGAGATATACCCGGCGTTCTCGTGGCGTTCGTTGGTCGGGATCATCTTCGGGAACACGGCGCCTCCACCGCGAGCGGAAGAATTCTTGCTGGGTAAGTTGTACATCGCCTTTGCTTCCTTCGACAACGGTCGTTTGAATCCGACCGAGAACGCCATCTTTCGGAATAAGTCCAAATCCCGCGAGAGGAAACTTGAGAGTCCGCCGCTGCGGAACATGACTTTGAAGAACATCGGCATCTGTTGGATGTCGATCAGCGTGTTGAAGATGACGAGCGCTTTGACGTTGTCCCGGTGGTCGATCGCGTAGCGCAACCAGACCGGACCGCCCCAGTCCTGCCCGACCACGGTTACGCCCTCGAGGTTCAGCTCTGCGATCAACCCGGACACGAGATCGACATGGCGGCGCAACGTGTACGCGGACTCCTCGATGGGCTTGTCCGACATTCCGAACCCCGCCAGGTCCGGCGCCACACAACGAAAACCCGCTTCAACCAGTGGCGGAATCATCTTTCGGTACAGGAAAATCCACGTCGGTTGTCCGTGAATCAGGAGGATGATCGGTCCTTCGCTTTCATCGACGTAGTGCAATTTGAAGCCGTCGATCGTGGCGTAGTTAGACTCGAACGGGAAACATGGGATCTTGTTTGATGTTGCCAACTTTGGCCTCGCTTCCGGGGTGGAATTGTATTGAAATTCGGAAGTCCGCTGCCAAGTCGTGCCTAGCAGCGGCAGGCCTGCCGACCGACCGTTCCAACCACACGACTCACACAACGCCCCCCTGATTCGCGACTGAAATGTCGATAGGACGATGATCGGGGCATCTCAGTTTCCGTCCGGGGCTCGTGCGACCGCAAGCCTGAGATAGCGCGGACTATATGTCCGACTACTGGGGTTGTCAACAGCCGCGAGGACGCCGAGCTCCCACGAATACGCCGACCTGACCAATGGTCTGTGCCGTTCGCCACGTGAAGCTCCGGAGCCCCAATCTCGACAAATCCCGACGCGTTTCGGTGAGCGCGACAAGTCTGGTAACCGCGTGATTTCCGGTTCGCTAGCGGCAATCCGCCGTCCGTTTTGCGTCAGGAAAGTAGATCCGAATACCTTTCGATTCACGTCGGTTTGTCGATTCCGAAAAGTGCTTATTCTCCGGCGTGGTTGCGTCGTTCCTCACGCTGGCGTGCTCAATTATCCGGTCACACGTCGTTCCGGAGCAGGCGAATTTCACAGGCCCGGGAGGCGTCACTTGCGCTGGTCGGATTTAACGGGCAATTCGGCGGAAATCAAAGAAGCGGTATCTTGTGCTTTTTATGCAAACAAGTTAGACTACCGCGCATGCTTCGAATTAATCGCTAATCTTCGCTAAGAGGTGATCGATGGTCAGAGCGGCGCAAAAGGCGGATGTACTGGGTTCGGCATCGACAGACCGAACGCAATACGACGAATTGATGATCGGATTGGACGTGGGTTCGACCACGGTGAAGGCCGTGGTGATGGACCCTCGCAACGACGAGATCCTCTGGAAGGACTACGAGCGACACGAGACGCGACAGCCCGAGAAGGTTCTCGACTTTCTCAATCGCATCGAGGCGGACTTCCCGCTGCCGACTGACAGGTTTCGTATATTCATCACCGGCAGCGGCGGCAAGATCCTCGAAGACTACATCGGCGCGAAGCTCGTCCAGGAGGTCAACGCCGTATCGCTGGCCGCGGAGCACCTCTATCCGGAGGCTGGCTCGGTGATCGAGCTCGGGGGCCAGGACGCCAAGATCATCATCTGGCTGACCGACGAAGAGACGGGAACGAAGCGCAAGGTCCCGAGCATGAACGACAAGTGCGCGGGCGGGACCGGTGCCGTGATCGACAAGATCGCCTATAAGCTGCAACTGGAGGGCGAGAATCTTCGATCGCTCCCCTACTTTGACGTGAAGCTCCACCCGGTGGCCGGCAAGTGCGGCGTGTTCGCCGAGACCGACATCAACGGCCTCCAAAAGCAGGGCATCCCGCCCGACCAGCTCATGGCATCGCTCTACGAGGCCATAGTCCAGCAGAACCTCAGCGTCCTCACAAGGGGCAACACGCTTCGACCCACGGTTCTGCTGCTCGGAGGGCCCAACACGTTCATCCCGGCCCTGCGAGATTGCTGGAAGGAGAACATCCCAAAGATCTGGAAAGAGCGCAACGTCCCACTGCCCGAAAGCGTCGATCCCGCGGACTTGGTAATGACGCCCGACAACGCGCAGTACTACGCGGCCATCGGCGCGGTCCTCTACGGCAAGGGCGAGGACCCCGATGTGGGAGCCTACAAGGGCACCGATGCTTTGACGGGGTTCATCGAAGTCGGTCGCACTAAAATGCGCGAGGCGTCCGGAGACGTCGGACTGTGGCGGACCGAGGAGGAGCTGGAAGAGTTCAAGCAACTATTCGCAAAAGAGCCCTGGGAACCGGCGACCTTTTCGCCAGGCCAGGAGGTTGAGGCATTCGTCGGAATCGACGGCGGCTCAACATCGACTAAAGGCGTCCTCATGGACCGCGGGGGCAACGTCCTGGCGGCCGCGTACCAGCTATCGAAGGGCAACCCGCTCTCGGACACCCAGGACATCCTGGCGGACCTGCGAGAGTCGGTTGAAAGCCAGGGCGCCGTCCTGAATGTCGCCGGAGTCGGCACGACGGGTTACGCCAAGGACATGCTGAAAGACACGCTCGCCGCGGACGTTGCCATCGTCGAAACCGTGGCCCACACGAAGTCCGCCCTTCACTACTACCCGGACGCCGACGTGATCGTCGACGTGGGCGGGCAGGACATCAAGGTGATCGTGCTGAACAACGGCAAGGTCAAGGACTTCAAGCTGAACACGCAGTGCTCTGCTGGCAACGGATACTTCCTTCAGAACACCGCGTCCAAGTTCGGCTACTCGGTCGCTGAGTTCGCGGACGTCGCGTTCTCCGCAGAGAAGATTCCGGTATTCGGGTACGGATGCGCGGTCTTTATGGAGACCGACATCGTCAACTTCCAGCAGTTGGGCTGGGAGAAGAAAGAGATCATGGCCGGGTTGGCGAAGGTGCTGCCCAAGAACATCTGGCTGTACGTCGTCGCGGAGCCGAACCTCCGGAAGTTCGGCACGAAATTCATCCTTCAGGGCGGGACTCAGCACAACCTGGCGGCGGTCAAGTCACAGTACGATTTCATCAAGTCGAAGGTTCCTGAGAGCACGATCCGAGTCCACAAGTTCACCGGAGAAAGCGGCGCCATCGGCGCGGCACTCGAAGCGACGCGCGTCGCCGCTGAACGCGACTCCAGCTTCATCGGCATCGCAGCCGCCCAGACCCTCGAGTTCACTTCCACGCGGGACGAGTCCACACGGTGTAGTTTCTGCAAGAACACGTGCCTGCGGACGTTCGTCGACACCAAAACGTCCGACGGCGAGACCAACCGGTTCATCATCGCAACGTGCGAGAAGGGCCAGGTCGAAAAGGTCGAAGACGTGAAGGCCATAAAGTCCCGTATGGACGAGGTAAGCAAGGCGAATCCCAATTTCGTGGAAAAGGCCGCCTTGGCCGCATTCCGGAGCACGGCCCCTCCCAAGGTCAGCACGCTGCAAGAGGAGACGGGCCAGGAGCCCGCGGCCAAGACCAAGGGTCTGCTGTCAATTATGAGATGGCGCAAGGCGCCCGCGGCGACCAGGGCCGCCCCAGAGGTGGTCGAGCAGCGAGCGAGCATCAAGATCGGGATGCCCAGGGCGCTTAACATGTACAGCTTGGCTCCGTTCTTCTTAGCTTACTTTCATGCGCTGGGGGTCGGCTCTCGGAACGTCATCTACTCCGACTACACCAACCCGGAGATGTGGTTCAAGGGATCGCGGCGCGGGTCGATCGATCAGTGCTTCCCCAGCAAAGTGGCAATTGCCCATGTCCACAATCTCATCTTCGACCAGAAAGTGAAACCGGACGTCATATTCTTCCCCATCATTCAGAATATGCGCACGGAACTCGTCAACACCGTCGACAACACCGCCTGCCCAGTGGTCTCCATCACCCCCGAGGTGATCAAAGCGGCGTATACCCAAGAAGGTAACATATTCGCTCAGAACGGAATTCAGTACATTGCGCCAGCGTACGACATGGCGAACTGGCCTCTATTCGAGCACCAGATATTCGAGTCCTTCCGAGACATCCTCAGCCTGACTTCGGAAGAAAACAGCGAGGCGGTGGAGATCGCACTCGCTTCGTGGCGCAAGTTCTACGAAGTTACGCTGAGGGCCGAGGCGCGGCAGGTGCTGGACAGCTTGGAGGAACACGGGAAAGTCGGCGTGGTCATGCTGGGGCGGCCGTACCACAACGACCCCGGCCTGAATCACGAGATCATGATCGACATGCAAAGGAGGGGTTACCCCATCTTCAGCATCGATTCCCTCCCCCAGGACGAAGACATTCTCGACCGGTTGTTCGGAGAAGACATACGGTCGGGCCTCATCACCCACGCAATGGACACCACCGACGTCTGGAAAAACAACTACAGCGAGAATTCCAGCAAGAAGATCTGGGCGGCCAAATACGTGGCGCGGCACCCCAACCTGGTCGCAATCGACCTCTCCAGCTTCAAGTGCGGACACGATGCGCCGATCTACAACACGGTCGAGCGAATAATCGAAGCGTCGGAAACCCCGTACTTCACATTCCACGACGTGGACGAGAACAAGCCCACGGGCTCGATAAAGATCAGGGTTGAGACCGTGGATTATTTCCTGAAGCGTTATCAGGAGTACCTCCAGTCGCGCAGAAATGACGAGGTCGAACTAGAACAGTTGGTGGAACAATACAGGGCCCACCTCGAGGCTCAGAGTGAACGGAACGCCTCCCGCACCGAAGTGCGGGCCGCCGGAAACGTCAGCTTCACCGGCAACGGCGCGGACAATCACGTCGGGCATGATCACAACGGGAACAACGGCCATGACGAAGCCGAATGGGTCTCTTTGCCAGCTCCGTCCAGACTGAACGGCCATAACGGCAACGGGAACAGCCCCGAACACTCACTAGAGAACGGTGCCGCGATCGCGCCGAACGGAAACGGCCAATCCCGAGACCACGCGGCGTATGACCGTATCAGGGCGCTTAACACGAGCGGCGATGCCCCGGAAGACGACCCGGCAAGCGCGTCGCTTAGCTGCAACTTGCCCACTCGGGACTTTGCTCCGAAAGCTTATCAGCATCTGGATCACGAGGAGAACAGCGCCGAGGACGCCCCTCCCGGAATACCGGATCACCAATGGATGACGATGCAGATCATGACGCCCCGTGCCAAGAAGGGCGACAATAAAGTCGGCGGCCGTGCCTAGTCGACCCACTGGAGGCGAATTCATGGTAAAGGTGATGGACAAACAAGACATCGAGACAAAAACGCGCGAATACGCCGAGCGTCTGAGAGACCAGATGGGTCTGCAAAGCAAGGTGATGACACCGTTCGAGAAGCCCTTCGAGCGACCTTGGACCAAAGCCGAGATCGAAACCACAACGGTCCTTTTCGGTGGGTTGACGCTGGCGCACGAGGAGCTGACGGCCAACGCAATGCGCGGCATGGGGTACAAGATTCAGGCCCTCCCCGTCCCGGACCTGGAGGCCCTTCAGATAGGGAAGGAATACGGCAACCGCGGCCAGTGCAACCCCACCTACTTCACCGTCGGGAGCCTGGTGCAATACCTTAAAAAGCTCGAAGCCCAGGGCGAGACCGATATCGAGGACCGGTACGTGTTCGTCACCGCCGGTTCCTGCGGGCCGTGCCGCTTCGGCATGTATGAAGCCGAATACCGTCAGGCCCTACGAGACTCGGGTTTCGGACGGTTCCGGGTGTTGATTTTCCAGCAGGCCCCTGAGACTGAACAGAGCACCGAGGATACGGCCCTGGAGTTCTCGGCCAAATTTGGCCTCACTTTGCTTAGGGCTTTCATCCTGGGCGACATGCTGAACGAGTTGGGTTACAAGATCCGCCCATATGAAGTGAACAAGGGCGACACCGACCGAGCCATGGCCGAGGCCAAAGAGCTTCTCGGCGCTGCGCTGCGCGAAGGGCAATCGGTGTTTCGCGGACTGCGAAAGGTGAAGAAGATATTCAACGCCATCCAAGTGGATGTGACCAGAGTCAAGCCCAAGGTCAAAATCACTGGCGAGTTCTGGGCCCAGACGACCGAAGGGGACGGCAACTACCACATGTTCCAATGGTTGGAGTCTGAGGGAGCCGAGGTGTTGGTGGAGCCAATCGGAACCTGGATCGAGTACAAGATCTGGATTGCGAGACATCATGCCGAAAAAGAGTTCGCGACGAACAAAGACAAGAAGTCGTCCATCCGAAAGCTGAGGTTCGCCCAGATCGCGTTCCGCATGTGGCACAACTTCTATCGAACGGCGTTGGGCTTCAAAACGGATCCCCTGCCCAATCAGGCTAAACTCGCCGAGTACGCCAGTGCCTATTACAACACGCACCTTGGCGGAGGCGAGGGTCACCTCGAAATCGGTAAAAACGTGATGGCGACCAAGGACAGACACGCCCACATGGTGATTTCGCTGAAGCCCTTTGGATGTATGCCCAGCACAATGAGCGATGGCGTGCAGGCACGGGTTGTGGCCGACTACAAAGATGCCATCTTCATCCCCATCGAGACCTCGGGCGACGGCGAAGTCAGCGCAAGGAGCCGTGTCCAGATGAAGCTCTACGAGGCGAAGAAGAAGGCGCGGGAGGAGATGGACGAACTCCTCGCGGCCCGCGGCGTGACCATTGAGCAGGTGCAGTCCTACGTTGACGGGCACCCGAAATACGCCAACGCGATGCGGAAGCTTCCCGAGCACCAAGGGATCAGCTCGGCAGCGAACCTCGTGGCGGAGGTGGCAGGCCGGATCAAGTAGGCGAGGGTCGTCAGGCTAGGCGTGATCACGATCAACAATTGCGCCCGAAACCGATGAGACCCATCAAGCCTCAACGCACCTCCCACACCTGTTCGGCCTGAGCCTGTCGAAGGCCCGCGCACACGCACGACCCGGTCTACAAGCTCACAATCGCGATCGGCCGGCGGCGGTACCTACACGAACGAGGGTGCTTGCGAGGCCAGTGGTTCGACAGGCTCACCACGAACGTTTGGGGGGTGCCACAAACGTTGGAAATTCGCTTGGCCTGGTGCAATTGACTAAGCTGGTCGTGGACCTACGAGCCCTCGAAGAACCGCTTCGGGTTATCGACCATAATCCGGTCCAGCGATTCTTGCGAGCAACCGAGCTCGCGCAGCCGGGGCAACACCTTGCGAGTGATGAACAAGTATCCGTCCGGATTGCGGCGTTGGACCTGCTCCTGAGACTCGCGACTGCCCCACGGCTTGATGACGCACCAGTCATGTGAAAGCATTATCTGATTGGCGTATCCCGCGTCCACTAGCCGTTTGGCGACGATCGTTCGTTGCTCCCAGTCGAGGCTCTGGGGCGCCGGGCCGCCGGGGTAGATGTCCAGGCCGAGCCAAACCCCTTTTTTCGCGAGGCCGGTCAGGTACTCGAGGTCAGTCGTCCCGTTGCTGTGACCGATGCACACCGTGCTGAGATCCACGCCCTCGGACTCGAAGACGGCAACTTGCAAGTCGCCTGTTCGCACCGGCGCTTGCGTGTGGGTCGTTATCCGCACGCTGGTCTGCTTGCTGGCCCTGGACGCGGCGCGGAGCACGACCTCGGCGGCCGGGGTCAGTCCGTCATCAACACGGTCGTTGCTGGCGACCTTGATGATTCCGGCCTTGATACCGGTCCCGTCGATGCCTTCTTCGATCTCGCGTACGAACAGATTGGCGACCTCGTCCGGGTCGGCGCCCCAGAAGATGCGTGGGATGTCGATCCAGAAGCCGGTCGCGGCGATGACGTGGACGCCGGAGCGCTCGGATACGTCCTTGGCGAGTAGAATGTCCCGGCCCAGGTCCAACGTCGTAACGTCGACGACGGTTCTGACGCCTCCTTCTCGTGCTTCGTTCAGCAACGCCACGGCCCTGTCCACGACCGCTTCTTTATCGAAAAACTCCGGATAGGCCGTATTAATCCCCGCCGCGCTCTGCCAGATGTGTTCGTGCGTCAGCGTGAAGCCGAGTTCGCTAGTGTCCAGGTCGCCGAGGATTGAGTTGATGGTTGCCATGTCGCCGCTCCTGAGTGGATTGCGCCAATCTTATCACCGTCCACATGCAAATCGGGCGCCTCGGCAGCCACCGCATCTGGTACACTGGCGCGGTCCAATTCGAACCCTGGGGTGTGCCATGAACGGCGTCGTTTTCACCGGTGACCGGAAGCTTGAGATCAGGCAGTTTGACGACCCAAAGCCCGGTCGCGGACAGGTCGTGGTCAAGATGCGAGCATCGGGACTTTGCGGCAGCGATCTTCGGCCGTACCGATCGTCGCCCGAGGAGCTGGCCAACCGAGCCAACATCATCTGCGGGCACGAGCCCTGCGGCGAGGTCGTCGAGACCGGCCACGGAGTCAGCGACGTGTCCGTGGGCGATCACGTCATGGTCCACCACTACTCCGGCTGCGGAACATGCGTCCATTGTGACACCGGCTGGACACAACTTTGCTCCGACGGCTCGACGGTCTACGGCTCCGGCGCTCACGGCGGCAACGCGGACTACGAGCTCGTCGAATCTTATATGTGCGTACCGATGCCTGACGAGCTCAGTTTCGAGGAGGGCGCCGCCATTTCTTGTGGGACCGGCACGGCGTACCAGGCGCTGAAGCGGCTCGAAATATCGGGATTGGACACCCTGGCCGTCTTCGGTCAAGGACCGGTCGGTCTGAGCGCAACGTTCTACGGCGCCGTGATGGGTGCTCGCGTCATCGCCGTCGATCCAGTGCCGGAACGCCGCGAGCTGGCGATCAAGCTGGGAGCGGAGGAGACCATCGACCCTACAGCGGTGGATTCGATCGAGGTCGTGCGCGAGCTCACCGGAGGCGCCGGCGCCGACGCGTCGCTCGACGCGACCGGCATCGACGAGGTTCGACAAAACACGGTGCGCTCGACCCGAATCTGGGGCCGTGCATGCTTCGTCGGCGAGGGTGGGACCGTCAGCCTGATGCCGACGCCGGACGTAATTCACCGCCAGCTCACGTTACACGGCTCGTGGACGTTCAGCACGCACACGCTGAAGGAGCTCGCCAACTTCACCGTTGACCGCGGACTGCCGCTCAGCGACCTGATTACGCAGCGATTCGACTTGGCCGACGCGAAAGAAGCGTTCGCGTTGTTCGACACCGCGACGACCGGCAAGCCCGTATTCGCCTGGGATTGACATAGTCCCTGCGGAGATTGTGCCTCACGGACCTTGGCTGCGTCGATTTCACGACGCCTATGCTACAATCTCGCGGACAAATTACTGAAAATCCCGTCAGGAGGACAATCGATGCGCCCGATATTGGATGTAGCCGACGAGCTGGGTCTCGAGCGCGACGCTGTGTTGCCCTACGGAAGATACAAAGCCAAAATCGACCTGAGCGCCATTCGATCGACCGGCAAGCAAGGCAAAATGGTCGTGATCACGGGAATGACGCCAACGCCCGCGGGTGAAGGCAAGACCACTACGGCCGTCGGTCTAACACAGGGACTCGGCAAGCTTGGCAAGAAAGTGGTCGCGACGCTTCGGGAGCCGTCGCTCGGACCGATATTCGGCATCAAGGGCGGT
The DNA here is from genome assembly GCA_030752795.1 of SAR202 cluster bacterium. Taxonomy (GTDB): domain Bacteria; phylum Chloroflexota; class Dehalococcoidia; order Lucifugimonadales; family UBA1123; genus UBA2160. Next base: position 25,891 of record JASMDM010000060.1, on the reverse strand, counting down.
GGAACCGGCGGCGGCAAGGCGCTTGTCGAGCCCAACGACGAAGTCAACATACACTTCACCGGCGACGCCCACGCCGTCGGCTCGGCTCACAACCTGCTCGCCGCACTCACAGACAACGTGGCCCAGCGCGGTCAGATTGCCGGATTCCATCCGGAAGGCATCGCCTGGCGGCGCGTCACCGACGTCGAAGATCGCGCCCTGCGCACCATCGTCACCGGCATCGGCGGGTCGAACAACGCGCCGGTTCGCGAGACGGGCTTCGACATCGTCACCGCGTCGGAGATCATGGCAATCCTTGCCTTGGCGCGGAACTTGACGGATTTGCGCGAGCGCCTCAGCCGTATTGTCGTTGGGTACGCGGGCGACGAACCCGTGACGGCGACCGATGTCAAAGCCGTCGGCTCGATGATGTCCCTGCTGCGGACCGCCGTACAGCCGAACCTCGTACAAACCACCGAGGGACAACCCGTCATCGTGCACGCGGGCCCATTCGGCAACATCGCCCACGGTTGCAGCTCGGTCGTCGGCGACCGGCTCGCGCTCGGGTACGCCGACTACGTGCTATCGGAAGCCGGGTTCGGCGCGGATCTCGGTTTCGAGAAGTTCATGCATATCAAGGCGAGGTTCAACGGTCTCGAGCCGAGCGCCGCGGTGCTGGTCGCTTCGGTCAGGGCCGTGAAGTATCACGGAGGCGTTCGCCCGCGAGACCTCGACACCCCCGACCTGGAAGCCGCTCGGAAAGGCACGGCTAATCTGACTCACCTCATCTGCGTGATCAAGTCGTTCGGGTTGCCGGTGGTTGTGGCGCTCAACCACTTCCCGACCGACACACCGGAAGAGACCGCGATCGTCAAGCGCGCCGCCGAAGAAGCGGGCGCCCATTCGGCGGTCGAAAGCCGCGTGTTCGCCGAAGGCGGCGACGGCGCCATCGAGCTCGGGCAAGCGCTCATCGACGCCACCTCCGGCGGCGACCCCGAGATCACCTACGCATACGACATCGATTCTCCGATACAACAGAAGGTCTCGGCTCTAGCCAAGCTTGTCTACAACGCCGACAACGTCCAATGGGCGTTGCCCGCCCGCCGGCTTCTGCGGCAGTACGAGGCGCGAGGATGGGGCAACCTGCCGGTCTGCATGGCCAAGACGCACCTGTCGATTTCTCACCGCGCCGCACTCAAGGGCCGCCCTTCCGGCTACACGTTCGACGTGTCCGACGTCAGGGCGTCGGTGGGCGCTGGGTTCATCTACCCGATCGCCGGGAGCATGATGACGATGCCAGGCCTGCCGGGATCGCCTCGCGAGCTGGATGTCGACGACGACGGGAACATTCTCGGGCTGTAGTGTCACGAACGCCGGTCGACGGCGTGCGGGGCGGCTGCGCACCGGTGGCATGAGATTATTTGCGGGGGCTGCCACCGCCGTTTCGAGGATTGGGCACTGGGCATGCCCCTGATCGTCCTCAAGTTAACAAGTTATGCTCAACGCTGCTCGTGATGAGGGCATCCGTCCATGATGAGCCACGCACCCATCCGTTCGCCCTGAGCCTGTCGAGGGGTCACCCACACGCAAGCGTCGCTCCGGGTCTGATGGTCGCCGACCATGTACCTTGTGCTCAACGTTTCTTGCCCTGCGGCCGTCCCGGCGAAAAAGAAGCATCTGGGGTCTTTCGGGCGGCATGGTGTGTTCTGCGACCAGATTCTTCACCTGCGGGCTGACCTCCAAAGCCATTTTCATACCTATTTCATAGTCGCCTCGTCAACGTTGTGTTAGCCTGAATTCTGTTATGGGAATGCAGCGATCGTCGGAGATCACAGGCGTCGTCCTCGCGGGCGGTATGAGCAGGCGGCTCGGGCGCAACAAGGCGCTTGAGCAGGTCGACGGGCGTTCGCTGATCGAGCGCGTGCTGGATAGACTCGCAGAGGTTGCGGAACAAGCGGTGGTCGTGTTCGGCGACGTCGATCGATCCGACGAACTCGGACTGCCGTCGTGGGCGCGAGGCGTGACCGACGTCTTTCCCGACAAAGGCGCGCTCGGAGGAATCTACTCCGGTCTGAGCGCGGCAGAAACGGACTGGTGCATTGTCGTGGCGTGCGACATGCCGTTTCTGAGCCTACCGCTGTTGAGACGCATCCTGAACGAGCGACATGGACACGACGCCGTGGTTCCATACCTCGACGACCGACCTGAACCGACCCACGCGGCATACTCAAGATCATGCTTGCCGCACATCAAGTCCCGGCTCGACGCCGACGAGCTCAAGATCGCCAGCTTCTTCGGCGACGTTCGCATCGCCCGGTTGCGGCAGAGCGAGGTCGAAGCGATCGACCCCGACCGCTTCAGCTTCTTCAACGTCAACACCCAGGCCGATCTCGACCGCGCGCGTGCGTTGGCCGCGGCCGAGCACACTGCGCGATGACTCGTTACGATTGCGTGCTCGTGTACGAGTTTGGTGGCTCGCTCAATAGTGAAGGATCGTTCAACAACCTTTCGACAAGTCCCGACGACGCCGGGGTCTCGATGCGTCTCAACTTCCAAGCAACGGTGATTGCTTTCAGGCCCTGGGCGAACACCCAGCTGCATTCCAATCGGTTGGCCTATAGTCGTGCAACGCGATCCTACCCACGACAGACAGCTTCGCGATCCGACTTCGTAGAGGAGGGTTTCAAACCCTCCCGGTCCGTTGCGTGGATAACTTCCGCGAACAAACAGATGAGCACGTTGTACCCGCGCAACAAACGATCATGGTGGCGGAACCTGGCAGGAGGGTTTGAAACCCTCCCCTACGGAACGCCCGACCACCGTACAAATTTCACCCTTGGCTTGAAGCGAACCAGTACTTTCGCGTGCATCGTCCGCCGGGCGAACGCAACATGTCTTTCCGTTCGTGATGATCCAGTCGAACCACCGCCTCGCTTCAGCACGCTCCGCAATTCGTGGAACCAATTTGCAACCAATGACGCCATTTCAGGAGTGCCGAATTGACCACCCAATTAGATCTCTCGTCCGTCGACGAGATCGTCGATAGACATCGGTCTCAAGACGACGCCCTCATTACCATGCTGCAGGAAGCGCAGCAGGCTTACGGGTATCTTCCGAAAGAGGTCCTGACTCGCCTGTCTCGCTCCGCACAGATCCCGCTCAACCGGATCTACGGCGTCGCCACCTTCTACTCTCAGTTCTATCTGACGCCGCGCGGTAGGAGCATCGTCCAGGTCTGTCGTGGAACGGCCTGTCACGTGCGCGGCAGCTCGTACATCTTGTCGACGCTCGCCGACCACCTAGGCATCGAGCAAGACGGCACGACCGAGGACATGCAGTTTTCGCTCGAAACAGTCGCCTGCGTCGGCACGTGCTTCCTGGCGCCCGTGGTGGTAGTCGACGGCTCGTTCCACGGCAAACTCGATCCGGTCGAAGCACGCGAAATCGTCAAGAGCTATGCCGCCCAAAGTGAGCAAGGCTGATGGCGAGACTGAATGGCATGGGGGAACTTAGGGAGTTGAGCGTCCGATTGGCGGGTGAAATGGACGCGACGCGAACCCGCGTTTCTGTCTGCATGACGGGATGCCGTGCCCAGGGCGCGGACGAGCTCAGAGACGCGTTGATCGCGTCGATCTCCGACGAGGGACTGGACGGCCAGATCGAGGTCCGCGAGACTGGCTGCCAGGGATTCTGCGCCAAGGCGCCGGTTGCTTCCATCGAGCCACAGGGGATTTTCTACCAGGAGCTAAGCCCCAAACACGCGTCCGCCATCGTGACGCAAACGCTTCGTGACGGCGAGGCGATCGGCCGGTTGCTGTATCGCGACCCCGAGAGCCGGCAGAGGGTCGTCGAGGCCGGCGAAGTGCCATTTTACAAGGGTCAGACAAAGCGAGTGCTGCGAAACTGCGGCGTCATCGACCCGACTAACATCTCGCATTACATCGCTCGCGACGGATACGCGGCCCTGGCGAGGGCGCTGTTCGACATGTCGCCCGAAGAGATCGTCAAAGAGGTTACCGACTCAGGTCTCCGAGGACGTGGCGGCGCCGGCTTCCCCACCGGCATGAAGTGGGGGTTCGTACGAAGCGCGCCCGGCGACACGAAGTACGTCGTCTGCAACGGCGACGAGGGAGACCCCGGCGCGTTCATGGACCGCGCGGTGCTCGAGGGCGACCCGCACGCGATTTTCGAGGGCATGGCCATCGCTGCATATGCCATGGGCGCGGGCAAGGGCTACATCTATGTTAGGGCCGAGTATCCGATCGCCGTGCGACACCTTAAAACCGCCATCGAACAGGCGCGCGAGCTCGGACTCGTCGGACCGAACGTACTCGGTTCCGGATTCGACTTCGAGATCGAGATTCGCGAAGGCGCGGGAGCGTTCGTGTGCGGCGAGGAGACGGCGCTAATGGCGTCTATCGAGGGCCAGCGTGGCGTTCCTCGTCCCAGACCTCCCTTCCCCGCTCAGTCGGGCCTGTGGGGCAAGCCGACCAACATCAACAACACCGAAACGTTCGCCAACGTGCCGCTGATAATCCTTCGCGGCCCGGAATCGTATTCCGAGGTCGGCTCCGAGCGCGGCAAGGGCACGAAGATATTTTCGCTGGCCGGAAAGATCGAAAACACCGGCCTGGTCGAGGTCCCTATCGGCATCACGCTGCGCGAAGTAATTTACGACATAGGCGGCGGCATCCCGCGCGGGCGGGCGTTCAAAGCCGTGCAGATGGGCGGACCGTCCGGCGGCTGCGTTCCGGACCAGCACCTCGATCTGCCGCTCGATTACGAGGCGCTCGAGTCCATCGGCGCAATCATGGGCTCCGGAGGCATCGTCGTCATGGACGAGGACACCTGCATGGTGGACACCGCCCGGTTCTTCCTGGCGTTCACGCAGGTCGAGTCATGCGGCAAGTGCGTCCCATGCCGAATCGGGACCAAGCGGATGCTGGAGATATTGACCCGCATCACCGAGGGCAAAGGCCGAGTAGGCGATATCGACCTGCTGGTCGAGCTCGCCGAAGGCACCAAAGACGGCAGCCTGTGCGGCCTCGGCCAGACGGCGCCGAACCCGGTGCTAACGACCCTGGCCTTCTTCCGCGACGAGTACGAGGACCACATCGTCAACGGACGGTGTTCAGGCGGTGTGTGCGAGGAGCTGATCGAGTTCTACATCGACCCGGAGAAGTGCCAGGCGTGCCTGATCTGCATGCGGCAGTGCCCGGTCGACGCGATCGAAGGCGACAAGGACGTGATACACGTCATCGACCGAGAGCTCTGCACGAAGTGCGGCGTTTGCGTGCTGGCGTGTCCGCCCCGGTTCGACGCGGTGAGGGTCATCTCGGGAGAACCTGTTCCCGAAGTATTGGCGATGGGCGACCGAGCGCTCGTGCGCGCCGGGAGGACGAGCCGATGACTGAGATCAAGCTCAAAATCGACGGCCAAGAGGTCGTCGTCCCGGACGGCGCGACCATCCTGGAGGCGGCTAAGACCGCTGGAATCGACATCCCGCACCTTTGCTACCGCGAAGACTTGCCCGCGTCCAGCGCGTGCCGTCTGTGCGTCGTCGGCGTCGAGGGCGCTCGGACGCTGACGGCATCCTGTTCGACCCAAGCCACGAACAACATGACCATTGAGACGGACAACGAGCGCACCGCGCGGGCGCGAAAGCTCGTCGTCGAGCTCCTGCTCTCCGACCACGACTCCGAATGCCCCCACGACGGCCCCGATTCCGCCTGCGAACTGGGCAAGTGGGCCCGAGAACTGAACGTCTCCGGCGATCGCTTCGAAGGCGAGCGCCGCACGTACGAAACCGACGACTCGACGCCGTTCTTCGTGCTCGATCATAGCAGATGCATCCTCTGCGAGCGGTGCGTCACGGCATGCAACGAGGTCCAGCACATCGGCGCGATCAGCTTCGCGCACCGAGGCTTCGACACGAAAGTCGCCACACCGTTCGACCTGCCGCTGCTCGAGAGCGCATGCACGTCCTGCGGCCAGTGCCTGTCGGTCTGCCCGACCGGCGCCATCCGCCTGAAGTCGCCCGTCGAGCAACCGGCCCGCGTCGTCGACACCACCTGCCCGTACTGCGGAGTGGGCTGCGGAATCAAAGCGAAGGTCGATTCCGAAAACCGCATCATCGAAGTTCTGGAAGACCCTGAAAACCAATCGAGCCTCGGCCGCCTGTGCGTCAAAGGCCGGTTCGGTTTTGGATTCGTCAACCACGAAGACCGGTTGACCGAGCCGTTGATACGCCTTGACGGCGAGCTGACGCCAGCGTCGTGGGACGAGGCGCTCGACTACGTCGCGGACCGGCTGGCCGGTTACGACGGTGATTCGTTCGGCACGCTGTGCTCGGCGAAGGCGACGAACGAGGACGGCTACGTTCAGCAGAAGCTCGCGCGGCTCTTGATGAAGTCCAACCATATCGATCACTGCGCCCGCTTGTGCCACTCGTCGTCTGTCGTGGCGATGATGGCCTCGCTGGGCAGCGGGGCAACGAGCAACTCGTATGCCGACTACGAGGACGCCGGCTGCCTGATGGTGGTCGGGTCCGACCCCAGCTCCAACCACCCGGTCATCGGCGCGCGCATTCGCAAGGCGATCGTCGAGCGAGGCGCCAAACTGATCGTCATTAATCCGCGCCGCACCGAGATGTGCGACCTGGCCGAGGTCTGGCTGCGACCACGACCCGGTACGGACGTGGCGCTCCTGAACGCCGTCGCCAAGGCCGTCCTCGACGAAGGCTTGGCCGACAAGCGATTCATCGCGGACCGGACCGAGGGCTTCGACGAGTGGCGGAGCGTCATCGACAAGTACACGCCGGAGTACGCCGAGTCCATCACAGGTGTGCCGGCCGCCGACATCGTCCGCGCCGCTCGCTTCTTCGCGTCGCCACCGTTCTCCGGATCGTGCCTGATCTGGGGCATGGGGGTCACCCAGCACACGAACGGCACCGCCAACGCTCACGGGTTGGTGAACCTGGCGCTCGTGTCAGGCCAGCTCGGCAGCCCGGGTTCGGGCATCTCCCCGTTGCGGGGCCAGAACAACGTCCAGGGGTGCTCCGACATCGGCGGACTACCGAACTTCCTGCCCGGCTACCAGGTCATCGGCGAGGACACGGTCCCGGCTTTCGAGCGCGCTTGGGGCGGCAGCCTGCCGTCGAAGCCCGGCATGGCGGTCACGGACATGATCGAGGCCATGCACGACGGTCGCATGCAAGCCGCCTACGTCGTCGGCGAAAACCCCCTCCTCAGCGAACCCGATCTCAACCACGCCGATGAGGCTTTTCGCAAATTAGACTTCCTGGTCGTCCAAGATCTGTTTCTGCACGAGACGGCTATGCTTGCGGACGTGGTTCTACCTGCGGCGTCGTTCGCGGAAAAAGAAGGCACGTTCACGAACTCGGAGCGACGCTTGCAACGCGTCCGTCAGGTCGTCCCGCCGGTCGGCCAAAGCCGCCCGGACTGGGACATTCTTTCGGATCTGGGACGCAGGCTATCGGCGCGCCTTGGCCTGGGCCTGGAGAAAGAGTTCAGTTACGAAAACGCGTCCGAGATATTCGACGAGATGGCGGGAGTCATGCCGATCGTCGCCGGTCTCAGCTATGACCGCCTCGACAACGAAGGCGGGATACAGTGGCCCTGCCCGGACGCCGACCATCCGGGCACTCGATACCTTTACGAGTCCGATTTCCCGCGCGGACAGCGAGCGAAGTTCGTTGCCTTCGATCAAGGCCCGCCAGCCGAAGAGATGCCGTCGGAGCGGTTCCCGCTGATCCTGAACACGGGTCGAATCTTGTACCACTGGCACGGCGGAACGCTTACACGCCGGGCACCGACGCTGCTTGAGCGCGTGCCCGAGCTCGAAATCGCCATCCATGCAGATGACGGCGACAAGTACGGCATCACAGACGGCGAGTGGGTGCGGATTCGGTCGCGACGAGGCGATCTCGAGGCCCGCGCCCGATACTCCGACAACCAGCGACCCGGGGAGTTGTTCGTGCCGTTCGTGAAACTTCAGGAGCACGCGGCCAACTTCCTGACCAACGCGGCGCTGGACCCGGCGTCACGGATTCCCGAGTACAAGGTCTGCGCGGTGCGCTTCGAGAAACTCGGGTAGCGTCGTCGAGCTTTGTGGCTCGCCGTGCATCGGGAAGAGCCGCGCCTGCCGCCAGTCAGGGCGCCAAGACGGCTCGAACACTGGGATCGTGGGTCAGACGGCGAACAACCGCATCGACTGCCGGCTCGGTATCGGCAGGGTTGTCGTGCCCACCCGCCCGCCCGCATGGGTTTTGTGCCTGGGGGCACATCCCCCAAGCCCCTTGCCAGAGTAGGACCCTCTGGATTCCTCTGACGTGCAGTGCCTCTCAAAAAAGCAGAGGTGTAGGCGCCGCCGGGAGATGTGCCTCGGACGCTGACCCACTCATGGCAGTTTGGCAGGTGCGGCCTCCGAACCGGCCTGAATCAAGCCGTTGCGCGTCAAGGCTCACATGCCGCCGGCGGTTCCACGAGCCAGGCCGCCAGTTGTTCAACGGACCCTCCGATGTCTTCGAAGGAACCAGCGGCAGGCGACGGTGCTCTGGCGGTTCACGGCCAAGCCTTACCACTCTCCGCGTTTTACGGTCGTTCCGACTCTAGGTTCCCCTGCTTCTTGTACCGCTCGGCCTTGTGGATGTAGATGTCGCAGTAGTACTTCGTGAGCTCGACGTGGCGCTCTTGAATCTCGCCGCGCACACGGCCCGGAATGCCAACAACGATGGACCGCGCGGCGACTTCCATATTGTCGAGGACGACCGTTCCGGACGCCAGGACGCTGTCGTCGCCGATCACTACGCCGTCGTTGATCACCGCGCCGTTGCCGAGAAGCGCACGGTCACCGACGTTCTTAGCGTGGCACAGCACCCGGTGCCCGATTACCACGTTGTCGCCGATGACCACGTCGTCGTCGCCGTGGACGACCGAGTTGTCCTGAACACAGGTGAACTTACCGATCGTGATCTTGCCCATGTCGGCCCGAACCACGGTCCCTGGCCAAAGGCTGGAGCCCTCGCCGATTTCGACGTCGCCGACCACGTACGCCGCCTCGCTGATGTAGGCTGTCGGATGAATCTTGGGCCAAATGCCGTCCAAACTTCGTATCAAAGCGTCTCTCCTCAATTAACCCGATGATTGTGTGCCGGTCCGCCGCCTGGCCGACCCACCGATTGTCGGGCCTCAGGGGGATGGGTTGTCAAGTAGTGGCGAGAGTGAAAACGGCGCGCAGGCGTCGGTGGTAGAATTATTGTCATGCGAGCGGAAGCCCCGACGCAGGACAGAATCCCGGCGGCCTGACGGAGAGACCGCCGTCCAATTCGACTCGGTCTCACGCCCGGAACTCGCTACGCTCCGTTTCGGCAGCGATACTCAGGCATGTCGGCGCCAACCGACGTCGTGCGCGATGAGGGTGGAATAGATGAACCGGTTCGTCCAGACATGGCAAGGTCAGATGCAAAACGTCAACGCCGGCCGAACATTGGCGGCATTCCTCGTCGTCGCTATGCTGACACTGGCTGCTTGCTTCGACCCCGAACCGGAGCCGACGCCGGAACCGACGCCGACGGCCACCGCGACCGCCGTTCCCCCGCCGCCAACCGCGACGCCTGAACCCACGGCTACGCCGGCGCCGCCAACCGCCACACCGGAGCCGACTTCGACGCCCGAACCCACCGCCACACCGACGCCGGAGCCTTCTCCGACCGCGACGCCTCAAATCGCCGCGCTGTTTGAGTACAGCCGGGCCGTGCGGCTGCTCGAGGTCCAGGAGTTCGACGACTCGATAGCCGCGTTCGGACTGGTCATCAGGAAGCTTCCCGAATTCGCTCGCGCCTATCACGGCCGCGGCCTCGCTTTTTACGGCGACGAAAGATTGGGCTTGGCGCTCAAGGACTTCGACACCGCAATCGGTCTCGAACCGGAGTACGGTCCGACGTACGTCGCCCGAGCTCGGCTCTACATTGACGAGGGCGAAACCGCAAAGGCCGTCGCCGACCTGGAGACTGCCCTGTCGGTGTTTAGCCCGGTCCGTGAAGGGCGGGAGATCGCAGCCGTTCGGGCGTTGCTCGACTCGATCAGATAGCGGCTTGCGCGCAGCGTCCCGTTGGAGTCCAGTAGGTCTGGCAGGCGCCTTTACAGGTGCAGCACCCCCTGTTGCCGCCTTGCCGACGAGACGAAGCCGCGGTCCGTCGGGATGCCCACACTCCGAGCAAAGCGCATCGCTGAGCCGTTGGACGACCTGACCTTGGCCTCCCTGTACGCCGTCATCGCCGCGTCGCAAAGGGCCTGGTCTACTCCCGTCGCGCCCATGGCGAATAGATGCGGAAGGACCACGTTTACCGCCGTCTCCGATGCCCCGCTCAGGCCAATGAACGGGGGCTTTTGCAGGAATTTCGTGAGCCGTTCAGGGCTGTCGCTCAACAGCACGCCCGCGAGAACGGAACTCAAGCCCGATCGAACCGTCCGGGCAAGCAGAGCCGCCGCGCCCCTCAAACGATTCGCCGGATGATTGACCGGACGGACGTGGAACAGCCGCCACTCCGGCGTTGCGGTCTTCCTCGGGCGACCGAGTTTTCTGGCGAGCCTCTCGAGCTGTCTTCTCTCGGCGCCGGGCGCCATGTGTCCCATCAAACCGCCGGCGTTGGCTAAGAGCGCCGTGATCCCAGCCACGCGTGTGCCCGCGGGTTCGTCGACCAACCGGGAGAACTCGGCGTAGGGCACGGCGTTGGCGAGTTGGCGAAACGGCTTGGTGTTGGACGAGTAGCCCATCGTTTCGAGGACGCTTTCGTACGCGCATTGGTCGGGATCGGCGCCCGACTCCATCTGTATGCGGAAACCTCTGCCGCGGTCGAGGAAGCGCTGGTCGCCGAGCGAATCGAGCAGATCGCCGATCCTGTCCCGGTCCCATTCGTCGAACACGCCAGCCGACACGGCGTCGGCGGAGATCGTCGGGCGCGGATCGGTGGACAGCACCGCGATCGGGGCGTAGACGCCGGACGACTGTCGTGACGTCTCGCGGGCCGCTCGATTGATTACAACGTGGAGGACGACGCCGTTGTAACCTCCGTCCCTGTGATGGCCGTGGGAGTACCAGTCCCGTGCCGCGAGGTGTAACTCGATGTCGCCCGTCATCCGATGGCCGTCCTGATCGACGAGGACAGCTCCACGGAAATCGGGACCGGCCGCAGAGTTCTGCACACCGGGGTGGACGATCTTGTACCGGGCGCCGTCGGCGCACTCGAGAACGTCGCACATCCGAGGGGACTCGGCCCACAACCGCGCCATCGCCGCCTCGTTCTCAAGGCGATCGGTTGCGTCTTTCGGATCGGCTATGGCGATGTTGGTCATGACCAGTTCTCGAGCGTTTTGTTGTATCTGAAGACCTTGTTGTGTTTATCGCAATTCCGCGCTCATGCTGTGAACGCCATGGCATCGAATCTGCAACAGACACTGATATAAGCATTTTCCGCCAATGGGCCGTGATTATCTATCGATCATTTGTTCTGCTCGTTGAGTGATGGGGATAGAGTGGCGTTTTGGGGCGTCTCACCGACCTCAGAGATTGTGAGGCATTGGCGGTTCGGTGAAACCGGCTCAGCACGCCCCGGATTCCGGAAGTGGGCATGAACCTCGTTCCGGTGGTGTTCTGTCCCGCCCGCCCGAAAGGTTACTTGGGGACACCTCAATTCCCCGGCAGAGGCTTTGCCCTTTGCAACCCCAAGCTGATCATGCGAAGAGCACGTGAAGTGAGTCCAGAGGGGCGCTACCCTCTGGCAGGGTGATTGGGGGATGTGCCCCCAAATCATCAGACCCCTCGAGGGCGAGCGGGTGGGCATTGCGCCCGTTGCATTTCGAGGGGACAGTCAAACCGACGCGTCACCAATTGACGCACCAACTCTGCCGCAAGCGAAAGACACCGCACGATGCTCCCGGTCGATCTTATTTGGCGTTGATTGGGCAGTCGTGCAAAGAGTGGCGGGCAATTACATCGGCGGTCTTTAGGGTTGAAGCGACATCCACTGAAGACAGCGGCGTTTCGGGGCCTCGGCAACCAGATCCGATTCACTCGTCTGAACGATCTCGACCGCGAATCAGAACGGGATGAGCTCGGTTCCGAGAGCGATGTCGGACATCAGCCCCACGCCAAAGAGCACGCTGACCGCGCCGGCAACTCCGGAGACGACTTGACTGAGCCGGTTGAATCCTCCGGTGACCGCAAAGGGTATTCCCAACAACAGGGTGATTCCAGCCATCGACAGCATAGTGCCTACCCCGAAGAGGAGAAGGTATCCGACTCCCGCGGAAAACGACGACACTTTGGGCAGGATCAGAAGCATCACGGCAGCGCTTCCGGCGAGGCCGTGCACGACGCCTATGACGTATGATTTCATCCGAAAGAAGGGCTTCCCCGGATTTATGAAGCCATGGGATTCTTCGACATCGGGACTGGAGGACGCATTGTGGGTGCCGTGCAGGTGGACGTGGGGCGCTTCGACGTCGCTGACATGCTCGTGAACGTGCAGGCGAGCGCGCTTCAGATTCCAATACACCTGGACTCCCAGGAACACCAACATGATTCCCACGCCGAACTCGAATCCGGGGGCGATGGTTTCGTACCGGTCCAGAACCACTTCTTTGAATGCCAAAATGATGATGCCAAGGACCAGCAAAGGGGTCGTGTGTCCCAGTCCCCAGGAGGCCCCGACCCAGATCCCTCTCCAGGCGTTCCTGTACTCGGAGACGATGGTCGACACCGCGACGACGTGGTCGGCGTCGGTGGCGTGCTTCAGCCCCAACAGGAATCCCAGGGTCAGAGCCGCCAGTGCGCCGGATTCAATTTCCATGACTAGGACTTTCCTCCACATCTACACCGCCGTCCAGCCCTTTAGGAGCGCCTCAACGTTTGCAATCTTTGCATGTGTCTTCAAGCATGCGCCGATTCGGCGCTGCAATCTTCGCATACCCCGAATATCGCGAAATGGTCGAGATCCGCCTCGAAACCATGGTTCTGTCGAATATGTTCGCCTACTCCGTCCAGGTGGCGATCCTCAAACGAAGTCACGCCCTCGCACACGCGGCAGATCAGATGGTGATGTCGGGTCTGGCCAATCCACTCGTACACGGCCTCGGCGGCGCCCATGTCCGTTTCGGAAACCAGGCGTTCGTCTTTCAGGACGGCCAGGGTCCTGTACACCGTCGACGGATCGATGAACGGGTAAGACTCTTTAACCTGCTCGACGATCTGAGCCACGGTGACGTGTCCCGGCGTGTGGCGCACGGCGGACAGTATCATGAGGCGTTGCGGCGTGGGCCGATGGCCGGACTCTTTGAGAGCCAGCGCCGTGGCGCTTTCACAACTCATTTATTGCTCCTGCAAACATTTGCAGAAGCAATCATATACCGACCGCAACGAGTTGTCCATGAATTCGACGGTGAGTTCGCTCCCGGCTATCGTGACCTCGGTCCGACTCTCAACGAGCGACAGTGCGACCGGATTTCTCACTCAGACAGGCCTACTACTCTGGTCACAATCTGAACCAAATTTGACTGGGAGATCCGTAAAAGGTTTCAGTTGCCAATTTAGTCGGTACCCGCCCGCCCGCCCGCGGAACTATTGTGGGGACACCCCACACCCCGCCAGGGCTCCGTCCTTGGAACCCGATTACGGCGGACGAAGACTAAACGGTGTCGAACGGAAATTGTCATTCAGAGGCCGCAGCCGAAGAATCTAGTCGCAGAATATGCGTCCTTGCCCAACAGACATCGAATGCCTGTCGATCCACAGAAGGCTCGGCATTGAGGAAAGCGTTGAACACAACGCATTCAGATGACGCCCGTGATCGTGTTTGACGGCGGTCCGATACCGATCCACAATAACTCGCGCAATCGCCCTGCATTCTGTCAACACGAACCGACATTTCTTGCCGATGCCCGAGCCGTCCGGTCGCTTTGGCCTAGATGATCGGCCAGCGAGACGGAAAGCGCGTGCCGGTGCGAGCGAGCATGTCCTCGCCAATTCGCTGCACGCGTTGGATAAGCTCCCACTCGTCGACGAAGTTCGGCGTGTGATCTTCGACGACGACTCGACCGTCGATGATGACCGTGTGCACGCTGCGACCGTCTGCGTTGTAGACCAGGTTGCTTACAGGACGGAACAGCGTTCGCCATTCAACCCGCCGGGTGTCGAACAGGACGAGGTCGGCCAGCTTGCCTTCCTCGATGGATCCGATCTCGTCTCCGAGGCCGAGCGCCTCCGCTCCGCGTAGCGTGGCGAGTTCGACGGCAGTCTCCGCCGGGATCTGCCCGACGTCGCGGCGGCCGTCCTTGTAAAGAACGGCCGACAGATACATCGAGCGCATCGTCTCGACGAGGTTCGAGTTGTTTCCCGCATCGGTGCCGAGGCCGACCGCGACACCTGCTTCCAGGAGCTCGGGGAGCAGCGCCGAGCTCGTCATCCCTGCGCCGCCTTTGATCGCGGCGGTCGGACACATGACGGCGCTCGCTCCCGAGTCGGCGATGACGTCGACGTCTTCTCGAGAAATGCCGAGAGCGTGCGCGAGGGTCACGTTCGGGCCCAGGACGCGGATGTCGGCCAGACGCCGAGCCGGCGAGACGCCGTACCGGCTGACGTAATCCGCCGTCGTCGCTCGGCTCAGGTTGAAGTGCAGCGTCAGCCGCGTGTCGCTCTCGTCGGCCAGGCGACGGCACTCCAGAAGCAGCTCGTCAGTGGAGAAATCGGGCGAGAACGGCATCGCCCATGCCCGCATTCTGCCCGAGAGACGGCCGTCGAACTCCTCGATTGTACGCCGCGTGATCTCGACGGCCTCGGCAGTTGAGTACACAGGCAGATTCATCGGGTTCGCGCGGTCCGTGACGTGCCGGCCGATCACGATTCGGCATCCCGAATCCTCATACGCGGACATGCACGCGTCGATGTGCTTGGTGCTGCCCGGATCCACGAGCGTCGTCGTCCCGTGCTTGACCAGCTCGGTGAGGGCCAGGAGCGACGTCTGACGCTCTTCTTCCTCCGACATTGCGGACTGGAGTGCGAACACGTTCGGAAGGTACTCGGGACCCAGGTCGTCGGGGAAGATGCCGCGAGTGGCGTGGGCGTAGCTGATGTGCATGTGGCCGTTGACGAACCCCGGCGTCACGACCATGTCCGAGGCGTCGATCACGCGGTCGGCGGGCGGGTCGCGAAGCTCGTCGGCCTTCGCAACTCGCACGATGCGATTGCCCTCGATCAATATCGTGCCGTCGCCGATGATCCGACGGCCCGGATCAACCGTGATGATAAATGCCGCGTTTTCGATTTTCGTGATGATTGTATTCATCCCCAGTGCTCCGGCACGATCGGTTCCACGAAACCGAACTGCTCCGTGACCCACTGCTCGATATACAAACCGTCTTTGTAGCTGGAATTCTCCGACTCGTGGACGGTCGAGTCGCCAGGCAGCGCGGCCGCTACGGCATTGACGGCGCTTGCGTCTAAAACGCCGCCCGGCGCGTCCGCCATGAGCAGCGACTTCCCGGCGAAACGCGGGGCGTGCCAGCGCAAATCGAAGTAGCTCAGCGACCGACGAACATCCTCTTGACTGAACGGGTTGTGCCTGAGGTAGTCGTTGATCTCCTCGAGCGGATACGCCGACGTCTTGGCGGCGCTGTCGATCGTGTCCACGAACAGCGCGGGGGTCGAGACCACGTGAGTGGCTCCCGAGCCCAAGGCGGCCGCTATCAACGCCGTGTCGTTGCCGATGGCGACGACGCGAGATCGGTCGACTTCTGGTCGAGACGCTAGGTACTCCAATCCACGCACTGCGTCAGCTTCGCTGCCGCGGAATATGTATTTCTCGAAGTCGTCGATGCCTTCGGTCAAGAGCCCCGGGAACATCGCTGCGAAGGGCTGGTCCGCGTTTCGCTGCCCCCTGCCCGAGCACGCGAAGGTGACGTATCGACTCCGGATTCCGTTGGCAGTCCCCTGTGGCACCGGTTCGAGTACGCTGGCGTACTTTGGCGCCCAGTAGATCGCCGGAAACGGCCCCTCGCCCTTGGGTATGCTCAGGTAACCGAACAGGCGGTACGGCCCGATGCCGGTCAATCGGACGCTGTAGGTGTCGGCAAAGTCGGTTGACCTGATCGGGATCGGATCGACCTCCGGCCGCGAGTCGAGTTCTCCGAGCTCGGCGGCAACCGCCGCCCAATAATCGTCGAAATCCGGTGGTCTCGTTGTCGTCATGTCGTCCGTCCTAAATACGTGAATGCGTTGGCTCGATGGTTGGCAGAGTTTTTACGAACACGTCCAGGCTTCGATTGTGTGAGTCCGAATCACCTGCGGACCTCGGGCCTGGGTTTGAGATATCTTCACGCCAGGTGCTTAGCGAAGAACGCCTCGATCACCGGTCCGTGCTCCGCGCGTCCCGCGCTGTGACCCTGGCCGTCGTAGGGATACATGCGCTTGTCGGCGCTGCCGATCTTGTCGAACAGCGCGAAGCCGGTCTCCGGCGGACAGACGTTGTCCTGCAGTCCGACGTTGACGATAATCGGACACGTGATCCGATCCGCGAAGTTGATCCCGTCGAAGTAGTTCAGCGTCTCTTCGACTTCACCGCGACTGTCGGGGTGAAGTCGAAGGTAGTCGTTGATCTCCTCGTACGGGTACGTGTGGGTGAGCTCGATGGAGTCGAGGAATCCGGTCAGGTACGGAGCGCCTGCCGCGGCGGCCCTGACCTCAGGACGCATCGCCGCGGTGGTGATTGTCAGTACTCCGCCTTGGCTGCTGCCCGTGACGCCTATCCGGCTCGAGTCCACCTCGTCGCGCGACAGCAGGAAGTCGATGCCGCGCCACGCGTCGACGTAGAACCCTCGATACGAGTAGGCGTTTCGGTCAACGATCCCATACGTCAGAAGGCCGGGATAGCCTGGGTTGAATTGCCGGTTGCTGCGCAGCTTGCCGCGCGGCGCCACCGAAAGCGTCGCGTATCCCCGTCGCGCCCATTCTTTCGTGATTGGCGGGTCGCTCTGGTATCCGGGCACGACCATGACGGCAGGCAACGGGCCCTTTCGCTCTCGGGGTAGGCAGTACCACCCCGCGATCCGGACGTTGTCGAGGCTGTTGTAGAAGACCTGAAAGACTTCGATATCGTCGGACGATCGAAGCGCTTCCGGCACGGCCTCAGGTTCGAGTGGAACCTTGGCCGCATCTTCCAAAACGTCCTCCCAGAACGCGTTGAAGTCGGCGGGCTTCCGTGCCTTGCTCTGGTAGTTCCGGTCGACTGTGTGTGCCATGTCGCTTTTCTCCATGCGATGCCAGAATAGTTTCGTTGGCTTAGTTGTAATGTTCATTAATCAAGTACATCGTGCCCAACGCTCCTCGCGATGCTGAGCATCCGTCCATGGTGAGCCACGCACTCATCCGTTCGCCCTGAGCTTGTCGAAGGGACGCCCACGCGCAAGAGTCGCTTGAACCGTTACTGTCATTGACCCAATACGATGTTCTCGAAGTTTCTTACGTTGCTGAGTGATCCGAAGAGATAGAAGCGTTTGGCGTTGGTCAGGCAAAAAGCCGTGTTCAGCGACCAGATTCTTCGGCTGCGGCCTCTGAATGACATGGTGTGTTCGGCGCCATTTATTCGTTTATCTCCATAATGACCGCAGCACCACTCATGCGCATTTCCGGCTTCGTTCAAGACCCAGCGCCGTTCCCCTCCGTCATGTAGCCGTTGATCGTGTCCCAGTTTCGGGATTCCTCGGAGCGGTCGGCTGGGTCACCATAGCCGCCCCCACCCGAAGACAGGGCGATGATGCGGTCGCCTGGGTTCAGGACGATGCCTGTTTCTTTCGATCCGAGTTTCCTCTCCGAGCCGTTCTTGACAAGGCTGTACGTATGCGGCATGCCGGCGTCGGCCCCGAACAGGCCGAAAGGCGGGACCACGACGCCGTCGCCCGCGGTGTTCATCGCGGCGCCGTCCACACCTTCGTAGATAATTTCGCAGACCGCGCCGAGGCCGCCTCGCCACTGACCGGCACCGGCGGAGTCGGGCCTGAGCTCGTGGTTGACCACGAACAACGGGAACCGCTCCTCGGTTACTTCGACGCTAGGAGACCGGATGCCGCCCGCGACGTTGACCTCGCCGACGTTCGGCCATCCGTCGTAACCGCGTGACGCGCCGCCGCCGCCTCGTGCCATGAAAAAGTGCCAGATAAACTCTCGATCCGTCCTCGGGTCGCGGCCATAAATGGCGTATCGCAAGCGTCGGGAGAATCCGGCGTTGATCGCGTCGGGAACGGCCGGCGCTAGCGCTTTGAACACGGCCTCGACGATCTCTTCGGCGCAGTGGTTGGTGCTCATGCACACCGGCGCGGGCGGCAGCGCGTTCACGACCAAACCTTTGGGGGCGATGACGGTGACCGGTCCCATCGATCCTTCGTTTTTAGGCATGTCGTACGGCGCCATGTACATGATCGCAGCGTGGGCGATGGACCGTGTGTTCGCGTAGGCGCTGTTAATGAACCCGGTTACCTGTGGGCTGGACTCGCTGAGATCGATGGTCATCGAGTCGCCTTTGATGGTCACCTCCGCTCTGATCGGGACCATCACGGCGTCGAACCCGTCGTCGTCGACCATCGACTCGCCTTTGTATACGCCGTCGGGCCACTCGGAGATGAAACCGCGCACCTGTCGTTCGGTCGCGGCCAGGATGCCCTCGATGACCGCCACTAGCGGACCCGCGTCATAGTGGTCCAGCAACTCCCGGATTCGCCGCTCCGCCGTGGTCACCGAACCGATCTGGGCGTTCAGGTCGCCCAGAAAGTTTTCAGGGTGCCGGACGTTGGCGGCTATCAAGTCCATCAGGTCGTCGCGAGGGGCGCCTCGGTCGTGAATGCGCAACGGCGGAATTCGAATGCCCTCCTGGAAGATTTCGGAAGCCGCCGGATTGTACCCTCCGTGGGTCGCGCCGCCGATGTCGCTGTGATGCGCTCGGTTGATGGTGTAAAAAAGCAGCTCCCCGTCCTGGAACACTGGCTTGATTATCGTGACGTCCGGGAGGTGGCTGCCTCCGGCGTAAGGGTCGTTGAGGGCGAACATGTCGCCTGGATGGATGTCGTCGCCGAACCGCTCGGCAACGGCCATCGCCGCGATGGGCAACGCGCTGACGTGCACTGGGATGCCCTCGCCCTGCGCGACGAGCCTGCATTCGCGGTCCAATATCGCTGTCGAGAAGTCCCGGCTGGAGTTGAGTATCTGCGACATCGAAGTCCGCAGCATCACGTCCATCATCTCGATGGCGATCGACTCCAGGCGGTTGCCGACGACGGCCAGGGTGACCGGATCGGTCGGAGACGCCATGAGGTCGGAGTCGGCCGCGTTGTCGTCGTCGATCAGGACGTCCATCACGAGAGTGCCGTGCTCGTTAACTGTCACCTGATCGTCGCGACCGACGATGACCGTGTTGAACTGAGACTCGACAATCGCCGGTCCATCCAGTCGAGACCCAGCGGACAGCGATGACGCGTCGTGGAGCGCGATATCCGCCCATCCGTCGATGTTGGCTCTTCGCGTGTTGGCGTCGTCGCCGCCATCGTCGGTCCGAGCGTCGACCACTGTTTCGGGCAGGCTCGGCAGAGTTCCGATCACGGCGGCCCGCAACGTCACGAGCCTGATTTCCTGGTCGGTCTGGCTGTACGAGTACAGTTCCTCGAATCGCGCGTGGAAACTTTCAGCCCACGCCTCCTTGAACTCGGGCCCGGGCAGGTCCAGATCCGGAACGGGGACCATTACTTCGTAGATCTGGTCGAGGTATCGCATGTCGGCGTTGAACTCAACTCTGACCTGTTCTGGAGCGACTGAGTTGCGCTCCAAGCGACTCCGGCCGTCGGCCTCCATGTCTCGAAGCAGCGAGCGGGCGGCATCGAGGCCAAGGTCGTCGAGGCCGGCTGGATAGGATCGCGAATAGTCGTACTGGAGATCGGACGCCAGCATTCCGTACGCCGAGAGCACGGGCGCCGCCTGTGGAACCAACACTTTGCATATGCCGATGTCCTTGGCCACACGTCCGGCCACGAATCCCGCGGCACCGCCGAAGGCGACCAGCGAGAATTCGCGCGGGTCGAGGCCTTTGCGGACCGACGCCAGTCTGATCCCTTCCGCGATCGAGTTTGAAACGACGCGCAAGATGCCGGTCGCCGCCTCGGTGACCGAGACGCCCAATTGTATCGCGACGCCGTTTTCGATCGCTCGCGTTGCCAGGTCGACGTCGAGTGCGACTCGTCCGCCGAGGAACGTCGCCGGATCGAGCCAGCCGAGGACGAGTGCCGCGTCGGTGACGGTCGGTTCTTCACCGCCGAGCCCGTAGCATGCCGGACCGGGGTCGGCGCCGGCGCTTTCCGGTCCGACGCGCAGGATGCCGCCGAGATCGACGCGGGCGATGGAGCCGCCGCCGGCGCCGAGCGTGTGGATGTCGATTGTCGGAACCGCGATCTTCCAGCCCGCTTCGAACTTGTCGCCCGCGATGTGAGGCCTGCCGTCTTCGATTATCGATATGTCGGTGCTCGTGCCGCCCATGTCCAGCGCGATGACGTTCCGCTCTCCGGACTCGACCGCCGAGTGCGCCGCGCCTTTCGTGCCGCCAGCCGGTCCCGACAGAATGGATCGCACCGCAAACAACACCGAGTCGGCGATGGGCGCCGTCCCGCCGTTCGACTGGATGACGAGCACCTTCGACGCCGCGGCGTCTTCGCCGAGCCTGGATTGGAGTCGAGACAAGTAGCTGCCCAGCGCAGGGCCGACGTACGCGTTGAGCGTTGTGGTGCTGAGGCGGTCGAACTCCTTAATCTGGGGCAACACCTGATGCGAAAGCGAAACGAAGGCATCGGGGAAGATCCGGCGAATCACTTGTTCGGCCGCGAGTTCGTGGTCCGAGTTCAAGAATGAGAACAAGAAACAGACGGCCAGCGAATCGACACCCTCGGCTTTGAGCGTTTCGAGTTCTTCCTCAAGGCGGTCCAAGTCGATTGGAGTGTGCACCTGACCGTCTGAGCGAACCCGTTCGGGCACGCCAACACGGAGGTATCTTGGCACCAGCGGCTCGACAGGTTGCATGCGAAGGTTGTAGCGATCCTCTTTCAGGCCCTCGCGCATCTCCAGAAGGTCGCGGAACCCCTCGGTGGTGATCAGCCCGACCTTCGCGCCCTTGCGCTCGATCAGCGTGTTCGTCGCGACCGTGGTGCCGTGAACGATTAGTTCGACATCGGCGAGGAGGTCCTCCACGGACGTGCCGGCCTCGTCGGCGATGTCGGTCAGTCCCTGCAAAACGCCGAGCGACGGATCAGCCGGCGTCGAGTGGGTCTTGAAGAACTGGAGGGGTTGGTCGTCCCGCGAGACGACCAGATCGGTGAATGTTCCGCCTACGTCGATTCCGATTCGTTTCAATGTTGCTCCTTAGTTATCCGATTTGGGCGTTGGTTGTGCCGGTTCGGTGTGGTTCGACGGGCTCACCACGAACGGACAGGAGATGGTTGACCGGTCCCAGTCTCAAAGCGTTAAAGCTAGGCTTGGCCCTGAAGGGCCAGAGCACCAACTGGATAGTGGGCTCTGCCTTATGGCGATCAACAGAATAAGTGGCGCCATGCGAAATATGTCCTTCAGAGGCCGCAGCCGAAGAATCTGGCCGCTGAACCGGCACTGTTGCCGGCAGAAATCCAGAGGCGTCTCTTTTTGCGGAAGGCTCAAATTGGCGACTAACGTTGAGCACTACCTATTTAACCTATTTAGTTTATGATTGTCAGGCCCACCCCGCGCAGCCATTTTCACACCAAATAACAATTGCAAGAACGTCTTTCGCCGTTTGGATCACACGCAACAATCACTCGTCCTCCGGCAGCAGGCCGTGCTGGGCCGCGAACACCGCGGCCTCGCTTCTTCGCGTTAGGTTCAACTTCTCCAAGATGCGGCTCACGTGGTTGCGGGCCGTGTTTTCGCTGATGACCAGTTTCTCAGCGATCTGCCGGTTCGTCATGCCTTGAGCAACAAGTGTGATGACTTCGCGTTCGCGGTCGGAGATTGCGTCGACGGCACGGTCGCGCTCCGATTCGAGGAGTTGGGCGTACCGGTCGATGACCGATCGCGTCACGGCCGGATCCAGCAAGCTTTGTCCGCTGCCGACGGCGCGGATCGCCTTCAGCAGTTCTGCCCGGCCAACGTTCTTGAGCAGGAATCCCGACGCGCCCGCCATGATCGCCGACGTCACGGCTTCCTCTTCACTGAACGACGTCAGCATCAAGACGGCCATGTCCGGGTGGGCGTTCTTGATGAGGCGGCACGCCTCGATGCCGTTCATGCCTTCCATTCGCACGTCCATCAGCACCACGTTCGGTTGATTAGCGTCGGCTTGCCGGGCGGCCTCGACGGCTGACGACGCTTCGGCGATGACCTCGATGTCGTCCTCGGGTTCGAGAATCGCGCGCAAACCGGTGCGCACCACCTCATGGTCGTCGACAACCATCAGTCGTATCTTGTTCGCTTCCATCTGCGAGCCCTCTCCGGCCGTGGCGGCTTTCGTAATCGCTATACGGGTAGGTCGACGAGTACTCGCGTGCCTTGGCCGGGCGTCGACACCAGATCCACCTTGCCGCCGAGCTCGGTGACGCGCGAGTTGATGTTGCCGATGCCATGGCCGAGCGTCGCATCGTCGACCTCGAATCCGCGTCCGTCGTCGACGACGTCAAGCCCGACATGGCCTCCGTCGAACCGGAGAGTGACTTGCACGTGGTTCGCGCCGGAGTGCTTGAGTGCGTTGGCCAAGACTTCTTGAGTGACTCGGTAGAGGCAGGTTGCGGCAGAGACCGAGACCGGCCGTTCCTCGCCCGAAAGCTCGACCGACGCGTCCAAACCCGACACTCGTTTGAATTCGTTGACCTGATTTACGAGCATCTCACCGACGCCCTTTTGGCCCGCGAGATAAGGTTTCAGATCGAAGATGTAGTGCCGCACCTCAAGGAGTGTTTCCTTGGAAAGCGCCACCATTTGGCGAAGCCTGTCCGAGAGGCCTTCCGCTCCGCGGTCGGCGAGCTCTGCCGAGGTTTCTAGCTGGAGGCTGAGCATGAATATCGCCTGCGCGATGCCGTCGTGGATCTCGCGGGCGATGCGCGCCCTCTCTTCCTGCGCTGCCAAATCGGTCTTCTGCCTGGCGAGAGTCGCGTTTTGGAGTCCGATCGCGACCTGAGTGGCCAGCGTCTCGACGAGCTGGGCGGACGACGATCCGCGGTCGCCGGCCGTCGAAACGCTCGCGAGCAGCACGCCGAGCACCTGACCTTCGGCGATCAAAGGCACCGCAAATCCAGCGGTGTCGCCGCTCGACTCGGTCTTCGTTTCTCGCGCCGACGCAGCCTCGCTTGCCAACGAGATCGACAACTGCTCCAACCCGATGGTAGAGGACGAGACTGTCAGTTCGTTATCGTCGTTCACCAGCAGGATGGACAGATTGGAAATGTTAGTCAGATTCCTGGCCGTCTGCGCCACGGCTCCTGTAAGCGCCACACTGTCGGGCCCGCCCTGGACAACTGCCTCGGCGACGCTGAATAAGACTTCCATGTCGTCCAGCGCCCGACGCGTTCTGGCTCGCTGATCTTGCAAAGTCCGGAAGAGCGCGCCGATATAACCTACGACGATTGCGATCAGGTACGCGGTCGTGATGTTGCCGAAAAAGAACGAGCGCTGCCCCTCGGCCAAGGCGCCGTCGAAACCGTTGCCTCCGAGTCCAACGACAAATGCGTATCCGGCAGCGAACCCCGACACGGATATCACGCTGCGAAACGGCCCGAGGAGAAAACTCGGCACCATGATCGCCGTCACCGCGAAATGCCAGAACGGACTGCCCCAGCCGCCGCTGAAGTACATTAGCGCGAGGCTGCCGGCCATGTCCGCGACGCCCACGGCGATGAGCTCGATCGTCGGGGCGCCAATCGGCGTCCCGGTTGGCAGTTTCATCCGGGGGTATATCCGCATCGAGTACGCGGTGCCAGCCGCGAGGTGGGCGAACGCGTACAGGAGCAGCCCTGGCTCGTAGCGCAAATTGATCTCGCGCGCCGAACCGTTGGCGACCAAGAATATCGCGAGAACGAGCGTCAGCCAACGGAACAAGTAAAGGAAGCCGACCGGGTTGGCGAGGGTGGCCTGCGTAGCCTGGTGCCACAGCGCCACTGGGGTGCGACTGGAAGCCATCCGATGCGCGCCTCCGAATCCGGTTGACGGTGTGGTTGGAGCGGGTGATGGGATTCGAACCCACGACATTCTGCTTGGGAAGCAGATACTCTACCCCTGAGTTACACCCGCTAACGAGTTCTCGCGACAGGGCCGATTCATGTTGCGCGGATTCTAGCAATTCTGGGATGATTGCACAACAACGGAACCCAAATGCGAAAGGACATTGAACATGGCTTTCAAACCAGCGATATTGGAGCTAGGAAACGGAATCAGCTTGCACGGTCGGAGCTACACGGAAGCAGGTCGGCGAGCCGTCTGGGACGCGGTCCATCACAGCAGCATCCTGTTCCTGGGGCTGTTCGACGACGAGACGGTCGAAAGCATGATCGTCGAGGTCACGTTGGCTGTTCCGAAACCGGACGAGGTGGACCACCAGGTGGTGCTGTCGGCGCTCCCCTACGGCGGCCCGACACTACGCGTCATCCAAGGCGGAATGGAAATCGAAGGCCGCGAGGGTTCGGGCGACTGGACGATCGTCGCCAATGCCGCGGTTATCGCAAAACTGGACGTTGACTAATTGACGGAAGCTCGGGCAGGCGCTAATACGGGCGCTGACACCAATATAGGAATAGGTGCAGACATTGCCCAAGTTTCTACTCAGAGCAATACCGCTGACCGTGTTCGTGACCCTGGCCACCCTGGTGCTGGCGGACTCGGAAGTCGTCTTCGCCATCGTTTTTCCAGTGCCGGTGTTCATGGCCACCGTCGGCAGCCTGTCGATGATACGCCGCGCCCTGCCCGGAACTGCCAGCTAGCGACGATCAGCGACTCCATGCCCCCAGACCGTTCGCCCTGACCCTTCCCCGGAAGGACGAACGGCCACCCACGCCCTCTTCATCTGCTGCTCGTTCCCTGGGAAGACGACGAGCCGCACGCGTCACAAACCCGTTCACCCTGAGCAGTTCGAAGGGTCGCACGCACGCACGATCCGTCCACTTTCGCTCTCCATGCGCTCATCCTGTCCGCATCCAAGAGCCGCCCAAACTCACGCCTGCGTGAATCCCGCCAGATCAGGAAACCTCTCCAGCGGCTGCACCTCGCCTGTCGCCTCGAACGTCTCGATCAACTCACGCAACCCGTCCGGCACCGGACGCTTCGTCGCGAGGTCGGAGTCGTAGTTCACGTGGATGAGCTCGGCCCGCATGATCTCCGTGCCGAGCTCGGAGTGCCGAATCCGATACTCGGACGTCAGGCTCGTCGTCCCGATGCGTGACATCCGGACCGCGATGTCCAGCACGTCGTCGACCCGCGCCGGAGAGACGTACTCGAGCGTCGCCTTCACGGTCGCGGTGTCGAACGCTTTCCGACCCTGAGTGTCGTACATCATGATTCCCAGGCGCCGGTAATACGCCCCCTGCCCGACGTCCAAAAAATCCATGTACGAGCCGTAGAACACGATGTCCTGTGCATCGCACTCGGACCACCGGACTCGAAGCTGGGTGCTGAACCGAAAATCGCTCATCGTTGCCGTCTTCAGATCGCCTTGACACAGTTTTCGGCCTAAAGATATACTCAAACCTGAAGCGTCGCAACCAATCTCCTCGCGCACGGGCGACCCCTCGTCAATGTGCGGCGGCGCGGATGTGGGCCAATAGCTCAGCCGGTTAGAGCGCAGTCCTGATAA
>JASMDM010000059.1 GCA_030752795.1 SAR202 cluster bacterium | reverse complement strand
TTCGAGAAATCCCTTGGGCAGAAGTTTCACCAGTGCACCGCCGCCGATATACCATCTCAACTTTACTAGCCCATCGCACTCAAGAATCCTGGAATGGCGCAGTATAACTTTTTCCGTCTCGTTCAGGGCATCGGCTATTTCAATCGCGTGAGGATGGTCGACACCTCGTCTATCTTCTTCTTCTAAGAATAAAAGAATCCGCCTGCGCAACTCTTTTTCAGGCTGGGCAGGCGGATTAGATTCCGTCATGTGGGCATTGCTCTCAGAAGGCGATTTTCATAACAAATGGGTATCTAATTTTATCACCATTGAACGAACATGGGCATGACGACGTGCACATACCCGTCTTTGGCGAGAGGGCGGATTACGCCGGGGGAGGACGGGGTTGTCGTCTCGAGGGCGATTTCGCCGGAGCCGAGGACGTCCAGAACCTCGGTGAGGTACTTGCTGTTAAAGGCGATTTTGGACTCGGGACCTTCGACGGCGGCGTCGATTTCGCCTTCATTGTCGCCGAGCTCCTCGGCGCGGGAGCTGATTGTAAGCTTGCCTTCCGATCCGTCTTTTGCGCCAACGGTGTTCAGGCGCACGATGCCGCTGCCGTCTCGTGCAAATATCGACGCCGTACGCGTGGCTCGAAGGAAGGCTGCTTGGTCCACAATCGCTTTGGTGTCGAAGGATTCCGGGATCAGCTGAGTGTAGTTGGGGAACGTTCCCTGAACGAGTTGGGAGACGATCTCGACGTTGTCCAGCCGGAAAAGCGCTTGGCTCTTGGATGGTGTGACCGTAAATTCGATTGTCGTGTCCTGGGAGCCGACGAGCCGGTTGACTTCCTGCAACGTCCGAGACGGCATGAGGAAGCTGATGTCTTCCGAGATTGGCTCGAGGAGTTTGCCCTCGTAGACCGCGAGTCTGAACCCGTCGGCGGCGGCGAAGGTGAAGTCGTCGCCGGTGATCTCGACCTTGACGCCAGTCAGAACAGGCCGGGAGTCCTCGGTCGCGGCGGCGAAGGCGACGTGGGTGATGGCGTCTTTCAGGACGGCTGCCGATATCTTACCGATGATGCCGGTGTCGACTGTCGGGATCGGAGGGAAGTCGTTGGCGTCCTGCCCGTTGATGTGGGCGTCGAATCGACCGCAGCTCAGCTCGAGTCCAAGCGGCTGCTGCACCATAGCGATGTTGATCGGATCCTGCGGCAACGAGTTGACGAACTCCGTCACCAGCCGGGCTGGGATCGTGATCGCGCCCTCTTCTTCCACCTGGCCGGGGACCCAAGTGCTGATGGCGATCTCCAGGTTGGTGGCGGCGAGCTTGAGCCGGTGGTTGTCCGTGGACAGGTGGACGTTCTGAGTGATGGGCAGCGGCGTCCGAGTGGCGACCGCGCGCTGGACGACCGACAGGCCCTGGCTAAGGTTCTCTTGCAGGCAAGAAATGCGCATCATAATCCCCCGAATTTAGTCTTGGTAGTATAGATTCTCGGGGCATGTGCGTCAACGCATACATACAGCATTTAGCGTTTTGCGGAATGCATTACCGGGCATATTGGTGACTTGCCTTGAATCAACTTTGGGTCGAGACCGTTGCCTGGATTTCCAGCTCCAGCTTGATCTCGTCGGCCACGCTGACAATCAGGAACAGGCGAGGCTTCGACATGCCGAACTGCTCGAACGTGATGGTCGTTCCGGCCTTGGCGGTGATCTGGTCGCCTGAGAAGCTTGCAGTGACGTCGAACGCGACAGCGGTCGTGACTCCGTGCATCGTCATGTCGCCGAGCAGCTTGAACGTCGTCTGGCCTTCAATCTGCAACGGCCAGAGCAAACCTTCCGTGCTCCGAGGCGTGAAATCCGCGGTGGGGAATCGCGCGGTCTGAATCGTCCGATCGCGAATGTAGTTGTCTCGACGTGTTTCGTCGCTTTTGAGCGTTCGCAGGTCGATCGAGAGCTGAGACGTCGCCGAAAGAATCACTCCATCGGCGTCGAACACGATCGAGCCCGCAATGCCCGAGGTCTCGCCGACGGCGTCGTTTGGGAGCTCGCGTCGAGCGAGCTGCTCGTTGACGCGATAGCGAGCGAGGCCGCCTGCTATCTCGAGCTTCGTGTCCCCGGCCTGTTGCTGGCTCTGGGGCGGTTCAGGCGCGGAGGTTGGAGACGCCTGAAGTGCACCGGCGGCGGGTGTCGACACTGGCGTTGGCGCCGCGTTCGGGGCGATCGGCGCTGGCTGAACTGGCGGTGTCTCGTCTGTGTCCGGAGCTCGGTTGCATGCAAGCAAGGACGTCGCGACGATCAGTCCCATGAATGCCGCAATTACTCTAGCCATGCCAACCTCACGTCCGATCGTTTTCCCATTGCCGGGCGAACCCGGTTGCGCATCGAGGAACCGCCGAAAAACAAAACGGGCGTTCCCTGATTCGAGTGGAACGCCCGAGTGATGATACCGACTCAGATCAGTTGACGGTTATTGTCCCAACCATGCCGAGGGCTTCGTGGGGGATGCAAATCACTTCGTAAGTGCCGGCAGTGTCGAATGTGAAACTGAAATCGACAGTCTCGCTGCCGTTTACCTCGACATCGATCCCGAGGGCTTCCACCGTGAACGTGTGGAAAGTCGACTCGCCGACGATTGCGAAGCTCACGGTCTGACCCGCGTCAAAAGTGAGCTCGGTCGGGGCGAACTCGAAAGGCCCTCTGCCGCCGTTATCTTTATTCTGTACCGTTACCGCCGCGCCGGTTGGGGCCGCAGGCGCCGCCGGAGCCGCGGGAGCGGGAGCCGTCGCCGGGGCAGGGGTTGGAGCCGGTGGGGAAGCCGCCTGTGTCGGGGTAGCTGTTGGGTCCGGAGAATCGCCGCCACCGCAGGCCGCGAGAGCGACCAGCACTGCGCCGAGCATCAATACAAACGAAACGTACCTTATCAACGGTAATCTCCTTGGGTTCACTAAAGAATAGTATTTCGTGGCGCTATGAAGGTGGTGATTGAGCCGCTCAACATCCTAGCACCTGGGAAATTGCGCCGTCAATATGAACGCGGCGACCTCTGACACACCGCAAAAGAGTCGCAATCATGGGCTTCATTCCACTGCACGGTTTGCCCAAGTTTAAGGCGTGACAAATTCGTCGATCTTTGTCGCATCTGCCCAATGACAACCGCCAAATCCCCGCGCTGGTTTCTCGGGGTGGAACAACGACAAACCACAATCGATCTTTACCGGGTTTGGTTCGATGCGACACAAATATCCGAACAGACGACGTGAATTGCCTTGACACAGCACATATGGTCTGATATCTTTCGCCCAGAACATAAGTGCGATAGGATGTGCCATGAACCGACCTCTTTCTCAACGTCAGGAACAGATCCTTCAGTTCATTCGCGATTTCATGGATGACCACCGGTATCCGCCCACCGTCAGGGACATTCAGGGTGGGTGCAACATCAGCTCGACATCGGTTGTGGACTACAACCTCCACAAGCTGGAGGAGCGCGGTTACATGAGACGCGAGCGTGAGGTGTCGCGCGGAATCGAGCTCGTCGGCGAAGGACGGCCAGATGCCAGGGACGACATCGTGTCCGTTCCGGTCATGGGGAATATCGCGGCTGGGGAATTGATGCATGTTCCCGACGCCGCGGGCAACGTCGATGAGAACTACGACTCGGTCGAGCTTCCGTCCTCGATGGCCGGCGCCGGCTCGGACGCTTTCGCACTTCGAGTGAAGGGCACGTCCATGATCGACGCGCTCGTTGCTGACGGCGATCTCGTGGTGCTCCGACCTGCCACTCAGGCGAACAACGGCGAAATGGTGGCCGCGTGGGTGGAAAGCCTGGAAGAGACGACACTCAAACGCTTCTACCTGGAAGGAGACATGGTCCGGCTCCAACCGGCGAACGAAACCATGCCTCCGATCTTGGTTCCAGCCAAAGACGTTTCGGTTCGCGGACGCGTTGTCGGGGTGATCAGGACGCTATAGACCGAGGTCAGCTCCAGCACGTTGCGGTCGAGGACGAGATTCGTCGTTAGGTCTCACGCGTCAAAAATGGCGTTTGCGCTGTCCGGTGATTCAATCGGTGCGCCGCAGCCCGAACCATCTTGGTCGCGGTTCTACTTGCGCAGCCAACCACTGCACACTCATGGTTTCGATGATTTGATCGGACGAAGCCAACAGGTTCAAGTCCGAAACGGATCACTCGAGACGGCGGTCCGCGACTGGTGCCAGTGGCATCGTCCGCAGCTTCGGATGTTCAACCTCCGGACCATCGGCTAGGTCACCGTCAGTTTTCGCCCGAAACCACTCAACCAGCGCACGTCTTGCCGTGTTTCGTTTTGCCTTTCGATGTTGGCTTGAGAGCGGCCCGGCAGCATTCTGCCCGTGACGGCGGAGACTGCCGAGACGTGGTCCAACTCGGAGTTTCCGGACATGGTGTCGGCGGCGGAGACGGACGGGTCAATGGTTGAGACCGCCTGGGTGTCGAATCTGGTTTCGATAACCATGGGAACTGTAGTTTCGCCGTTCGTGACCGCCAGCGCGGCTGCCGTCTCAAACGATCCGCCACACTCGCCCAACATCAGCCACAGACTGATCGCCAACAGAACCAATGCGGTCAGCGCGATCGGGACCCTGAGATGCAGGAACCTGTAGACCACGGTCTATTGTCCTCCCTAATGGTCCGACGAAGCGAATTCCGGTCGTTTCCCGAAATAGTGTCCGGGGTCTGCGTGTTTGGATCCGGGTTCAATATGACGCCCATCTGCCTGACGTCGGAGAATTCCCTTCGGTCGGCGTTTAAGATGGATCGCCATCGACTCGTCCGATGACCCTATTTGCTGGACTATTCCACGATATCGCCTACTGCTATACCTATTGGTTTGAATAGAAGTAGGTTGATATTGACCTCGGCGCCGCCAACCATTGGTTAGCGACGCCGCCCCACGCGCGTAGTCTGCCAGGCATCAAGCATCGGACTCCTGGTAGACGCCACGCCCGCTCTCTCTATCTAAACCACTTTGGGTCCGATGCTAAACCTATTGTAATACTAATCGTAGACTATGGTTATTCTGAATGTGAATTGACGCCAATGAACGATGAGATCGACCGGCTTGGCTCGCGATGGATCCTCAACTAGCCGTGGTCAGTGATCTGGTTCCCGGTCGGTCCTTGTTGTCGGAGATAGTTCCATTCCATCCGATCATCCAGCGGAGCTAATCGCTTGCAGGCCGAATTACGCTGTGATTCACTTGTGCAAAGGTGTCGGGAGAGCAACACATCGAGCGGCTTTGGCCCTCCCTGGCGATTCAGATCCAGTCGGCGCCCGTCGGTGCACCTTGCGTTTCAACAGCCGATTCGAGCTATTTGGCCGCAGGCGCATAGACTTACACTCGAGACGGGCTCGCGCCGTTGATCGGTGGATGCTTGACGACTGCCGAATCAAGCGATAGACTGATTGTATACCCCCTCCCAGGGGGTATGGGTGAACAACGAAAAAGGACGGCGAATCGATGGCTACCGCAAACCACATCCACGAGCACGAGCGACTACCGGACGCAAAAAAGGACGCGCTGAAGCGTCTGAACTACATAGACGGCCATCTCAACGGTGTTCGCAAGATGGTCGAAGAGGACAAGTATTGCGTGGACATCCTCAAGCAAACATTTGCTGTTCGCCGAGCGATCCAGAAACTCGAATCAGTTCTTCTGGAAGGCCACCTCCATTCCTGCGTAATCGATGGAGTTAGGGATGGCCGCGAAGACCAAGTGTTGGACGAACTTCTCGAGCTCTTCTCTCTTTCGGACAAGAGGTAGGAAATGACTACACAGACCAAAGCCCAGATGACCTTCCCTGTAAAGGGCATGACCTGCGCTGCATGCGTCGGTCATGTCACCAATGCATTGGTGAAAGTGTCAGGCGTCGACGACGTCAACGTGAACCTGGCGACCGAAAAAGCAACGGTCTTCCGCGGAGACGAATTCCCTGAGTTGGGGGACCTGCAGTTCGCGCTCGAAGACGCTGGCTACGGCGTCGGAACCACGGCGGTGACGTTGGCGATAGCTGGGATGACGGGCGCGCCCAGCGTCGAAGCCGTCGAGAAGGCGCTCGCCTCGGTCGACGGAGTCGCTTCGGCGGAAGTCGCTTTGGGATCGGAGCAAGCGACGGTCGAGTACATCCCGGGCGTGGCCGGCATATCAGACCTACGTCACGCGGTCGAGGAATCCGGTCACACCGTGTCGTCCGTCGTAAGCGACGACGATGAGGCGGCCACTCCTAAAGACGTCGCGATCCTGCGAACCAAGTTTATCGTGAGCCTGACCGTCGCCGGGATTATCATGGCCCTCATGGCAATCCCGGGCTCCGTGGACTGGTTCCCCTTCACGATGGACTATCTTCTGCTGGCGTTGGCCACGCCCGTTCAGGTGTGGGCCGCGAGACAGTTCTACATGAGCGCCTGGGGCGCTTTGAAGCACGCCACTTCGAACATGAATACGTTGATCACCATGGGCACGTCAGTCGCTTTCGTGTACAGCACGATTGTCACCCTATTCGGCGAAGCCTCGTTCTTCGACGGACAGGCGAACGAAACCTATTTCGATACGTCGACGGCGATCATCGGGTTGGTGCTTCTCGGCAGGTTCTTGGAGGCGAGGGCGAAGAGTCGCGCATCCAACGCGATCAAAGCCTTGATGGGACTTCAGCCCAAAACTGCTCGAGTCTCACGCGACGGCGAGTTCGTCGACATCTCCATAGATAACCTTGTGACCGGCGACATCGTCCTGGTCCGGCCCGGCGAGAAGATTCCTGTGGACGGCGAGCTCGTTGACGGCGCATCAGCCGTGGACGAGTCGATGCTCACCGGCGAAAGCGCGCTCGTCGACAAAGAGGCGGGCAGCGAGGTGTACGGCGCTACGATCAATGCAACCGGCAGTTTCACTTTCAGGGCAACCAAGGTGGGACGCGACACCATGCTGTCCAACATTATCAGGCTGGTCGAAGAGGCCCAGGGTTCGAAGGCGCCAATACAACGGCTCGCCGATATGATCTCCGCCTACTTCGTGCCTGCGGTGATCGGCGCGGCGGCGGTCGTATTCCTGGTTTGGTTGGTGTTCGGACCGACCCCGACCTACGTGACGGCGATCCTAGCGTCGGTGGCGGTGCTGATCATCGCCTGCCCCTGCGCCATGGGTCTCGCGACGCCAACGGCGATCATGGTCGGCACTGGCAAGGGCGCCGAACGCGGCATACTGATACGCAGCGCGGAGGCGCTTGAACGGGCGCACAAAACGCAGGTCGTCGTTCTCGACAAAACCGGCACGCTGACAATGGGCATGCCGTCGGTCACCAACATACATTCCCCGAATTTCGACGAAGACGAACTCCTGCGACTCGCCGCCTCGGCTGAACAGGGTTCGGAGCACTCCCTTGGCGCGGCCATCGTGACGGCGGCACGAGATCGAGGGCTGGTCCTCGACACGCCGTCGGATTTTGCGGCACTGCCCGGCGCAGGCATCACGGCTCAGGTCGACGGGGCCAGCCTGGCCATGGGGAACCCCACATTGATGGAACGGCTAGGGTTGCACCTGAACGGAATGGACTCCGTTGCGGCGGAACTGTCGATCCAGGGAAAGACTCCGATGTTCGTGGCGACCGACGGCGAACTCCGAGGAATCATCGCGGTGGCCGATACTGTCAAACCGGAAGCCGTTGACGCGGTGCGACATCTGAGATCGATGGGCACGGAAGTCGTGATGTTGACCGGCGACAACTCTCGTACCGCGAACGCGATCGCGGGCGAGATCGGCATCGACAGGGTCGTGGCGGAAGTGCTGCCCGCCGACAAAGCGGAGCAGGTCGTGGCGATCCAGAACGAAGGCAAGGTCGTCGCAATGGTGGGCGACGGCATCAACGACGCGCCAGCTCTCGCGCAGGCGGACATCGGCATTGCCATCGGCACGGGCACCGATGTGGCGATCGAAGCCGCGGACGTGACGCTGGTGGGCGGAGACCTGCGCGGAGTGTCGACCGCGATCAGTCTCAGCAGGGCTACGATGCGAGTCATCAGGCAGAACCTGTTCTGGGCGTTCGCATATAACGTGGCGCTGATACCGATTGCCGCCGGTGCGCTCTACCCGGTATTCTCCGGAGGCGGAGTTCCGTCGTCGCTGGAGCCGATTTTTGGAGACTCGGGTTTCTTGAACCCGATCCTCGCGGCGGGCGCAATGGCGATAAGCTCGGTCACGGTCGTCAGCAACTCGTTGCGATTGAAACGTTTCAAGCCTTAGGCGGAGTAACGAAGGCGTGCGCCTGAAGCCGTGAACATCGGCCATCGTGTTGGCAGTGCGTCCGATCGAAACATACGTGATTGGACGACCGGTCGTAGGGGAGGGTTTCAAACCCTCCCGAGGCGTCGCCCGAGGGCAAGAGGCGCACAAGCCACAGACATTCGAAACTATTCGAGAGCATTTATGTATTGCAACCCAGCGGGAGGGTTTGAAACCCTCCCCTACGAGTTCATTGATTCCGAGTCAACGTTGTCAGCAGAACTAGACGGCTCCAGGGGCTGCAAGGATGGAGGAACACCGTGAGATTGCCACTGTTCAACAAAGGCGGAGGAACCACAGCCAAAGACCCCGTATGCGACATGGACGTCGACACGCGCAAGCCCGGTGGCGGGTCGTTCGACCA
>JASMDM010000058.1 GCA_030752795.1 SAR202 cluster bacterium | reverse complement strand
TCCTGGACTGAAAATGGCCTTCGACCTGGCGGCGGTAGGGAAGAGCGACAGAGAGGTAGCCAGAGCGCTAAACGCAGCGGGGTATCGGACAGCCGGAAACCAGGGCAATCGACTGTTCTCCAAGGACACCGTTAGAGGAATGCTCACCAACAGGTTCTACCTGGGTGAAATACCTGACGGCAACGGCGGATGGGTTCAGGCACGCCACGAACCCTTGGTGCCCGACAACCTGTTTGAAGCCGCTCGAGCCGCCAGGGAACGGAACAGGCATAATCCTTCAAAGACGACCAGGGCTGACGCTCGGCTGTCTTCTCTATCTGGGTTAGCCAGATGTTGGGAATGCGGTGCCACTCACAGGACGCTGCGTCAGCGGGAAGTGGCGCGTATGGTCTGCAACACGAAGCTGAAGCGGGGTGGCTGTTCCCAGAAGAGTGCCAGGCTGGACCGCTACGAAGCTCAGCTCCAAGACTATATGTCGGCGTTCCGTATACCAGAGGACTATCACGAAAAGCTACTGGACGCGCACAAGAATCTTGCGTCCGCCTACGATGACACTGACCAGCAGCGAAAGCAGCTGATGGCGACCTTGGAAAGGTTGAAAGATTTGTACAAGTGGGGCGACAAGACTCGGCGGGAATACATGGCAGAGTCCAACGAAATCGAACAGGGTCTCAGGTCACTTCCAAGAACCGACCACGACGAGGCGACGGTCACAAGGTTGGCTGAATTCCTGGGAGACGTGGCCTCAGCCTGGAGGGAAGCGACCCAGAAGAATCGGAACAAGCTGGCGAAAGCCCTGTTCGAGTCCGTGTGGGTTAAAGACCAGAGCGTGCTGGGCGTAACACCAAGAGCTGAGTTGAAACCCTTCTTCGACCTGCAATACTCGGAACTGTCAACCGATGTATTGCAGTGGCGACCCCGACCGGATTCGAACCGGCGATCTCTGCCTTGACAGGGCAGTGTGTTAGCCGCTACACCACGGGGCCGTGTGGCGCCAGAGGATGGCGCTGCCATTCGATTGTATCGCTCGCGCCGTTTGCCGGTCAACACGAATTTGCTCGGGGGGGCGTTTTTGCCTCTCGCGAGTGTCAAGCGTAGGCGTCTGATATACTGTCCCGCGACTGATCCGGTCGACCCTTTCTCGGAGCTATTAGGCGATGCTATTCTGTCGCCACTGTGGCGGACAACTCACTGACGACGCCCGGTTCTGTTCCCATTGCGGCGAGTCGTTGGCGACCGACGCCAGCGAACCAGAGTCGGCTGGCGGCTACGAGACGTACGACTGTGCCGCCGACACACCCACAAAACACCCAGTTGTGTCGCAGAATGAGCGGACGACCGCGTTGTTTTGCCATCTGTCGACGTTCGCCGGATTCATTTTTCCGTTCGGCAACATAATTGCGCCGCTGGTAATCTGGCTGATGAGGCGGCTTGATTCGCCATATATCGACCATCACGGCAAGGAAGCCGTCAATTTTCAGATATCGGTGACGATCTACGTCGTGATATCCGCCATCTTGATTTTGCTCATCATCGGCATCCCCATGCTGATCGCGGTCGGCTTTTTCAGCGTTGTTACGACGTTGATCGCTACAGTTAGGGCCAGCAACGGCATCGAGTATCGTTACCCGCTTGCCATTAGGCTGGTCAAATAATCAGCCGTCCGAAACGGCTCTCGGAAGCCGGCGGCGAGGCGTGAAATGTCACCGAACCCTGACGACCCCGAGGCGAACGCCGAACAGAACGAGTTGATCTCGTTGCTGTCGCGGCAGGGTGTCCGGGCGATGTTCGTGACGGGCGCCGGCGAGGTCGAGGCGCAGGACGAGGACGTTGACTCGTCAGCGCGGGCGCTGGCGCTGATCGACTCCGCGTATCTCACCTCGGCCGAACTGAAGAAGTGCGTCGACGATTGCGCCGACAAGGGCGTGCCAGTGATTGTGATGACCCCTAGGCGCAGAGTCGCCGATCTCGACGAGAACCTGCGAATCGCCGACTTCATCGTTTCGCCTGTCGACCCCGATGAGCTCGTCGTCAGAGCCCAACACGCCTTACGCAGCGACATTCCGGAGCAGCAGGACGCCGAGGGCGTGATCCGCGTCGGCGATCTCATGATCGACCCGACATCGTACGAAGTGACGATCGCCGGCACTAGGATCGGGCTTCGTTTCAAGGAGTATGAGTTGCTGCGCGTGCTGGCAGAAAGCCCGGGACGGGTCTTCAACCGAGAGGCTCTGCTGAGTCTCGTTTGGGGGTATGATTACTTTGGCGGCACCCGCACCGTCGATGTCCACATCCGACGGCTACGTAGTAAAATCGAGGTCTCGGAACGCACGTTCATCGAGACGATCTGGAACGTCGGCTATAGGTTCAGCGAAATCTGAGTAACGACCGATCATTGGTCGCGCCGGTCCCAACGAAACCGTATGAGTTTGAAAGAGGTGTTTGACTAATGGCTTCCGAACGCATGGCATACATCAACGGAAAAATCGTGCCTGAGAGTCAGGCGACGGTTTCGATTCGAGACCGCGGCTTCTTGCAGGGCGACGCCGTGTTCGACACCACTCGGACGTTCGGCGGCAAGATCTTCCGACTCGACGAGCACCTTGACCGGTTCTACCAGTCGCTGAAGTACATGCGGATCGACCCGGGCATTCCCAAGGCGCGGATGGCTGAGCTCACGATGGAGGTGCTCAACGCCAACTTGCCGCTGTTGGGCGAAAAGGACGACTTCTGGGTGTCGCAGCGAGTCACGCGCGGCGTCAATGTCGACGGCGTGAATGTGCCGACCGTCATCATCGAGTGCGCACCGCTTCCGTTCAAGGCGAGGGCCGCCTACTACCGCGACGGCATGCCCGTCATCGTGCCGTCGGTGCGCCGAACGCCGCCCGAGGCGCACAGCCCCAGGGCAAAGGTGCATAATTACGTCAACCTGATCCAGGCCGATCTCGAGGTCAAGGCTCAGAACCCGCAGGGGTGGCCGATTCTCCTGGACATGAACGGCAACCTCGCCGAAGGGCCTGGGAGCAATATCTTTGTCGTGAAGGACGGGACGCTGATCACCCCTCGCGAGCAAATGATTCTTTCCGGCATCAGCCGACGCGTGGCTATCGAACTGGCCCAAGAGCTTGGGATCACAGTGCAGGAAGCCGACATTGACCTGTTCGACGCGTATACGGCCGACGAAGCCTTCGTCACATCGACCAGCTTCTGCATCTGCCCTGTGTCCTCGTTCAACGGATCGCCTGTCGGCGACGGCGGCGTGCCCGGCCCGATGACCGATCGCCTGACGCGCGCGTACAGCGGCCTGGTGGGCATCGATGTGGTCGACCAATACCTGTCGAGGCTCGACGACTAGATCGCGAGGCCGAAAGGTTCAACGAATAACTGACTGGTTTGGGGTTTGTAGTGTGGATGGGATGCGTGCGGGGCTGACGGTCGAGTTCCCGGCCCCGCGCCGCGCCGGAGAGATGACGACGTGTTGGCAACCTTGGCCATGAAGCTTCTGCGGTTCGCCGATGTCGCGTTCGATTACGTCAACGGCGTCGACCGCTCCGCTTGGCGCGGGAGCACGGTCACGGCGGGCGACATCGCGATGCTGCGGCAAACGATGGTTGTATTGAGACGACGAAGAGATGGCCGTGACAGCCGTCTACGAAACGGCACGGATTTCCGGCGCGCGAACACTCTAGCTCGACTTGCTCGTCCGCCCCGACTAACCTTGCTCGACCCCTGAATACAAAAGACTTCTCTCGCCTGTTTGCCAGGTGCTATACTGCCTTCGGTTTTGCAGGATGAAGAAGAGCGTAAAGGTACAAGTCCCAGCCACGTCAGCGAACATGGGCCCCGGTTTCGACTGCCTGGGGATGGCGCTCGACATCTGGAATACCGTCGAGGTCACCGTCGGCGGCAGCGGCGTCGACATCTCGGGCGAAGGGCATGACTCGCTCCCTAAAGACGCCTCCAATCTTGTGCACAAAAGCGTCGCCCGCGTGTTCGAGCAGTTGGGTCGGGACGTCCCGGAATTCCGGTTGTCGTGCCACAACGAGATCCCGCTGGCTCGCGGCCTGGGCAGTAGCTCGGCGTCGCTGATCGGCGGGCTTACGGCAGGCAACGAACTCTGCGACCAAGCGTTCACCGAAGACGAGATACTTCAGATCGCCTCGGAGATCGAAGGGCACCCCGATAACGTTACCCCTGCGCTCTACGGCGGCTTTCGGATTGCCGTGAATCACAATGGCAGGATAATCTCGGCGCCGGTTCCGATTCCCGAGGGTCTCGAGGCCGTCTTGTTTATCCCCGATGTTCCGATGCCGACTGAAGAAGCGCGAGGCATATTGCCGCCGGAGATTCCGCGCACCGACGCGGTGCACAACATCGGCAGAGCGGCCTTGCTCGTACAAGCGTTTACGTCCGGCGATCTGTCGCTTCTGGACATAGCCACCGGCGACGTGCTGCATCAGCCGGCTCGCCAGGCGATCTTCCCCGCGATGAAGAACATGTTCCGGGCGGCGATGGCCGTAGGCGCGCTTGGCGTCTTCCTATCGGGCGCCGGGTCGACCGTTTTGGCTCTGGCGCGAGACAAAGAGTTCACGATCGGCTACGAGATGGCGGACGCCGCGGCCAAATCCGGCATCGAGGGGCAGGTCAAGATCACGAAACCCGTCAGTCAGGGAGCGCAAGTGGTCCATAGCGAGTGATTGTCCTCCCACGCCCCGCGAAGCACAGACCCGGCGGTCCGCTGGACTTGAGCTGAGTTCAACAACCGAGAAAAGGCGATCGAATCGATGGCACTGGTAGTCCAAAAATACGGTGGCAGTTCACTGGCTACCGCCGAGCACATCAAGAATGTTGCAGGGCGCATCGGCCGCACCTTCGACGACGGGAACCAGGTCGTCGTCGTCGTTTCGGCGATGGGCGACACCACCGACGACTTGATCGATCTAGCCGAATCCGTAGCGGATCAACCGGACCAGCGCGAGATGGATGTGCTGCTCTCCACGGGAGAGTTGGTGTCCTGCACGATCATGGCCATGGCTTTACGCTCGCTCGGATACAAAGCCATCAGCCTCAGCGGCGCACAAGCCGGCATCGAAACCACGACCTCGTATGGTCAGGCCCAGATAGCCGGAATGAACCCCGACCGGATCATGAGTGAGCTCGACGCAGACCACATCGTGATCGTTGCTGGGTTTCAGGGCGTGACCCCGGACCTGAACGTTACCACGCTGGGTCGCGGCGGGTCTGACACGACCGCCGTTGCAGTGGCGGCCGCGCTTCGGGCTGCCCGGTGCGAGGTCTACACCGACGTCGAAGGCATCTACACTGCCGACCCCAGGCGGGTACCGAAGGCTCAAAAACTGGAAGAGATTGGGTTCGAGGAGATGCTCGAGCTGGCCAGTTACGGCGTAAAGATGAACCCCCGTTCGATCGAACTCGGCATGGTGTACGACACGCCGATCCTTGTCGCGTCCAGCACGGATGACGGGCCCGGAACGCTGATTCACGGAGAGACCGATATGAACAGAGATGTTGGTGAGATACGGAACCGAGTCGGCGGTATCGCCACGGACACCAACGTGGCTAAGATCACCGTCCGAAACGTTCGAGACCGTCCCGGCATAGCCGCCAACCTGTTCGAGCCGCTCGCCGATCAAGGGATCAGCGTCGACGTCATCGTCCAAAACGCCTCCGTTGACGGCGCGACGGACATGACGTTCACCGTCAAGCGCACTGACCTCGATCGCGCACGACACGTTGTCGAGGAGGTCTCCCGCGAGTTCGGCGGCGCCGAGGTGATCACCGCCTCGGATTTGGCCAAGCTCAGCATCGTCGGCACCGGGATGCTGGACGCCACCGGTTACGCGAGCAAGATGTTCCGAACGCTCGCAGATAACGAAATCAACATCGAGATGATTACCACGTCAGAGATACGCATCACCTGTATCGTTGCGGAAGGCCAGCTTGACCGCGCGGCGCGAGCGTTGCACTCCGCGTTCGATCTCGACGGTCCCGAATCAGGAGCGACTGGTTGAACCCTCGAGGCGGATTCGCGAGGCAATCCCGCGGAAACTAGGTCCGAAAACCCCTTGCGCAGGTTGACGCTACGGTTCAAACATAAGGCGAATCGCCTCGGGCAGACTTGAGTGATTTGGGAAGACCATACATCTCAGTAATCATCCCGGCATTCAATGAGGCGACACGGATCGTTCCGACCCTACGCGAGGTGGTTGGGTTCTTGCAGGAGAAACCCTACCGGTGGGAAGTCATCGTGGTGGACGACGGTTCCACCGACGGCACCGCCCGGATCGTCGACGAATGGTCGAAATCCAACCCGGCGGTGAAGCTCGAACGCGCCCCCCATCGGGGCAAGGGGTGGGCGGTCAGGCGGGGCATGCTCTCCGCTGCCGGCGCCAACCGATTCATGTGCGACGCCGATCTCGCTATGCCGATCAGTGGCCTGGATCAATTTCTCGCCCAGATGAAACGGGGCTACGACGTGGTCATCGGCTCCCGCGAGATAGAAGGCGCAAGACGATTCGATGAGCCCTCCTATCGCCACCTGATGGGTCGCGTGTTCAACTGGGCGACGAGGGTGTGTGCGCTTAGGGGGTTTCAAGACACCCAATGTGGGTTCAAATGCCTGAGTGAACAGTCCGCCAAGCAGCTTTTCGAACTTCAGACCACGCCTGGGTTCGGATTCGACATCGAGATATTGTACTTGGCACAGAAAAAGGGACTCCGGGTGCTGGAAATGCCGATCGATTGGCGTCACCAACCGCAGGGCAAGGTCAGGCCAGGCATTGATTCCGTGCTCATGCTCAGAGATATGATACGAGTTCGGTGGAACGATGTCCGGGGCGTCTACGACCGACCGCCCCGGGACTGAGCTTGATCAGCTCATGCTGCATCTCAATGAGTAGCGAACGGCGAT
Organism: SAR202 cluster bacterium; assembly: GCA_030752795.1. Classification (GTDB taxonomy): domain Bacteria; phylum Chloroflexota; class Dehalococcoidia; order Lucifugimonadales; family UBA1123; genus UBA2160. The sequence continues at coordinate 21,290 of JASMDM010000058.1, read as the reverse complement.
TCACCGACAAGGAGCTCAACGGGCCGGTTTGGGTAGTTGTTCCGACGTACAACGAGGCGTCGAACCTTCCGGAGTTGGCGGAGAAGTTATTTGGACTCGGGATCCACGATTTGTGGCTGTGCATCGTGGACGATGGATCGCCTGATAGAACCGCAGACGTGGCCCGCGGCCTGTCGAGCCAGTATGGCGACAGGATTGACGTTATCGAACGTGAAGGCAAGCAAGGTTTGGGTACGGCTTACGTCGCAGGGATCTCCCGCGCTTTGGATGGGGGCGCCGGCTTGATTGTGCAGATGGACGCGGACCTTTCGCACTCTCCGGAGTACGTGCCTGAGATGCTTCGTATGTTGGGAGATTGCGACGTGGTGGTTGGATCTCGGTACGCCGAGGGCGGCTCCGCGGATTCGGAGTGGGACGTGAGGCGGCGTGCGTTGAGCTCGTACGCGAACAGCGCCATTAGGATGGTCACGGGAATCGCCGTGAAAGACGTGACATCCGGGTTCAAGGCTTTCAAGGCGTCCGCGCTGAGGGAGCTGGAGTTGAGCTCGTTTCGATGCGCCGGATTCGGTTTTCAGGCCGAGGTGGCCCACGCCTGCCAACGCCAAGGCCATCGTATCGAAGAACTTCCGATCATGTTCAGAGAACGGCAACGAGGGGATTCGAAGATGTCGACGGGCATCGTATTGGAGGCGTTGTGGCGGTTGTCGCTGCTCCGATTGAGACGAAATTAGTGCCTGCCCGCGGCTTACTTGTAAGCGATTAGGAACATCGGTTAGAATGCCCAAACTCTACAGAGGTAGCAGTCATGAACCTAAGCGGATTCGCTGAAAAAGAGATGGCCCGCAAGGAGAAGGCGAAGACGGCTGTCGCGTTGGCAATGAACAGCCGATGGGAAGAAGCCGTCAACTTCAACCGTGCGATGCTCCGCGCGTTCCCGAAAGACCTTGAAGCCTTCAACCGACTCGGCAAGGCTCTCACCGAATTGGGCAACAACAAAGAGGCTAAAGAGGCGTTCAACAGCGCGCTCGATATCTCTCCAAACAACGCCATTACCAAGAAGAATTTGGCGCGACTAGAACGGCTCGCCGACGAAGAGACGCCGAGGACCGCGGCCCGCGCGAGCAAGGGATCCCATGCGTTCATCGAGGAGAGCGGCAAGACCGGCGTCACTTCGCTGTCGCATCTCGGTCCAGCCGAGGTTCGCGTCAAACTCACCGCAGGCGACTCAGTTCAACTCGAAGTGAGTGGCAGCGGCCTAAAAGTTTCCGACGCCTCGGGCGAACGCATCGGTAGAGTCGAGCCCAAGATGGCCAGCAGGCTCGTAAAGCTGATGAAGGGCGGCAACAAGTACGAGGCGTTCGTGACCAGCGCTGAGGAGCGGGAATTGGCGATAATCATCCGCGAAACGTTCATGCACCCGTCGCAGTCCGGAGTCGTGTCGTTCCCGGCGCGCGGAAACGGCGGCTTGCGTGTGTACCTGCCCGGCACCGTGTTGGGTCGCGAAGGCGCCGTCGATGCGCCCGATGGGGACGCCGTGGCCGTCAAAGACTGGTCGGACGACGACACCGAGCCCGGTGACGACGAGGCGTTCACGCCTGTGCTGCACCGAATCATAAACCCCTCCGAGGCCAACTTCGACGACGAATTCTAAACGAGACAGCTAGCGCGCGCCGCGATTGGCTCGCGTGGTTCTCCGGTTGCGAAGAGCGGGCGAGGGTCCGCCAGCCGTTGATCTGTGTTCTGCCTCGCGAAGTTTCCGTTTGAGACTCTGCGCCTCGGCTGACTGTTCATAGGAAAATGGCTGCGCGGGGGTCGGCCTGATGTTCATAAACATAATAGATTGTGTTCAACGCATCCCGTGACACTGAGGATCCGCGAAATGAGAAGCCTCTGGAGTGCTGCTGGCAAAAATGCCTGTTCAGCGACCAGATTCTTCGGCTGCGGCCTCTGAATGACACAATTCGTTGGGCGTCACTTATTTCGTTTATCGCCTTAAGGCCGAGCCCACCATCCGGTGGGTGCTCTGCCCTGATGGTCATCAACCAAATAAGTTGTGCCCAACGTTTCTCGCGATGCTCGGCATCCGTCCATGGTGAGCCACGCACCCATCCTTTCGCCCTGAGCCTGTCGAAGGGCCGCCCACGCGCAAGAGTCGCATGAGCCGTTACGGTCATTGACCCAACACGTTGTGCTCCGCGTTCTTGCCATAGTACGCGCTCGGAGAAAAGGAAGCGTTTGGGTTCACTTAGGCAAAATGGCGTGTTCAGTGACCAGATTCTTCGTCCTCCCGCGCCCGGAAGGATCGGAATGACACATTTTGGACAGTGCCACTTATTGTGTTGACGACCTGCAGGGCCAAGCCTAGTTCTCTTGCTTTGATTCGGGTGTGGCGACCGCCATGGGTTATTCTGAGTCTTCGTCGGCGACGCTGTCCCTCGGCCTTCTGCGGTAATACAGCCCCCACCGCTGCATGATTTCATGCACACGCCCGTCGTCGAGGTCCACCAGATCCGACAGGAATCCGGCGAGCGAGTGCGCGTGCATTAGTTCCTCCGAGCACACCCAACTCCTCTCCGTCGGGACGACGTACAACAGGCCGTTTTGATGTTCGCACTGTAACTCGATCCGTTTTCCGCCCGAATCTTGTTTGACTGTAATTCCACCCGTGGTCATGTGATCGTTCCTCGTTTGTTTCGGTGATCGGGATTCGATGAGCGTCGAACTCGCCGGGCAGTTCGATGCGCTTGACGCCGGTTGCCCCGTTGCTATAATCACACAAACCCGGAGATGACGCCAACGGCGTCAAATGCCGACTCGGAAATCCAGGAGATGATATGCCACCCCAGTTCCAAGACAGCTCCATTGTCATTCACAAGATCAAGTGCGGACCATATGACAACAACGCGTATCTGGTCGTCTGTCCCGAGACCAACGAGAGCATCCTGATCGACACGCCGCAGGACCCAGGGGCGCTGATCGAGGCCGCCAAGCAGACCGACGTCAAGCACATCCTGATCACGCACAACCATTTCGACCACTTGGCTGGATTCGACGAGGTGACGGCGGCAATCGGCGCGCCGGTGTCGATTGGCGGGCCGGATGCCGGAGCGCTAAATGAGCTGTCCAAGACGGCTGACACGCTGCTCAAGGACGGCGACACGATCTCCGCCGGTGCGGTTACCTTGAACGCGCTGGCAACCCCCGGACACACCCCAGGTTCGACCTGCTTCACTACGGGCGACCACCTGTTCTCGGGTGACACGCTGTTCCCGAACGGACCGGGCAGGACCGGATCGCCGGAGAACCTGAAACGGCTAATCGGGAGCATCAACCAGAGCCTGTTCGTGCTTGGCGACAACGTTAACATCTACGCTGGTCACGGCGACGATGGAAACCTCAAGACCGAGAAAGAAAAGTACGAGGTCTTCGCGTCCAAGGACCATCCCGCCGACCTGTCCGGCGACGTGGAGTGGCTGAAGTCCTAGCGAACTACGGATTTCCGATTCGCGCAGTGGGGCGTCGCTCCTCTGCCGCATGTCTGAGGGTGTCCCTCAGCAACCAACTTTCCCCGTTTCTCCTTCAGGGACGCAGCCAGGGGAACAGTCGAGGGACGAGCTCCGATGCGAGACGACGGCGACTGGGACGCGATAGCGTCCCCAACCCCAAGCACCATCTTTGTGCCATGGTCGATCCGCGAAACGGCGACGGCGACGTTCATGGTCTTCGCCGCGTTCGTGGCATTCATTGGCATATTGGGCTTCACGTCGCTGGCTCTGAGCGAAAGCCAACGGATTTCGATCGCCCCGTGGTTCGCCTTCGCATCCGAGGCGATTCTGCTCTACGTTGTCTGGAACTACGGGGTCGGGAAGCACGCCACGGGCTGGACGATCCTCGGGTTTCGCAGACTGACGTCGTTGCGATTTGCGTGGCTCGCTCCGGCGGCGCTGGCGGCAGGCATGGTGGCGACCGGTGTCTACGCTGCCGTAACCGTCGCGCTGGAACTCGACTGGCTCTTGCCTCAGCCGATACCGGAGGAGCTGCTCGGCGGCGGCGCCATTCAGCAGACGTTGATCGCGGTCGTGCTGTCCACGTGGGTGCCGTTCGCGGAGGAGATCTTCTTCCGAGGCTTCCTGCTGCAAGGAATTGCGTCTCGATACGGGGTGGCGCGCGGAGTGGTTTTCAGTGCGCTCTTGTTCTCGGTCGCACACATGACCATCGCGACCTTCATTCCGATATTCTTGATCGGGCTCATTCTCGGCTTGGTGTACGCGAAGAGCCGGTCGCTGTGGATCCCGATGGCCGCCCACTCGGCGCAGAACCTACTGGCGGTGATCGCCGGATTGGTCACCACCGCATCGTGAGGTCCTTCTAAATCATCGAGCGTTCGCGGCGTGAGGCGGCAACGACGCACACCGCGGGCATCGCTCCAAAATGACCGGCGCCACGTGGTTCATGGATCACGGCACGGGCGATACGACTAACGAAAACTGGAGGCATCCGGATGCCCAATCGAATCGACTCAACATTTGAGCGTCTCAGGGCCGCCGGCGAAACCGCCCTCGCGCCGTTCGTCACTGTTGGTTTTCCGGACGTGCCCACGTCCGAGGCGCTGGCTTGGGAATTGCTGGATGCGGGCGGCGACATGCTTGAGCTCGGCATTCCGTTCAGCGACCCCTTGGCCGACGGCCCAACTATCCAGATGACCAGCTATCGGGCATTGCAGCACGGCGTCAATGTTGCGTCTTCGCTGGAGTTCCTAAGGCGATTGCGCGACGGCGGCGTCGATGCACCACTGGTTTTCATGGGCTACTACAACCCGTTTCTACGATACGGCGTTGAGCGGTTTTTGAACGACGCATCTTCCGCGGGAATGGATGGCATCGTCGTTCCCGATCTGCCGACCGAGGAGTCGGGCGACTTCAGGGAAGCATGCAACAAAGTAGGAATCGCGATGATCCCGTTGCTGGCGCCGACGTCGCCGGACTCACGGATCGAGGAGTCTTGCAAAGGGGCCTCCGGGTTTATATACTGCGTGAGCCTCGCAGGAGTGACTGGAGCCAGGAGTTCGCTGTCGTCAGGCGTATCCGATCTGGTGGGCAGAATTCGCCAGCACACCGACCTTCCCGTACTCGTCGGCTTCGGCGTCTCGCAGCGTGAGCACGTCGAGCAGATCAGCGAGTTCGCCGACGGGGTGATCATCGCGAGCGCGCTTCTGGACGCCGTTGCGAAATCGCCCGAAGACGCCGCGTTGGCGACGGCTCGCAACTTTGTGCGGGGATTGAAAGGACTCAACGGAGCTGGTGACTGAGTATGGCAAAAGTCAGAGGATTTAGAGGCGCGACGACCGCCGACGAAAACACCGAGGCAGCGATCCACGAGGCCACGCGCGAGATGCTCGAAGCTCTCGTGGAGGCCAACGACATCCAGATCGACGACATTGCAGCCGCGACGTTTTCCACGACCCGAGACCTTGACGCTTCATTCCCCGCTGCCGCCGCTCGGAAATACATGGGTTGGAATTACGTGGCGCTGATGAGCAGCAACGAAATGGAAGTCGCGGGCGGCCAGCCCAAGTGCATCAGAGTGATGGTGTTGGTTAACACGGACAAACCTCCGGAGGAGATCAACAACGTGTACCTGCGAGGCGCGGCCCACCTGAGATCGCGCGACGGCAGAAACACCTAACCCGGCGGAACGTCCTCTACCCCAGTATTTGCGAACGACCTGAAGTATGAGTGCAACTGTCGACGGCAGACTTGCGAGCAACTCTACTGTCATTTCACCAGTCCCCGATCAACAGGAGGATCCCGATGGAAGTGATCAAAAACGGTTCTGTCCCAGAAGAAGACGCCTCGAATGCTCCGATTTTTTACGGCGGCAAGGTCACGCGTCAGCCGATCGTCGGCGGAGACAAGACCGAATCCTACAACTTCGGTATGGTGAGCTTCGCCGCTGGCGCCAAGAACCATTTCCACACGCACACCAGCGACCAGATCCTGTACGCCACCGGCGGCCGCGGATACGTTGCGAGCGAGACCGAGCAGATCGAGATGGAACCGGGCGACACCGCGTTCATCCCAGCCGGCGAGAAGCACTGGCATGGGGCGACTGACGATTCAGCGTTCTCGCACATTTCCCTGACCAGGCCTGACAGCACCACCGAAGTCTTCAACTAGGCGGGCCATCGGAAAGGGCAGTTTGGATCGACGTTCGAGGGAGTGCGACCGAACAGGCATGTTCCGATCGGCTGCGCACGCCGGTTCCGAAAGACGCGTTATCGTCGAGCGGTTGCTGACGATGGCCGTGCGTTGGGCCATAGTCGCATCGGCTGTCGCGCTGGTCATTTTCTCAGATCACCCGGCGTGGGCTGATGACCCCGCGCCGGGTCGGGGCCCTTCGCCCCGCAACCGCAAATCGTCGGCGGGCAGGCCGCCGCCCCCGGCGAATGGCCTTGGCAGGTCGCTCTTGTGGTCAACAACACGAGTCCATTCGCCGGACGTTTCTGCGGCGGATCGTTGATCGCCGCGGACTGGGTCGTCACCGCCGGGCACTGCGTCACGGACGGCAACAGCGCTCTGCTTGCGACTTCGATCTACTACGTGCAGTCGGGCATCACCACGTTGAGCACAAACTCGGGCATCGCGTCGTCCATCGCAACGTGGTCGTCCATCCGGGTTTCAATCACGTTACGCTCGACAACGACATCGCCCTGTTGCAACTCGCGGCTCCGCTCACGCTCGGAGGCGCGATCAGTCCGATCATGCCTCCTGTCGCCCGCCACCGCATCGCTTGCCGCGCCCGGCGCCACGACGACCGTTCTCGGGTGGGGCGCGCTGTCAGAGGGCGGCAGCTTGGCAGATGTCCCGCAGGAGGTCGAAGTCCCGGTAGTCTCGAACGCCGTCTGCAACGCGCCCGAGATATTGAACGGCACGGTGACCGCCAACATGCTCTGCGCGGGGGTCCTCGATTCGGGCGGTCTGGACGCTTGTCAGGGAGACAGCGGCGGCTCGCTGGTCGTTCCCGACGGGCAAGGCGGCTGGAGGCTGGCGGGCATCGTGAGTTGGGGCAACGGATGCGCACGGCCCCAACGTCCGGGCGTCTACACGAGGGTGTCGCAGTTCAGCGGCTTCATCACGGCAAACGCCGAGGTATTCGGCGGCGACGTGTCCGTGACCAAAACAGCGTCGCCGAACCCTGTGGCGCCGGGCGGCAATCTCACTTACACGATAGTCGTCACCAACGGCAGCGCCTCTTCCACGTCGGTGGTGCTGACAGACGTGATGCCGCAAGGAGTGACCGCCACATCAGCGAGCTCGACTCTGGGCGCATGCAACACCGGAACGACCACCGTGTGCAACCTGGGAGCACTCTCCGCCAACGCCAGCTCGACCGTCACCATCGAAACGACCATTACCTCATCCACCACTGGCGTCATATCGAATCAGGTCACCGTGGCTGCGAGCTCGACCGACCCGGCGTCGTCAAACAACACCGCGACCGCGACGACGACCGTACAATCCACCGAGGCAGTGCCCGGAGTGACGGCGTGGGGCATGCTGGCGCTGGTATTGGCGTTGGGCGCGATTCTGGCCCGGCGGCTGGCCCCGCGCGGTGAGTAGGGGCACGATGACATGTAAGGGAGGGTTTCAAACCTTCCCGATACCTACCGCACCGAAACACCTAGCGAACACGGCAACACGTGACATAATACGGGGATGTCGGAACGTGTTTATAGGCGTAACACGCGGGAGGGTTTGAAACCCTCCCCTACGGCGTTCGGTCCGGCGTTGGTTGGCCGACTAGGCGCTGTGTGGAGAGAAATACGCCGACGCGTCCCCTAAACGAACCTCGCCGCGGCCATCGATCCGATGGCAATGAACGACATCACCGCAGTTTCTCGGCCGATGCGGGGCAGGCGCGCGGACAGGCTTTGTATCTCTACGCCCTCTTCAGACATCGATGCTCGCCACGCAGTCGCACCGCCAAAGGCGACCATTCGCTTCGCCAGAGCTGAGGGCAACACACCGATCAGGATGGCCCAACACTACCCGGATTCGATCGAGGCGCCTTCCTGGCTGGCCCATTGACCGTACGAACCAGCGTAGTTCCGGGCTCTTTCGTAACCGAGAATCTTGAGCACGATCGTCGCGAGGCCCGCTCGCGCACCTGCTTGTCAATAAGCGTCGATTTCAGATTCAGGAGTGAGGCCCCGTGACTCGAGGATAGCATCAAGCGTACTCGCAGGTTTGAGAGTATTCGTGTCCTGATCGAACAACTCCCGCCAGTCAAGATGGATCGCGTTCGGGATCCTCCCCAGCGGAACCGGCGGTCCAAAACCGGCGGCAGTGCCTTCGAATTCCTCTAAGCTGCGCGTGTCCCAGAACAAAGTCTCCGATCGGCCAAAATTTGATTGAGCACGATTCAGTGAGCAGTAAATCGCTTCCTGAGGTTCAGGAGCAAATACGGCAGGCGGATATTGCGTTGCTTGCGGGGAGAGCGACCGGTTCTCGCGAGTCCACTTTGCAAGGCCCCTGTCCAGTATGCGCACGTCCCCGTGGCCGTAATATAGGAATGCCCAGGCAACCATTCCCATCATCTGACTGGGTGCGTCATAGACTACGACGGTCACGTCGTTGCCGATACCCAGACTGCCTGCCAAACTGGCGAACTCATCGGGGTTGGCCATGTCGCCATTATCCGCCCTCGGAATCCCGCCGAAGACAGACAGATTGACAGCCCCCGGGATGTGGTTGGCGGCGTATTGCTCCGGCTGTCGTGCGTCGATCAACCGTAATTTTGGGTCGGTGAGCCGATCCGCTAGCCAATCCGTATCGGCAAGCAACTCGGGATGTGCGCAGCCACGCTCTCGAATATGGAGGGGCTGCATCATGTGCCTCAAGCAGCGGATTGATGCGATGCTCGAATTTCCAAGATGGAATCCGGCGCCCTCAGAAACGCACCATGCTATGATGAGAAAACTGTACGGCCACCCTCTGACATTGTCAATTATTACCGGCAGCAAACACCGAACTGAACAACCAAAAAAGGGAGCCAGAAGACTGTCGTTCGCACCAGCATCTGTCGGGATTCTTGGGCAGCCTGAGACGGTATGACGTGAAACGGTTGCTGGCCTGCTGCCTATCAGACAAACCTCGCCGCTACCATGGACGCTACCGCGATTATCCACACGACGGCGGTCGCGTGGCCGATGCGCGGCAGGCGGGCCGACGGGCTTTGCATCTCAGCGCCCTCCTCGGGAGTCGGGGCTCGTCCTGCTATTTCGCCGCCGAGTGCGACCATTCGTTTGGCGAGTTTGGACGTCATGAGGCCCGTGGTGAACGCTCCGATTGATGCCAGGAATCCGATCAGGATAGCGACGCCCCATCCGGTGCTGACGTACGTGTCCATGTCGACCCCGGGAAGTCGCAGCGCAAGAACGACGCCCATCACGATTGTGATGCTGGCCGCGGTCAACATCACCTTGGCCATGACCGGGGCGAGGGCGCCCGTGACCGGGCCCATTATCGGCGGTCCCAGCTTTTGAAGCTGAGGGGTCATAATGAATGCGAAGAATATTGCCGTACCGGCCCAGAACGCTCCGACCACGATGTGGATGGTTCTGAGCATGACCATTTCGAAATCCATTGTGCCCCCCTTCGTATTGCGAGCCGTTCGGCGCGGTTCGGGCCGAATCCTAGCAGGCGACACCGCGATCAGCTAGCCAGACGGCGCCCAAGAAATCGCTGTAATCGAAGACCGATGTCGCTGCTCGTATCGTTACGGTCATCAACTAAATAGTTTGTGCTTGACGCTTCCAACGACGTTAAGTGTTCCGCTCAAGGCGAAGCCTCGGGATTGCTGCTGGCAACAGTGCCTGTTCACCGACCAGATTCTTTTCCTTGCTCGGAAGGATCTGAATGACACGAATTGTTCCGCATTACTTATTTTGTACCTCGCCATCACGACACGGCAGGCCTGTGTTCGGCCCAAGGCCGAGCCGACTCGAACGCGGCGCTTGCGGCGATGACCGTCTCCTCGTCACCCATGCGACCGACGATGTGAAGTCCGACCGGCATGCCGTCCGAATCGAACCCACAAGGAATGCTCGCCGCCGCGTTGCCGATCGTGTTGATCGGGTGCGTGAACGGCAGGTAACCCCACGCCGGCGAAGGATACGGCGTCTGACCGTTGATGCGCTCGGGGTACTGTTGCACCGGGAACGCGGTCACCGCCATAGACGGAGACAGCAGGATGTCGAACCGCTCGAATACGTCGTCGAACTGCCGGATCATTCGGTCGCGTTCGCCCAACGCTCTCGCGTAATCGACCGACGACATTTTGGACCCGGCCTCGATCGCCCACTTCCCGTACCACGTGAGCGGATCCGACGGATCGTCGAGCAGATGGCCCTGTGTCAGGAACGCGTTGGTTCCGTAGATGGTGAACCACGTGTCAAACGGCGACTCCAAGCGTAGGTCAGCCTCTTCGACGGTGCATCCCAACTCCGCGAACGCGCCTATGGCCGCCTCGGCGATGCTCTCGACTTCCGGATCGACGTCCGCATAGCCGTAATCCGCGCTCCAGCCGACGCGCAGTCCCGCGACACCTCGATCCGCGGCGGCCAGAAAATCCGGCTTCGGCGCTCGAAGCGAGCCCGTGTCGCGCCCGTCGTACCCAGCCAGCACGTCCAGGAGCAGCGCCGAATCGCGCACGGTGCGACTCATCGGCCCCTGCTGACTCGTGAGGTTGACAGCCGCCGGTCCCTGCACACCGGAGTAGCTGGACACTCGACCCTGTGTCGGCTTGATGCCGTAGGTGCCGTTGAAGCTCGCTGGGATGCGGATCGAGCCTCCTCCATCGCCTCCCGTAGCGAGCGTGCACAGGCCCGCGACTACCGAAGCCCCTGCGCCGCCGCTGGACCCGCCCGAAGTGCGCTCTGGGTTCCACGGGTTGCGGCACGAATCCCCGAGCCGGTTGTCGGTCGCTCCGAACAGCCCGAACTCCGGCGTGTTCGTCTTGCCGAGGATCACGCTTCCGGCTGCCCGTATTCGCTCGGCAACCGCCGAGTCCGCTTCCGGCACACGATCCATGTAGGCCAGCGACCCGCTTGTCGTGCGAATGCCGGCGGTCATTTGCAGATCCTTGATGGATATTGGCACGCCATGGAGAGGGCCGAGCTCATCGCCGCGCGCCACCGCTTGGTCAGCCTGCCGCGCGGTGTCCATCGCCAGCTCGGAAGTCACGGTCAAGTAGGCGTTTAGCCGTGAATTCAACCGGTCGATTCGACTCAAGAACAACTCGGTGATCTCGACGGACGACACCTGCTTGTCTTTGATCAGCTCCCGGAGGTCGGTGGCTGGCGTGAAGGCGAGGTTTTCGTCGATGTTGGACATGATGGCCTCCTAGATGGTTGGCGGATCGCGATGGATCGGTCAGGTTTGCTCGCGTCGGTTCCGGGAGCGCTTGGCGCCGTGATTTTTCCCGGGGCGGCCTGTCGCGGATTATGGCACGCCACGCAGCGATTGCCAACTGGCGGCGTATTCCGGACCCGCGAACGAATATAATGGGCGGCGTCCCTACCACGGTCATTCGACGCCGCTGCCTATGCCGCGACGAAAAGGCGATCGGATTGGAATCGCATCATTGATTGAAGCTTCGGACAACTCAACTCGGATCACCGGCCGGATGTGGGCCGGTTTGGTCGCGGCCGCCATCGGCATCTTCCTCACAGCGCTGGACGTCACGGTCAACGTCGCGCTGCCGAACATCACCGAAGACCTTAACACGGACCTCGAGACCGTTCAGTGGATCATCATCTTCTACGTCGGCGGCACCACCGGCATGCAGCTCGGGCTCGGCGGCGCCGCCGACATCTACGGGCTGAAGCGGTTTTTCGTATTTGGTCTGTTCACGTACATGCTCGCGGTGTTCCTGATCGGCGTCGCGCCCGGTCTCGGATTCGTGCTCGGGCTACGTGTGCTCCAGGCGGTCGGCAACGGTCTGATACTGGCAGCCGCGCCCGCGATCGTCACGGGTCTATTTCCGGCCGGATCGCGTGGGCGTGCGCTCGGCATGATGGCCGGCTTGGGAACACTCGGCATGATTACCGGCTCACTGGGCGGCGGCGTGCTGGTCGACGCGTTCGGATGGCGTGCGATCTTCCTGGGGCGGCTGCCCTTGTGTGCGCTCGGAATCGCGTTTGCCCTCGTCGCGGTCAGGGAAGTGAAGAACCCGGGACCGGCGCAGTCTTACGATCTTCGGGGCGCGGTTACGCTGTTCATCGGCATGGCGTCGTTCATCCTGTTCGTGACTCTCGCAGGCAGGGACGGGTGGTCGCGCCCGTACGTCTTGGGTCTCGTCGCGCTCTCGGTGGCGGCGATGTTCGTGTTCACCCGCATCGAGCGGCGCGCCGAGAGACCGATCTTAGACCTGGCGCTGTTGAAGCACAGGGTGCTCGCGCCTGCATTGACCGCGGCGTTTCTCGTGACTGTCGCCACGTTCATCAACTGGTTCATTCTGCCCTTCTACGTTTCAGACGTACTCGGAGCAAGCGCCCGAGCTTGGGGGGTGTTGCTCATGCTGCATGCCGTTACCGCCGCCCTCACCTCGCCGGTCGGAGGATGGCTGTCCGACAGGGCGCACCCGTCGCACACGATTACGGCGGCGATGACGGTCTCCGCGCTCGCGATGTTCTGGTTCACCACACTGGACACTCAATCGAGTCTGACCGACGTCGGCATGCGCATGGTCGCGGCTGGGTTGGGTATGGGCTTGTTCCAGGCGTCGAACGCCAATCTGATCATGGGCAACTTCACCCGCGACAGGCTCGGAATGGGCGGCGCGGTGATGACGTTGTCGCGCAGCCTCGGAACCGTGTCGAGCGTGGCGATCATGGGGGCGTTGTTTTCAGCCCGACAAGCGGCGAGATCTGGCGTACGGGATGTCGCTGACACCCCCATCGACCCGCCGACGTTCGTGTTGGCGTTCCGGGACCTCTACACTGTTGCGGGCGTGCTGGCCGCGTTGGCCGTGGTGGTCTCGTTCAGCTATTGGCCTTGGGCGATGCGCCGCCGGAGTCGTTGACCGGCCGTCGATGCGTTAATACAATTGCCACAACGAAAGCGGAGGCGCATTTGTCCGACGATTTCCTGGTGGCAACCGATCTCAGAAAGAGCTTCGACGACGTGCTTGCCGTTGACGGCGTCTCGTTTTCGATTCGTCGTCAGGAGATGTTCGGGCTGCTCGGACCGAATGGCGCAGGCAAGACGACGACCATGCGCCACGCCAGCCGCTAACCGCGACACAACGGACGCTCGTCGCGCCTTCATTGACATGCCGTTTTCTCGTTCGATTGTTCGTTCGGTTTCTTTTCGCGTAATCGCAAAGATCAAGGACGATGAAACGCCGCCGTCGTCGATCGATTCATGCTCACGCTCGTTCGGCGAGACTTCGCTCACGATGCAGAGATTGTTTCGCATATCGTGTGTTTATTTGCGAGGTTTCGGACCTTGATGAAACCACATTCGAATTGCTCGACAGTTCAAAGTCGTGGGATATATCCTGATCAACGCTTGATAGAAGTGATTCAAGGTGTGGTTGAGTCACAATGCAATCGGAAAGGAAACCGAGATGAGGAAATTGTTGTCTATCCTGGTGGTGGTGGTCGCGTTGGCAGGGGCGATGATCGCGATTCCCGTTTTTGCCGAAGACGTCACCGCGGTCGTCGATCTCGACCCGGCCGCCTTCGAGTTCCCAGAAGGCTTGGCCGTCGATGCCGACGGCAACATCTACTTCGGGCTGGCTCCGACCGGAGAACTCCGGCGGATGACCCCGAGCGGCGAGGTCAGCTCGTCCGCCAAACTGCCCGCTGCTCCCGAAGGCGCTTTCGAGACGCTCGGATTGGCATTCAACGCCGCCGGCGAGCTTTTCGCCCCGATGGGCAGTTTCGACCCGACGACGCACGGTGTCAAGAAGATCAGCACAGATGGCGTCGAGGCGGCGGTGTTCGCATCGCTGCCCGCAACCGGTCTCCCCAATGTCCTGGTGTTCCACAGCGACGGCAGCTTGTTTGCTTCCAACACGCTAGGCAGCTCGGTTTGGAAGATCGACACCGACGGCAACGCCGAAACCTGGGTTTCGGATCTGCTGCTAGCGGGCTTGGACCCGCCCGGTCCCTTCGGCATCCCGATCGGTCCCAATGGAGTCGTTTTTGACGCGGACGAAAGCAACCTGTACGTGGCAGTCACAGACTTCCACAGGGTCATCAAAGTCCCCGTCAACGCCGACGGCACTGCCGGTGTCGCCGAAGTGTTCGCGGAAGATGCCGAAACGCTTGGCATGTCTGATGGCCTCACGTTCGACTCCGACGACAACTTGCATGCAGCTTTGCTCGGCATCGACGGCGTGAGCTGGTTTTCTCCTTCCGGTGAGATTACGGTGGTGCATCTCGGAGAGCCGCTGCAGAATCCGTCCGACGTAAAGTTCGGCATTGGGGCCGACTCGGATACGCTGTACGTGGCCAACTTCGCGTTCCTGCGATTCAACGGCCTGGTCGCAGGAGACCCGACACCCGGCATTCTCACGATCACACCATCGCCCGAGCCGATGCCCGTGGTGGCGACCCCGGCAACCGGCGATCCACTGGTCGAAAAACTAGTGCTCGTCGGTCTGGCTCTGGGATTGATGCTCGTGACGGGCGGCGGTGCGCTCGTGCACGTTTCCAGGCGTAAAGAGACCGTCTAATTCGGATCGGAAAAGATCGACGCGGCCCGGCACCGAGCCAATCTGACTAAGTTGAGCCATAAACGGCCCGAACCTCAGCGTTCGGGCCGTTATACTTTTCGGGTGTGCGCTCTGCGCCATCGAAACGTTAACGAGGCGCGGAGCGTGACGAAAGAGACCGGATGAACACTTCGATTGCGTTCTTGCGAGGAATCAACGTCGGTGGCCGCAACACCTTGCGGATGAGCGAGCTCGCGACGATGCTCGCTGGGATCGGGCTGATCGACGTCAAGACGTCCGTGCAAAGCGGCAACGTCGTGTTCCGGAACTCGGAGGCCAGCTCGACGACGCTCGAAACCAGAATCGAGAACGCGATCAGGGCAGGCGCAGGCATCGACGCGAAAGTGGTCGTGCTAAGCGTCGACGAGCTCGAGAGCGCGATTGCCACCAACTCGTTCCCGCACGCAGAGTCGGCCCCGAGTACTCTGCACCTGTTCTTCCTCTCGAATCCGCCTCAA
The DNA here is from genome assembly GCA_030752795.1 of SAR202 cluster bacterium. GTDB lineage: Bacteria > Chloroflexota > Dehalococcoidia > Lucifugimonadales > UBA1123 > UBA2160. The sequence continues at coordinate 6,051 of JASMDM010000058.1, read as the reverse complement.
AATCCTAACGTCGAGTCCCTGAACAAGATCAAGGCTTCGAGCGAGTCGATTGAATTGACGGACAGGGTTTTCTATCTGCACGCGCCCGACGGAATCGGCCGGTCCAAGCTGGCGGCCAGCGTCGAAAGGCTGCTCGGGGTCGGCGCGACGGCGAGAAACTGGCGCACGGTCACGAAAGTTGCGGAGATGGCGTATGAGCTCGGATAGCGGTCATCATTTAACGGCGCGGGTATTGCGCCAGATTATTCGTCGGACTCGATGGCGCCACCGGTATCTGCTGTCGGCAGCAACAGGTCTACCGCCGAATCGGCAGGCCCCGGTCGGTCCCAGGACCAACCTCCACGCACCAGTCCCATCAGAAACTGGTACGCCACGAATACCTCCAAACCGAACGGAAGGTATCCCAAACCCCTAACAGCGGCATCTCGAAGACGTGTAGGAAATCGAAAGGCACCACGCTGTATTCCCACTTTGGGTTGGCGCCATCGTTCCACATCTCCCAAAACCAACCGCAAATCAGAGCTCCGAGCGCCAGCGACACAACCGGTCGCCAGTCACCCCTCTGCGGCCAACCCATGACGCTGGGTTTCCCCCGCTCGTGATTCACCGGGTCCAACGTGAGGACTATCGCGATCCAGGTGAGTGGAAAGGTGTAGCGTGGCCAGAGTACGAGCGACCATGAAGACACAATGCCGACGGACAGTAACACAATGGGCAGCATCTAAGCCTGGGCAGCCTGGACCCATTGCGGAATCGGTCTATGAAGCGGAAGGTTGCGACCAGTTCCGCAGTCTCGAACACCGCGGGAACTACAATCGAAAAACTCAAACTGGCGACGATTGCGTACTGAACGGTCGAGTAGTGCTCGACACCGAGATATCGCCAGTTTTCTGTGAACATGTTGATCGCCTCGAAGGCCCACTACAGCGGCATTGAGGCGACGAACATCCCACGAACCGTTTGGCCCCACGCCTCGACAGGGATGTTCCGGTGCGATGCAACACCCAGGCATCGACCGTCAGGATGTACCCGAGCCACAAAGGGAAAAACGTGAACTCACCGACGACGCCCAATTGGAGCCAAGACGCCGACCAGGAAAGACCGATCATCACCAGCCCCGCAATCCCTTGCAGTGCAACAAAGTCGCCTGTCCGGGTTGGTGTCATGCGCGGATCCCATGACCGCTGCGGGTCCGGTGAACGGCTATGTGGAAGCTGCTAGCGCTACCCCAGCATCGCCTGCGCAGTGACGCCGATCTCGCCTGGGGCAGGGATAATCGTGACACCTGCTGCGGCCAGCGCCTTCATCTTCTCGTCGGCGCGGGCTGCGCTGCCGGTGATGATCGCGCCCGCGTGACCCATGCGCTTGCCGGTCGGGGCGCTCCGTCCCACGATCAGCGCGGCCACGGGCTTGGTGAACGCGTCGCTGGCGATGAACTCCGCGGCCTCTTGTTCTTTGGTGCCGCCGATCTCGCCGATCAGCACGACCGCATCCGTGTCCGGATCATCTTGGAAACGGCCAAGGATATCCACGAACGATGATCCGTTCACGGGGTCGCCGCCGATGCCCACGCACGTGGACTGTCCGATGCCTAGATCGGTGAGCTGGCCAACAGCCTCGTAGGTCAACGTGCCGCTTCGAGACACGACACCGACCTTGCCCGCCTTGTGAATGTGGCCGGGCATGATGCCCATCTTGAAGTTCTCGCCGGGTGAGATGATGCCTGGGCAGTTGGGTCCGATCAGCGTCGTTGACTTGCCCTTCATATAGCGGACTACCTTGATGGTGTCCATCACGGGGATGCCTTCGGTAATGCAGGCGATGACGTCGATGCCGGCGTCGACTGATTCCACGATGGCGTCGGTGGCGAACGGAGGCGGCACGAAGATCAGCGATGCGTTCGCGCCCATCTCGGCGACGGCTTGGCCGACGGAGTTGAACACCGGCACGTCGTTGTCGAACATCTCGCCGCCTCGTCCGGGCACCACACCGGCGACGAGGTTGGCGCCGTACTCACGGCATCTCACGGCGTGGAAGCTTCCTTCCTTGCCGGTGATTCCTTGGACCAGCAATCGGGTCTCGCTGCCTACGAGGATGCTCATCGTCTCGCTCCTGATAATGGCGTGGTCTGCATCGTTAGTCGATCGCTTCGTCGGGAGAGCCACCCCCGAGGCCGTGACCGAGGTCTACTTTCACGCGACACGTTATCGCGCCTCGCGTTATTGGAATCGAATGCGTGTGCCAGTCAGATGGCGTTCTTGATGGCGTTGGCCGCCTGTTTGAGATTGTCGACTAGCGTGACATCGATGTCCGAGTTCCTCAGAATGTCGCGCCCTTCTTCGGCGTTGGTGCCGAGCATTCGCACGACCATCGGGCGCATCGCTTCCGGCATCTCTTTCGCCGCCAACAGCACGCCTCGAGCCGCAACGTCGCAGCGGAGGATTCCGCCGAAGATGTTGATCAGCACCCGTTTCACGTCGGCGTCTGAGAGTACGATCTTGAGCGCCTTGGCGACCTTCGCCTCGTCGGCGCCTCCGCCGATGTCCAGGAAATTGGCGGGCGCGGCTCCGGCGGCGTGAGTGACGTCCATGGTAGCCATCGCCAATCCAGCGCCGTTTACGATGCAGCCGACGTCGCCCTCGAGCTTCACGTAGTTGATGTCGAACTCTCGGGCCTCAATCTCCAGCGCGTCTTCCTGCTCGGGATCGTGCAGTTGCTGGAGGTCTCGATGGCGAAACATGGCGTCGTCGTCGACGTTGAGCTTCGCGTCCATGGCCAGCACTTTGCCGTCCGATGTCACTCCCAGCGGGTTGATCTCGACGAGGGAGCAATCGTTTTCGAGAAACACTTTGTAGATGTTGTCAAACAGCGTCGACAGCGGTCTGACTAGTTCGGGCGCGAGGTCAAGCCCGTACGCAATTCTCCGGGCTTGAAACGGCTGGAGTCCGAGCACAGGATCGATGGGTTCACGAATTATCTTTTCAGGAGCGGTCTCGGCGACCTCCTCAATCTCCATACCGCCCGCGGCAGACGCGATGACGACAACGCCTTCGGCGGCGCCGTCGATAGCCATAGCGACATAGAGCTCGCTCGCGACATCGACGAGCTCCTCGACAAGCACGCTGCGTATCGGGACGCCTTCGGTCCCGGTCTGGTGCGTTACAAAGCTGGATCCGATGAGTGCCTTCGCCGCCTCGGCAGCCTCTTCGGCTGACGAAACGACTTTGATGCCGCCGGCCTTGCCTCTTCCGCCGGCGTGAACCTGAGCTTTGACGACGGAGTGACCTCCAAGCTCTCGAGTAATCGCAGCCGCCTCTTCCGGCGTCGATGCGACCCTGCCCTTGGGCACAAGGACGCCCTGGTTCACGAGAATCTCTTTGGCCTGGTACTCGTGTATCTTCATGACGGACTCCGCGTTGTAGGTGTATTTGTCCGGCGATAGGCTATTCTATCAGGCGCCGCAAAACAAGCGCGACCAACCGCCGGATGATTCCGTGGAATGATCGTGAGGTTTAGTGTCGCCCGTTCGCCGCCGTACGATCGTCAAAGTTGCGATTGGAGCCGGGTTCGCGTGCGCGACAGACGCTTGCACGTCTGGGCGTGTAGGCATCGACTTTTTGCGCGTGGATCGAGCCAATCTCGTTGCGCCTGACCGAAGAAGCCGCACTCGGACCATTTCCAGCCTGCAGCTACTGTAACGCGGGCATGACTTCCTCGACGAACGCATGGAGCGCGTCCCATTCAACCGGTGGACGGATCGCGACGCTCACGCGGGCCGCGCCGGCTGCTTGGTACCGCTTGATCGTCTCGATTACCTGTTGCGGCGTGCCGGAGGCTGAGCCGTCGATTGCGCCGCGTTCTCGTTCGATTCGGACGGCGTGCTCGGCGTTCGTGCCCATGCGCATGTGCAGGTTGACGCTCCGTTCGAGATCGGCGGGGTCGCGTCCGTTTTCCTCACAGAGGGCGTCCAGCATGCCGTTCAATCGTCCGAACTCCTCGAGAGTGATGTAGGCGACGTTCCAGCCGTCGCCGAACCGAGCGGCGGTGGGCAGGGTCCGACGTTCGCCGCGCCCGCCGACCACTATGGGAAGACGCTCCTGTACGGGTCGAGGGTAGAGCTTGGCGTGGTTGAGCTCGTAGAACTCTCCAGAGTAGTTCGACACCTCCTCCGTGAACAGCATCCGAAGAGCGTGGATGCCGTCTTCGAGGCGGTCTGAGCGCACTCTCGGCGAGTCGAACGGGAACCCATAGCCGGTATGCTCCGCGACGTGCCACCCGGCGCCGATGCCGAGTTCCACCCGGCCGTTGCTGACGTGGTCAATCGTCATGATCGAGTTCGCGAGCAGGGCGGGATTCCGGTACGTCATGCAGAATACGTGGCATCCGATGCGGGCGTTCTTCGTGTCGGCGGCAAGCGTCGCCATCGCGGCGATCGACTCGAACGCCGGGGAGTTTCCGTCGATCGGCGGGGCTTCGTAGAAGTGGTCCCAAACCGAGATGAAGTCGAAGCCGTTGTCGTCGGCGTAGCGCCAAACTTTGCGGAGTTCGTCCATCTCGATGTTTTGCTGTCCGGTGTGTAATCCGACCTTCAGGCTCACGGCATCCTCTTGTGCATTGTCGAGTCATCGCTTCCCGATCGACGGCAGAGCTACCTCGCGCCGTCGCTTTTCGAGAACAGCCCCACTGTATTTGTAGGCGCCGATCGTGTCAAACTTCGTGCCACTCGCCGATCCCGAGGACACTCGATCAACGCCTATGGCATATCGGATGCGGATGCGTTTATCATGATGCAAAGCTTGTAACGGGAAGTGATCGCTTCAATGAATTTGCCTCGAATCGCTCGACGTTTCGGTACATTTGCCCTGGTTCTAGTCCTCTCGATCACGCTCATAGCTCTCGCCGCCTGCGGCGGGGATGATGACGAGGACGATTTCGACGAAGACGAGCCAGTCGCCGCCTCGCCCACTCAGGCGTCGAGCTCCCAGTCGCCCGCGCTGACTCAACCGCCTTCGCCGACCAGTCCGCCGACCGGTTCCGCGCCGGCGACGCCCCTGCCTCCGGCGCCGGCCGCGACCGTTCCGCCGCCGCCGCTCACCACGGTGCCGGAGGCAGGGGCCCGCACCGAAGCTGCCCGGCGGCCTGCCAAAGGTCACAACGCAGGTCGACCTGCTGTTCACCGACCTCAACATCGGACAGGAAGCGTTCGAGGTCGAGACCGAGGCGCAATTCAGTGATTCGCCGACAGCGGAGATTGTAAGAATCGATGGGTCACAAACGCTGGAGGAGATGATCCTTGCGAACCTCGATTGGCTCGTTGAGCGAGGCTACACCGAGCCAATCGAGGTCTACGGAGTCGATGGCGACGGGACGGTGTACTTCGACAGCGCGTTGCTTACGTCGCACAAACACGACGGCTTCGACTACAACAGTCAATACGACGGGTCCCCGGAGGATGACGAACTCAAGATGGACGAGGAAGAAGCTCGCGGGCGCTACTTCTCGGTCGGCCCTCTGCTCCCGTTCATCATGGATGAAGCCCACAGTCGAGGACTCAAGGTTGCGGTGCTCATCGAATCGCTGGCCCACATCATCAACCGCTCCGGCGAGTCCGGCATTGGCAGCGAGGGTTTGAGCATCTCCGGAAACCTACCCTCTCTGTCGGTCAATCAAGTGCTCACGTTCGTCGACGAAGTGCTCGCCACGGGCGCGGACGCGATCTCGTCCGAGGCGTTTTCGATCGAGTGTTGGCTGTCAGCAGAAACGGGACAGATTGTTAATAGAGACTTTGAGCTGATATCGCGAGCTCTCTGAGTTGATGATTGTACAATCATCGTCGCTGTATCGTTCGGGCTTGAACCTCCTTGCGTTTCTCTAATATCTGTTCTCTCCGGCCGTTCAACACGTCCGAAGGAGTCACGTTGCTCAACGCCTTGTGATATCGCCGATTGTTGTAGTAGCTCACGAAGTCGGCGATGGCCACATCCAGGTTTGCAGGAGCATCGTATGGGATCTGGTTCACATCCTGTTTGATGGACTGGTGATACCTCTCCA
>JASMDM010000057.1 GCA_030752795.1 SAR202 cluster bacterium | reverse complement strand
TCGAGCCGTTACGGTCATTAACCCATTACGCTGTTCTCAACGGTTTTTACCAGCTGGGTGGCTCGGAGAAAAAGAAGCGTTTGAGGTTGCTCAGGCAACAAGCCGTGTTCAGCGACCAGATTCTTCATCCTTCCGTGCGCGTAAGGATCAGAATGACACATTTTGGACAATGCCACTTATTTAGTTGATGACCATAAGGGCCAGAGCACCAACTGGATGGCGGGCTCGGCTTCCAGGCCGACTCCGTGCTGCCATTTTCACAACAATGACATAGACTTGTTGCGTCAACGTACTTAATTTATCGCCATAACGGCCAGAGCACCCGTCGTGTAGACGTCTCGGCCTTCAGGCTGGACCCTGTAGCCACGCAAGCGCAGCGAGGAACGAATATGAACGACGACAACCAACCCGTCACCGGCCCGCTACACGGACTGCGAGTGATCGACTGGACGATGTGGCAATTCGGGCCCGTCTCGACGATGATGTTGGCCGACATGGGCGCCGAGGTCATCAAAATCGAGTCGCTGGACGGTGACCACGGACGCCATTTCGAGAGCATCCGGGGCCGTCGGGCCGAGCTCGAGGGCGACCTGTCCGCTTACTTCGAGGGAATGAACCGCCAAAAGCTGGGCATGGCCTTGAACCTCAAGACGCCGAGCGGCGTCTTGATCATGCACCGGTTGGTCAGGCAGTCCGATGTACTGGTGCAGAACTTCCGCAAAGGCGTTGCCGAGCGGCTGGGCTTGGGCTACGAGGATCTGATCAAGCACAACTCGAAGCTGATCTATGCATCGGCGTCAGGCTACGGCCCCGAGGGTCCCGACGCGTACAAACCAGCTTTTGCGCTCACGGCGGAGGCACGCGCGGGCGCTCTCTGGTGGTTTGGACCTGACGACGACACGCCCCACGAACTCGACATCGCCGATCAGATCGCGGGCATGATGCTCTCGTACGGAGTGCTCGGCGCGATCGTGTACAGGGAACGATTCGGCGTCGGCCAGAAAGTCGACGTCTCCCATCTCGGCAGCATGATCTGGGCGCGCGGCATGCAGAACGGCATCTCGTTCCTGAAGGACTTCGAGGTTCCGCGCTTCGACCGAAAAGAGCCCGGTCAGGTTCTCTGGAACTACTACCGATGCCAGGACGGGGAGTGGATCGCGTTCTCGATGGGCCAGGGCGACCGGTTTTGGCCGACGTTCTGCCAGGCGATCGACCGACCCGACCTCGTAACCGATCCCAGGTTCGACACCATGACCGCCCGGTTCGAGAACCGCCGCGAGGTCGTCGCCGTGTTGGACGATGTCTTCGCCGGGCGCCCTCGGGCTTACTGGGAACGCCGGCTGGACGAAGCAGGCGATCTAATCTGGGAGCGCGTCCAACGCAATCTCGACTTGCTCGACGATCCGCAGGTCAAGGCCAATGACTACGTCATCGAGTACGACCATCCGGTGATCGGTCCGTCCAAGTGGGCGCAGACTCCGGTGAGCTACAGCGAGACTCCGCTGCACACGCGCAAGATGGCGCCCGCACTCGGCGAGAACACCGAAGAGATCCTGATCGACCTGCTCGGGTACACGTGGGACGACATCGCCGCCATGCGCGACGAGGGCGCGATCCTGTGACCCGGCGCTGCGGGCACTTCCCGGTGATCAACGTGTGACGTTGGGTGACGGCAGTGAGAGACTGAGTGCCCACGACGTTCAACGAACCCTCGATCTAGGCGTTGCGATGCGCATCGATCGTTCAGCCTGTTGCGCAGTGTTCCGCTGACCGAGGCTCAAGCGCCTGCGCCAGGTCCGTGGTCTTGCCGTACGAAACCGCAGCGTTGATCAAACCGCCGTGCTGCCATCCGGTTTGCTGTGATCTCATCAGATTCGAACTGCCTCAACGCGGCCACCTAATACGGGCACGTGAGTGCAGACCACCGTTGGGTCGCTGCGGACCTGAATCGATAGTCGGTAAATCGCTGCGATCCACGTTGGGTGAACTCACCGACGAGGTTTTCGTCTTTATCGTAGCTTTGCGGCAGTCCTCACAAAAACCCCATGGGTGCAGACCCGCATAGCTATCCTGCCCCTGCCCGACACACAATTGTGTGTCGGGCAATGTTGTAGAGCCTTTCTTGCCCGTATCGTAGTACGTATCAAGTAAAGGGCTAAGTACCGCTCCCGACCGCAACCAGGCGTCACGGCGCCTCAGAAGCCTACCTACCGGGGCCGAATCATTCAACAGATTGACGACACTATGGGAACACCTCCAAATCATATCGAGCATGAGACCCGCGGGCCAGCCTCGCCGACGCTTGGCTTGTACGCGGTGGGATTGATCGACTCTCGCGACGACCCTCTGTTGGGAGTTACGAACAGTCGATTGGCACGGACGGCGCCCGCGGCGCCTGACCGGAGTTGATGATGAAGATGGTACGGGAACTAGGCGCGGCGGCCAGACAGGAACGCGGAGTCACCGGGCTGGAGACGGCGATCATCATGATCGCATTCGTGGTGGTGGCTTCGGTCTTTGCATTCACGGTGCTGTCCTCGGGAATCTTTGCAGCCGAACGCGGCAAAGAGACGATCCACGCCGGATTGAAGGGCGCACGAAGTTCCCTTGAAATCAAAGGATCAGTCGTCGCGAACGGGATCACCGACAAGACGCTTTCCCTCGCGAACTCCGCCTGGACCGCGTCGTCTAACGTGACCTCGACGGCAAACAGCGTCGACAAAAAAGAAGGTACCGCGAGTGCGGACCTGCTTATCGGCGCATCTTTCACGACAGGCCTCGTTGGATACGAAGATCTGGCGGCGACCGTCGACCTGAGCACCCTCGACTCGATCAAGCTCTGGGTCAAGTACGGAACCACGACCTTGGCCGGCGACTTGGAGTTGGTTCAAGACGACTCGGCAGGCTGTGGCACACCCCTTGAGAACATCGAATTGCCCGCGCAGAGCGCAGCCGCGTGGAAGAAAGTATCGCTCGGAATCGCGGACAATGACGACATGACCGCCATCAAGTGCGTTGGGTTAAACATCACCACTGACCATGGCTCGCAGACCGCAAATCTGGATCAGATCGTTGCACTTGGCCAGGCGACCACCCTCTTCGTCGTGCTGTCCAACGCTCTGGCAGGCGAGCCCGTTGACGTGGCAGAGCCCTCCGACTCTGACGCCAACGGCATATCAGACACCGACAGCACGCACACCATGATCCTCTCGTATTCCGACAAGAACCAGATCGTATCCGATGTGTACTGGACAAGGACGTTCCCCGGCCAGAATGATGAAGACGACTTGCTCGAGGCCGGAGAGAAGATAGAGATGACCGTCACGCTGAGCGGACTTGCGAGCGCATACCCGCTCGTGGGTGACCTCAGGTTTGACCTCGAGGTCAGGTCCCAGTCCGGCGGCACGATCGTCATTGAGCGGACCATGCCCGACGTCATCGATGGGGCCATGAACCTGAACTAAAGCACGAGAAATATCGAGGAGGCCGCGCTCGCTTGACGATTCAAGAGCGTCCGCGACGTGCTACGCAACTCCGACTGCCTTTGTCTTCTCCGTCAACGCCTCAATCACAAGCGCCTTCTTGACCTTCAACGTATGCGTGCACGGAAAGTCTTCGCCGGACCAGATGCTGGATCCTCGAATTCGTTGATGGTCCGCGAGCTGCGTGTTCGCCCACTTGGTGACCCTGGCGGCAACTCCTTCGTCGATGCCAAGATATACCGCGTGCACTTCTATTTGTGACCCCTTCTGCAACGCGACGATTGCCACGTCCTCCACGTCCGGATGCCGTTTGACGACCGTCTCGACGTCGTCCGGATACACGTTGAAGCCGTTGGACATGCAGATCATGTCCCGCGTTCGGCCTTTGATGTGCAGGCAGCCGTCTCGGTCGAAGAATCCTTGGTCGCCGGTCTTGTACCAACCGTCTTCGAAAGCAGCCTCTGTCTGAGTTGAGTCTTCCCAGTAGCCCTGTGTGACGTTTGGTCCGCGAACCTGAATCTCGCCGTCGGACGCGATCCTGGCGTCAAGGTCCCGGATCGGCAGGCCCGCCGAATCGAAGCGCGGCTTGGCCGTCGAGTGCGAGCTGATCACCGGTGAGGCCTCGGTAGCTCCGTATCCTTAGACGATGCGGATTCCCAGGCGCTCCCACTTTTCGCCGAGTGCGGGATCCAACGCCGCGCCGCCTGAGATGATGAATCGGAGCCGGCCGCCCAGCCGTTGGTGGACCTGTCGGGACAGCACCCGTCTCGCTCAGAACGGCAGCTTGCCCGATATCGCCATCATCCGCGACCAGACTTTCTCGCGACCCTGGCGTTTGACCTCGCGTCCGATGTCGGTCATGAACACGTCCATGACTTGCGGCACAAGCAACAGCATCGTCGCCTGTCAATCTTGCAGCGTCTTGAACAACGTCGCCGGTTGGAGATTGGTCTGGTAGGTCACGTTCGATCCTGCGCCGAGCGCAACAGGCAGCCCGCCCATCTGCTCGTACATGTGGCTCAGAGGCAAGATCGAGACCAGCCGGTCGTCGCTCCGCCCCGGGATGTATCCCGGATTGCGTGGAGATTGGACACCAGGTTCGTATGGGTGAGCATCACCCCTTTCGGCGTCCCCGTTGTGCCCGACGTGAACATGATCTCGACGAGGTCCTCGCTACGAATTTCGACGAACGCAGGCGCCGCGCCATCGGTGAGCTCGTCTTCGAGACTCTCCAGCGATATCTTGGGTACTTCGAATGCGCCCGACGAAAACGGTACGGCGTCGGACACAAATGCGAGTGACGGCCGGGTCTTCGCGGTCACGCGCTGCACGAAATCGTCTCCGCTTCGCACGTCCAGGGGCACGACAACGACCCCGGCTCGGATGCACCCGAAAAACGCCAGCGCCCACTGCACCGAATTCATACCGCAAAGCACGGCTCGGTCGCCCTTCCGGAGCCCTCGCCGCTGAAGCATTTCGGCGACTCGCCCGGCTTCGTTCCACAGGTCGTCGTACGACCAACTCCGATATCCGTCTTCACAAGCCATGAAGAACGCGGGCGTGTCTCCTCGAAGGTTGGCCTGGTCCGACAGAAATCTCACCAGTGTCGAGTTGTTCTCAGAGCTGTTCATCGCGTCCTCCTGTCCGTTTCAGCATTTCATGCTGGACGGCAAGGAGTCGCGACGGCAGGGGAGAACGAACTATTTCGACGTGGTGGACCGAACCAACGGCGGCGCGATGACACGTCGCTCATGAGTCGAGCGAAGCAGGGGCACTGTTGAGCGAGAGCGCTAAGAGACCGCGCCGGAGGCCTTCATCTCTTCGAGCTCCGCCGCGCTGGATCCGAGAAGGTCTGAGAACACGTACGAATTGTGCTCGCCTAGCTCTGGCAAGCCACGCACGATCGAGCCCGGCGTCCGCGATAGGTTGACGGTAACGCCCGTGTGCTCCATCGTCCGCCAACCCGAATGATCGACGGTTGCGATGAACCCCTTCGAGCGCATCTGGATGTCGTGGTAGAGCTGTTCGCCGGACTGGACCGCTCCCGTCGGCACGCCCGCGTCCTGGAGCATCCACATCACCTGATGTGGCGTGAACTTCGCTGTCCACTGTCCGATGATCTCGTCGAGTTCGTCCTGGTTGGCGAGCCTTGTTTGCATAGTCGCGAACCTCGAATCCGCCGTGAACTCAGGCGCCTCGATGACCTCGCACAACGTCTCCCAGTGCTGCTGCGTCAGGCACGTAATCGCGCACCACTGGTCCTCGCCTCGGCACGGGTAGCAACCGTGTGGCGCGTGGTTCAGGGATCGATTGCCTGTCGGACCCCAGGATCGGCCGTTTACGAGATAGTCGAGTTGCGCGACTCCCATCGTCGTGGCCAGCGTTTCGGCCTGCGGCACTTCGATGTACTGCCCTTGCCCGGACTGGGACCGGTGCTCCAGCGCGGCCATGACGCCGAACGCGGTCGTCCCGGCCGAGACGAAATCGGAGTAATGGACGTTGGGTCTGGTGTCGACCGGCGAGTCGGGGTGACCCCAGAGGAACGACATGCCCGCATAGGCCATCATACTCTGACCATAAGCGACGAATCCGGAGTACGGACCAGTATTGCCGTACCCCGGCATGCTGACTTGCACGATGTCGGGCTTGATCTGTCGCAACTCGTCGTAGCTCAGCCCTCGCCGACTGAGCACGCCGGCCGCGAAATTGTCGATGACGACGTCGCTGACGGCCACGAGTTCGCGCACCAAACGGCCGCCCTCGTGATCGCGGAAGTTTATGGTGACCCCCAACTTGCTGCGGTTAATGTCCGGGAACATCGGGCTGGCGCCAGGTGCGGTACGACCGCCGTCCAGATAGTCGCCGGTCTCAACCTTGATGACTTCGGCGCCAAGGTCGGCCAGATAGCGCGTGGCGTACGGCCCAGCCCAGACCCGTGTGAAGTCCAAAATGCGGATCCCGGCCAAGGGCATCGCTGGGGGATCGTCGACGTGGCGGCCGGATGAGACGGATCGCGTGGGCGATATTCGAGCGTCGGCGTCCGCCAAAACCTGCTGCGTATACTGGCCGAGTAGAGGCGCTGCACTTTCGATCTTCCAAGGCGTGCGACTGAGCTTGTAAGGCGCACCCGGATACGTGTGGTTTCCGATGCTCGGATGGCTCGCATCGACATAGAAGTTTCTGGCGAGGATGTGCGGGTCGTTGGCGAAGCCTTCGATGGTGCTCATCGGGCTCACCGCCAGGTGCCGTTTCTGGCCCTCGCGGACGAAATCCGCCACGGTAAAGTCTGCCACGAATTCGGCGACGAACTGGTCGATGATGTCGGGGTTCGAGCGTCGGAACACGTAGTCCTGCCACATCGGGTCGCGCAGGGCGTCGATGCCCATCCAGTCGATCATCATCTGCCAATGATGCGGGAAGAATATCGACAGGCTGGCGCGTCCGTCGCGGCATTCGTAGTAGTTGTTTGGCGCCAGCGTCGACGTGGCGCCGGTGCGGCGAATGATCTCGCGGGTCATCGCGTACGTCGGGACGGTGAAGAGCAAGTGGGCGATCACGTCCTGCATCGACACATCGACGTGCTGTCCCGTTCCGGTCGCCTGACGTTCTCGGAGCGCGGTGAGAGCGCCGTACGCCGCGTGCATCGAAGCCAGTTGCGATGCCTGGTCGCACGGCATCATGCACGGCGGCTTGTTGTCGTCACCCTGGATGTACATCACGCCGCCCATCGCCTGCGCAACAAGCTCAGAGCCCTCGAAGCCGGAGTATGGGCCAGCCTGCCCGAACGGTGTGACTGACACGAACACGATGGCGGGGTTCATCATCGATAAGTCGCCGTAACCCAACCCAAGCCCGTCTAAATAACCTGGCCTATTGGATTCGATCAGAACGTCGGCCGTCGAAGCCAACCGTTTCAGGGTCTCTTGACCGGTTTCGGTGTCGAGGTCAACGATCGCGCTGCGTTTGTTCGAGTTGTAGTTCAGGAACACCAGCGACGTTTCGGCGTCTGGAACGTCGCCCGCAAACGGCGCCATCGCGCGGGTCGAGTCCCCGCCGGGAGGTTCGATCTTGATGACGTCAGCGCCCAAATCGGCGAACAGCTTGCCAGCGTACTGCCCTTCAAGCCCGGCCAAGTCCAGCACTCGAAGGTGACCGAGTGCACGGGTGGTCTCATCGTCACGGCTTCCGGATGACATTCGCGATCCCCCTCGTACGGTGTGAGAGTGCCGCGAGTGTAACAACGGCTAATGCAGGCGTCAACATGAACGGGTGTGACAGGGCGCGGGTTCGGTTTTGACGAATATTGTGGCGGTGGAAAGGCGCGTGACGTTCGCGTACTCTGCGACTTAATACGCAGAGCGTTTGCTAGATTCAGAATCCCGAGACGCCAAAGCGACGACGTAGTTCGTCGCGGGCGATCTGGGTTGGCGCAAATTCGGAGTGTCGGGCTCGGCCCCATGGCGACAAACACAATAAGTAGCGCCGAACAATCCGTTTCATGGGTATGAAGATGGTTGTACTGGGTCGGCCCGAAGGCCGAGCCCACCATCCGGTTGGTGCTCTGACCCTTATGGTCATCAACCAAATAAGTTGTGCCCAACACTCCTCACGATGCTGGGCATCCGTCCATGGCGAGCCACGCACCCATCCGTTCGCCCTGAGCCTGTCGAAGGGTCGCCCACATGCAAGAGTCGCTTGAGACGTTACGGTAATTGAGCCAATACGTTGTTCTCAACGTTTCTTACCATGCTGGGTGGCTCGGAGAGAAAGAAGCGTTTGGAGTTGCTCAGGCAACAAGCTGTGTTCAGCGACCAGATTCTTCGGCTGCAGCCTCAGAATGACATATTTTGGAC
>JASMDM010000056.1 GCA_030752795.1 SAR202 cluster bacterium | reverse complement strand
CGGCGGTTACACCGTTCCAATGAGTGCCAGGTCCGCCTGGTTGATACATATGGCGCTTGGGAGTTTCCGGATCGAATATCTCGTTGACGTCGACCCCGTCGCCCATGCGGTCGGTCAGCGTGAACGTGCACCCGCCGTCAGCGGCCTCGATCTCGAAGCGAAGATACCAGCCGCCCTCGCCTTCAACGTTGAACTGGATGGCGCGTTGAGGATCGACTTCTGAGATCGTGCCGTCCCAACCCCGTTCGAAAGAGAACCGCCGTGTTCCGCGATCTCGAACTTGGTTGGCATGAACCAGCTGCTGAGGCCGTCTTTGGTCGCTATCGCGTCCCAAACGCGGTTCAGGGCGGCGGCGAACCAGCGCGTCCACACCATCGTATTGTCCGCCAGAGAGACGCCCGCGCTCTCGATGTGTTCCACAACCGCCACCATCCCATCAAACCAACAACTTCGGGCGGGACGTTCAGACGCCGGCCGTGACTCGCGTCCGCTGTCGCCCCTAGATCGAGTCTCCGCTGCCGCTGCCGTGAGCTCGCCGACTAGCCCTCATTGCGCTGCCCGATGACCTTGTCCGTAACGGCCTTGAAGATGCCGTACGGCCGGGCGCCGGTGAAGAGCACGTTGCCGATGATGAAGCCGGGGATGCCCGTGATTCCGTAGTTGACGGCTTCCTGGAACTGACCCATCACCGTCTCTTCGTAGTGGCGCGATTCCAGGCACTCGTGCAAGTCCTTCCAGTCGAGATCGCACTCTTCGGCGACGCCTCTGATCACGTCGAAGTCGCCAAGATCCTTCGAGTCCTCCCAGAGCGCTTTGTACATGCCCAGATGGAACTCGTCGAATTTGCCCTGCTCCTTGGCGAACTCCGTGGCTTCAAGCGCGTACATGGTGTACGGCGTCACCAGAGCGCGCCGCATGATGAGCCCCGCCTCTTCGGCGGAACTCTTCAGCGGTTCGCCGAGCGGGCCGTTCGGCTCCTCGCCGGGCTTCAGCCTTCGCGGCCGGCCCTCTTTCGGAATGTCGGGGCGAAGCAAAAACGCCTTGCCTTCAATCTCGATGTTGTCGTAATCCTCGCGCAGTCGGTCGACCCGTTCCAGGCCGATATAGCACCACGGTCAAATGTAGTCGTAATAGACCGTAACCTTGACCGGCTCCGACTTCGTAATCTCATTCGTCGTCATTCGTCCTCCTCCGCTGCCCTCAAACTGCGTGCGATCAACCCGCAATCGCGCGATCTCTATTGTATCCGTTCGTTGTGAGCCCCCGTTGGACCGTTTTCGGTGAACCAGTCAAGCTCGTTCGTGGCGAGCCTCGCCTGGTCCGTTCGTGGTGAGCCTGTCGAACCACACGCCCCGAATCGCGTTGCACACTATTCTACGTGACCGGTCAACTACAGCTTCCTCGGCGATCCACCGTCGATGTTGATGATCTCGCCGGTAACGAACCGCGATTCGTCCGAGGCCAGGAATAGCACAACGTTCGCAACGTCGATTGGATAGCCGGGCCCGTCGAGGATCTGGGTAAAGTCGAACATCGCCTTGAAGACGTGCTCCTCGCCGCCACCCGTCGCTCCGGGAGTGATCACCTGTCCAGGTCGAACGCAGTTCACCCGGATCTTGTGCTGACCGCCCATGCTCGCCGTGTACCTGGTGAACGCATCGACGCCGGCCTTCGCCACGTAGTACGAGGACGACGGTACACGGCCGACGATGTCGTACATGTTCTTGCTGAACCCGATCACCGCCGCGATTGACGACATGTTGATCACCGAGCCGCCTCCGGCCGAGACCAGGTGAGGCCACACGGCTCGAGACATGTAGAACGTCCCGTTGAGATTGACCTTGAGCACCGTGTCCCAGTTCTCGTCATCTTCATCCGGAAAGTTTTGGCCGCCGCCGAAGCCCGCATTGTTGAACAGCACGTCGACCGTGCCGTACGTCGCCACCGCCTGCTCGACAGCCGAATCCACCAACGGACGATCCATGACGTCGCATCGGATGAACGTCGCGTCGCCGCCCTCGGCTCGTATCGCGTCCTGAACCTCCTGTCCTTCGTCTTCGCGCCGCGCCATGATCGCGACCTTTGCGCCCTCTTTCG
Organism: SAR202 cluster bacterium; assembly: GCA_030752795.1. Classification (GTDB taxonomy): domain Bacteria; phylum Chloroflexota; class Dehalococcoidia; order Lucifugimonadales; family UBA1123; genus UBA2160. The sequence continues at coordinate 4,951 of JASMDM010000056.1, read as the reverse complement.
CGAAGAGATGGGCCGTCGATTCGCCGATCCCGCTGTTCCCGCCGGTGATGATTGCCACCTTGCCGTCCAGTCTTCCTGCCATGTTTTACCTCTGTCCGATTCGAATTCCATCCGAGCACGCGAGCGCCCAACGTTTACCGATGGTCCACGCGATCAGGTTGGCTCAGACACTACAAGTGGCCGCGCACGTTGTCAAACTTCGACACGCATAAGTTCACGAAACGAACGCATTACGCAATAGCAAAATTATGGTCGCCTGTCCATGGGGACACACAATATCCATCGAACCTCCAATTCTGCGACAACCCTGGCTAATTCACCCGTGAACGCCAACCCTTGATCGGATAACATGGAGTCAGACATGAACTGCTCACAGCGCTCAGGGCATCGGAGGTCGTCAGACACATGAGCTCCCGCGAATACAAAGTCATCGGGATTGGAACGCCCAAGCTGGACGGCGTCGACAAGGTGACCGGTCGGGCGGTGTTTGGCGCCGACGTCAAGCTGCCGCGCATGGTGTTCGGCAAGGTGCTCCGAAGCCCACACGCCCACGCCAACATCTGGTCGATCAACACCGACGAGGCTGCCGCGTTGCCAGGCGTTCGTGCTGTCGTCACTGGCGCGGACTTCCCCGAGCGCGTTCCCGGCGAGCCCGGACCGATAGGTCCGATCAGCGAAGCCAACCGATATCACGGTCAAGAAGTGATTGCCCGAGGCGAGGTCCACTTCCACGGCCAGCCGGTCGCCGCGGTTGCGGCCGTGTCCGCCGAGATCGCGGAGGAAGCGCTCGACTTGATTACGGTCGAGTACGAGGTGCTCCAGCCGATTCTGGACGTCGAACGCGCGATGGAGCCCGATGCCCAGCTCCTGCATCCGGAACTCCACACGAAGAGCGAGAGCGGCGCCCACGAGCGGCCCAGCAACGTCGCCGAGCACCTGCGCATGGGACGCGGCGACGTCGACGACGGTTTCGAGACGGCCGACGTGGTCGTTGAAGAGAGCTTTGTGACCCAGGCCGTCCACCAGGGCTATATCGAACCGGACGCCGAAACCGCGCTGGTTCACCCGGACGGTCGCGTCGAAGTGTGGGCCAACACTCAGTCGATATTCAATTGGCGGACCGGCCTCGCGACGCTCCTCGACATTCCGCTCAACGACCTCACCGTCTACCCAACCGAGATCGGAGGCGGGTTCGGCGGCAAAGAGACGATCCGGGTCTCGGCCCTGTGCATCGCGCTCTCCCGCAAATGCTTGTTGCCGGTGCAGATCAGACTAGGGCGTGCTGAGGTTCTGCGGGCCACCGGACCAGGCAACGCCACGCGTTCGACGATCAAGATCGGCGCTCGAACCGGCGGCGAGATCGTCTCGATTCAAGCCCGCATGGTGTTCGACGCCGGCGCCTATCCCGGAGCGCCGCTGAGCTCGGCTGTTCGGCGCGTGTTCTCCGTCTACCGCACGCCCAACCTGCTCGTTGACGCCTTCGACGTCGTGACCAACAAGCCGCACGTCGCCGCGTACCGAGCCCCAGGCGCGACGCCAACCGCGTTCGCCGTCGAGTCGGTGATCGACCAGCTTGCCGACAAGCTAGGCGTCGATCCGCTGGAGTTCAGGCTGCGGAACGTGTCCCGTCCCAACGATCCGATGCCGGACGGCGTGCTTCTGCCTGACTGCAATCTCGTCGAGGTGCTCGAACGAGTCAAAGCCCATCCATCGTGGACGACACCGCTCGACGGAACAAATCGAGGACGCGGCGTCGCGCTGGGAATGTGGAGCATGCCTGGCGGCACGATGAGTTGCCACGTCATCCTCAACGGCGACGGCACGGTCAACCTGGTCACCGGCGCGGTCGACCTGTCTGCGTCGCGCACCAGCCTCGCGATGATCGCCGCGGAGGCGCTGGACTTGCCAGTGGACCGCGTTCGCGCTTCGATCGGCGGTACCGACACCGCGTCTCATGCCGACGGCAGTTCGGGCGACAAGATCACGTACATCATGAGCGTCGCGGTGAACAGGGCGTGTGCGGATCTGATCGGGTCGTTGACGGACAGAGCCGCGGCAGGGTTCGACGTCGATCCCGCAGACGTGTCTTACGACGAGGGCTGGTTCAACGTAGAAGAAGTGCCCGAGATGCGTGTGTCGCTGGCGGATTTGGCTCGCAGGTCGATCCAGCGTGACGGCCCGGCGATGGGCATCGGCAGCGCGGGCGAGTGGCCGGGCGAAGAAGCCATCGCACCCAACGCAACGGCCCACGTCGCCGACGTCGAGGTCGATCCCGAGACCGGTAAGGTGCAGATCCTGGCGTACACCGCGTTCCAGGATGTCGGGCTCGCCATCAACCCCGCCCAAGTCGAAGGCCAGATGCAGGGAGGCGCAACCCAAGGCATGGGCTGGGCGCTGTCCGAAGCGTATCAGTTCGACGACCACGGCGCGCTCTTGAACGCGAGCCTGCTCGACTACAGGCTCCGCACGGCGTTGGACGTACCGTCGATTGGCACAGAAATCGTCGAGCTCCCGTCGCGCGACCACCCGCTGGGCTTGAGGGCGGCCGGGCAAGTGCCGATTGTGCCGCCCGCGGGTGCCATCGCCAACGCCATCCACCGCGCCGTCGGCGTTCGCATGCGCGAGCTGCCGATGAATCCGGAGGCAATCCACCGGACGATCAAGGCGGGCGCCGACGAGAGCTGAACGAATCGGCCGTCGACGTAATCGGTCCGCTCGTCGCGCTATGGTAGACTACCGAAACGTAACTATTCCGCGTCGATCAACCTGCCTGGGCGTGCGCAGATCCACGATCCCAATGCGACTGGAAGCGATCCGAACCGTGACCGTCCCAGCAACTTGAGGGCAACGTTATGCCGACCAACGTACCGCCACAGTATCGCAAAGTTGAAGATCAATTCCGCGAAGCCGTGACCACTCAGGCGAAGATCGCGGCGCTGCAAGAGATGCTGTCCATCATGCCCAAGCATAAGGGCACGGACCATCTGAGGGCTCAGCATCGGACGCGTTTGTCGAAGCTGATGGCGGAACTCGAAGGTCCTTCCGCCGGGAAATCGGGCGGACGATCCGAGCCGTTTTCTCTGCCCAAAGAAGGCGGCGGCAGGGCGACGCTGATCGGTCCGACGAATACGGGCAAATCCCTGTTACTGAATCAAGCCACGGGCGCCAAAACCAAGGTTGGAGCGTACGCGCTGAGCACGCAGGAACCAGTCCCTGGGATGCTGCCGTACAAAGACATCTTGATCCAACTCGTCGACACCCCGCCGATCTCCAATCCCGGCACGCAGGGCAGGCTGTACGGTCTTCTGCGTAGCACGGACGTGTTCGTGGTCGTGGTCGACCTATCGCTCGATGCGATGGCACAAGTCGACGAGGTTTTCACGGCTTTGGGCGAATGGGACTTTCGCTTGCTGGCTAAGGGCGAAGAGGCTCCCGAGGACGACTACTGGAAATCAAAGCCCACGATCCTGGTCGCCAACAAAGCCGACGTTCCCGGCGCCCTGGACCAGTACCAGGTTCTTGAAGACACCTACGCATCTCGATTCCCGGTAATCATGGCCAGCGGCGAAGAGAGCGTCGGGGTCGGAGACCTTGCCGAGGCGGTGTTCGAAGCGCTGCAAGTGATGAGGGTCTACACGAAGTCGCCCCGCGTGAAGCTTGAGGACTTCGAGCGAGTCAACCCGCTTGTTCTGCCGATAGGCACCACTGTGATCGAAGCCGCCACGCAGCTCCACAAGGAGCTCGGGCAAAACCTGCAGTACGCCGTCCTCTGGGGTCGGTCAGGCAAGTTCGAGGGGCAGCGCGTTGGGCGTGAGCATCCCCTCGTCGACGGGGACGTAATCGAGATCCACGGGGCGTAATCTGCCCAAAAAACATCCCCCGGCCACGGACGAGCGGTCGGGGGATGTGTATTGCCCACTCCTGCGCCACGGATTCTGAGTTGAAGGAAGGTGAATTCGGTTAGGTTCTTGGCATACGGGAGAAACTGGTTTGTGACGTCCCGGAGGGGCGGATGAAGTTCATATTGGAGCGGTTACTCGGCTGGCGTACCTCCCGTTGGGGCTCATCCGCGACGACGGAACCATCGATCGAGCCGCCCGAGCAACCAACTGCGCGGCAGCGTCAACGCTCAGATGATCCATCCCAACACATATATCATATTGCGTTTGGTCCATCGGGTCAATGCCGAAAAGTCCTCCGTGCACAGAGACGAAACTTCTTTCATCCTTTCGAAATAACGCGGAGGCGGTCTTCAGGTCGGTTCCGTGGGCGTTCTGAACTTCCCGTGCCCGATGTTCGAAGGTCTTGCCTGTAAATACGTGCAACGCCCGCCGCGATTTCGGCGCCAACAAATTGCCAGCGTGGCCATGCAGAACCGCCCCTCGCTCGGCGGCTACCGACGCAACGGCCGTGCGCAATCCGTCCACGTACTCCTCGCACGAAAGATACTCCGGCGAGGCATGAGATTGGTCCATTGACACCGCTCCAAACTAGTCCGCTGAAGAGTCGTAAACCCCGTAGCGCTCCAAGGGCGAACCCAGTGCCAGGAGCATCTTTGCCCAGACGGATCGATGACTCGATTCGAGCGATGCGAGCCTACCTTCCGACCGTTTCAATATGCGGCAATGCATACGTGTGATCTCGTCATCGAATAAGTCAACTTGCAATAACCGAGCGACGGCGGCTGCCACTTGCGTTGAGCCACTGCCCGGCACGCCCGTGACAGTCACTAGGGGAAGAGGCGTTTGAGCGGACTTTGACATCGCTCGATCGCGGTAGTTGGCGATCTCGCGGCCAGAATCATGCGGTTGCCGGCTCTCCTCGGGTTCATCGCCGTCGGGATCGTGGTCGGCCCCGCCGGCTTGCGGGTGATCGACAACCCCGACGTCGTGCACACATTGGCCGAGATCGGGGTCATCCTGTTGCTTTTCTCGGTCGGCATCGGGGTTTC
>JASMDM010000055.1 GCA_030752795.1 SAR202 cluster bacterium | reverse complement strand
ACAAGTGCGTCCCCGCCACCAGTGATGAAAGCATCAAGCAAAGCAGTATCTGGGTGAGAGGTTGAAGCGTGGCAATCGTGAGCGCGTTCAGGAGCACGAACGTGCCGGTCATCGACCAAACGGCGTGCCGGGTGACGCCGTACTCGATGGCGCCGAACGCGACCGTGATCGCAGTGATTCCCAACAGCATCACGGCTGAGATTCCGAGTACGACAGGTCCTCCCTTCCCTCCTCTGAATCCGAGGAAAGGCGAGAAGTTGTGGCCCAATGCGGCGAGGCGAGAACCACCGCAGCCCTCAATGCGCTCATCGGCGCGTCCAGCCGCTGGCCTAGGTAGATCAGCGGCGCCTTTTCCGGCGTCCGCGAGCAGCACACCGCGATGCCAGCCGTTTTTCCCAGTTGCCGGTACGCGTTCAGCGCACCCGGATTGCCGCTGCCGGCCCGCCGGATATCGACGCCCCGCGTGGCCCAGGCCACCAATACCGCGGTCGGCACGGAACCCAACGTGAACGCCGATATTAAGATCAGGACGATCTCGATCATGTCGTGGCTAATCTCCCGACACATTGTAGCGCAGCGACGCGCTGTTTAGGCGTCGGGTCGATGTCGACAACGCGCATGGCGAGAGAGAATCGGAGCTGCATATGCGGTCGAGTTTCATCGTCCCGCGTCTCGACGCGCACATGTTACGCCCACAGAAGTTCAACGATTCCAAAAGATTCGGCTCTCCTCCACTGGCTATGGTGGCACGTACCCATGAGGGGCCTGCCATGCGATGACACGATTAAGACATGCGATGGCGTATTCCTGACAGATCCACATACCGGTTCACGAACGCGTGACCGTCGATCGACGATGTAATCGCCGTGATCGTGTGCACAGCTTTGACGAAACAAACGTTGGAGACACTGCTTGAAAATCGACCTTGAGGAAACCGGAGACGACTCGGTTCGCATCCTGGTAATCAAAGACGATCGAGAATACTTCGCAACCGTCAACGCAATACTGTCAGGAATCGACCGGACTCGGTATGTGATCAGATGGGCGCCGGACTATCTGTCCGCGTTGGACGAACTGAATTCCGGCCGCCATGACGTCTGCTTGCTTAACATGCGATTCGGAGATTTCGACGGTCCGTCGATTCTCGAATACGCGAACGAGCGAGGACTCGCGACGCCAATCATCGTGTTGGCGCGGGCGGACGAAATCACGCGGTCGACGTTTGGCCCGGCGGAGTGGCTCCGCCGTGACGAAATCGACCCCGACCTTCTGGAGCAAACGATTCGGTTCTCCATCTATCGCGGTCGCACCCAACAGACGTTGGCGCAACATCGTGCCGCCATGGACGGCGCCATGGACAGGCTCACGATTCTCGACAAGTCCGGCTACATCCGCAGCGCCAACAAGCAGATGGCGGCGGCCTATGTATTCAAAGACTCAAACGAACTCGATGGCGTTGAGATCAGCGCTGTTTGCCGGCGAGTACTCCCGGAAACTGGCGCGGTCGGCGCTCGCGGAAGCCGGACGCTCCGGGCGGTGGTCGGGCGAGGCGATTGGAGTGCGTAGAGACGGGGAAACGTTCCCAAAGGTGTTCTCCATTTCGTCGATCGAGCATGGCCGCTACGTGTTGGCGGAACGAGACGTCTCGGAGAGCCACAATCTCAAGGATCAGCTTTTCAAATCGCAACGGGTCGAAGGCATCGGCCAATTGATCGGCGGGATCATCCACGACTTCAATAACCTCCTGTCGGCGGTCCTCGGGTACTCCCAACTCGGTCTCCTCAAATTGCCGGAGCGGCATCCACTCAGAGCCTACTTCGAAGAGATTGAAAAGGCGGCTGAACGAGCAACTCTGCTGATCCAGCAAGTGCGCTTGTTCACCAGTGGCGAAGACTGCCAGGCTCAGACGGTTGGGCTCAACCAAGTGATCTCCGATTTAGAAATGATGCTCGCTCAGGTTATTCCGGAGAACGTCGCGCTGTCGACCGAGTTCGCGAACGATCTCGGATACGTCAGCAACAACTGGGGACAATTGGAGCAGGTCATACTGCACCTGGCGATCAACGCGGCTGACACGATGCCCAGCGGCGAAAGCCTGACACTGAAAACCCAGAATTTAACCGTCAGCGAACGAACGACTGAATGGTCGAATGATATGGCAGCAGGCGAGTACGTGTTCCTGGCCGTGAGCGACACCGGCGATGGGATGTCGGAGCAGGTCGTCGACTGAATATTCGAGCCGTTCTTCACGACGAAAGCCTCTGACAAAGGCACCGGCCTTGGATTCACGATCTGCCATGGAATCGTAACTCGAGCGGGTGGCACAATTTCCGTCGTCAGCGAACAGGGACGCGGTTCGACGTTCAACATACTCCTGCCCAAGACGTCCCCACCGGTTCCGGATCCGGTTTCCGATTCCAGGGAGAACGACGCGCGGGCAATGCCTTTGGGCGCTGGAACTATATTGCCCGCCGAAGACGGATCCGCGGTGCGTGCGGTATCGTCGCGTGCGCTGAAAAACCAGGGCTACGAGGTTATCGAAGCAAGCAACGGGCGGGAAGCGTTGGACACCGTTCGAGCGATGAGCGTCGGGGCAATCGACCTGTTGATCACAGACGTGGTTATGCCCATTCTAGGCGGCAGAGAGTTGGCCGCGGAGTTCGAGAAGCTGCAGCCGAGCGCGAAGGTTTTGTACGTGTCCGGTTATGCTGAACGCAACGTGATTGACATAGCCGAGGGGTCGATCGATTCGAAGACCTCGTTCATGCAGAAGCCCTTTTCACCGATTGACCTGGCCATCAAGGTAAGTGACCTGCTGACCGAACGCCGACACGGCGTGAGCGCCTGATCGATGGCGGATCCCCAAATCCAGGGGCGATGAAGCCTGATGGCGACAAACAAAATAAGTAGCGCCGAACAGAGTTTGTCATTCTGATCGTTGAACACACACTTTTGCCCGCAGGATTCCAGAAGTTTCCCCTTTTGCGAAACGCCCAGTACAGCGAGATGCACTGAACGCACCTTATTTAGTTGATGACCATCAGGCTTCGACGCGCTATTTGATCACGTACAGAGTCCCGTTCGTCGATGCGACGTACACCATGCCGTTGGCCAACACAGGCGTGGACGCTATCGGGCCGTCCACTTGAAACTGCCATTTTCTCTCGCCGGTGACCGTGTCGACACCATGAAGCACCCCGGCTACGTCTCCAACGAAAAGGGTGTTGCCGGCGGTCGAAGGCGATCCGACCACCACGTCGTCGGTCCGGTAGGTCCATATCAGGCTGCCGGTCAACCGGTCCAGGGCGAAAATGGCGCCTGACGCCGATGCGACGTAGACCATCTCCGAGCCCACTGCGGGAGTTCCCACGAAGCTGGACCGAGGGCGCCGAAACCTCCACACCAGTCCTTTGAGGGGAGGGAGAGTGTCGACCAACTTCCACCAAAATAGTTGCGTTCGCACCCACCGGGCCGTCTTTTCAAACGGCAGTTCGGTCTTGCTCCAGTCGATGGCCATCATGAGACCGCCAGTATCGGCGACGTAAACCATCTTTTCATCAATGGTGGCGGATCCTCTTGTGTCGGACACCTGCAAGTCCAGCCGATGATTTCCGGTAACAGCGTCCAGCAGATATACGCGCCTGTCCTGGGATGTAACAGCCACGACACTCTCGTGCACCGCCGGCGCTGTCAAAACGCGGCCCTCGGTTAAGTGGCTCCAGCGCTCCTCTCCACTGACCGCGTCGAGTGCGTAAAGCCGGCCGTCCGATGACCCGATATAGACGACTCCTCTATAAACCGAGGGTGAGGAGTAGATCAGATCGCCAGTCTGAAATTCCCATTGAAGCGTGCCGGTGGCCCTGGACAACGCTATCAAGCGTCCGTCCTTCAATCCCACGAAAACAGAATCTCCGGCGACCGCGGGCGATGAATCCACCGGGCCGTTGATCTCGTTTTCCCAGATCAACTCTCCGGTCGCGGCGTCAAGCGCCACGACACGCCGATCGCCAGTGCTCAAATAAACCGTACTCTGGGCGACCGCCGGGGACGACAATATGGGAGCCTGGGTCTCGAATTGCCACGCCACTCGTCCCTCGGGAACCGAGAATTCGTTAGAGCCTCGCCCAGAGTGATCCGGACCTCGTTGAAACATGGGCCAGTCGCCCGTGGCGGGGTCGGCGCTGATGTCGGATTCCGGGGGGTTCAGCCTGTCGGAAAACCCCAATGTAGAATATCCCGTCCAAACAATCACTGCCCCGACGAGGAGAATCATGACGATCAATCGGACGATACGCCGCCGCCGATTGGCGGAGCGACGTTTTTCATCCAGGTTTTGGGCCTCTTCTTGGCTGACTCGTTTACCTCTGCTCAGTCTTGACCGGCAACCGAGGCAATACGAGGCGCCAAATGCGTTTTGTTGTCCGCAGGCGGGACATAGAACGATAGCATCCATCCAATAGATGCTACACCAAATGGGACGTCGGATTGAAGTGAGGTTGTCGTCCAGCTTTCAAATGACTTTGAGGTGCATCGTTTCTCAAACCTGAATACCGTAATTGGTTTTCACGCTTTTGCGAACTTCAAAAATCGCCAACGCCGCGATGACCCCAAAATGCAAGTGTGATTGCTTGACTTGTGCCTGAACGTGTGTTAGAAAATTCAACCTAACTGGTTTGATTGTAGATTCCGAATTCCATACGGCACGTAACGGTCATGGAGGTCATTGATGAAACGTAGAACGTTGGTAATCCTGGTAAGCCTGCTAGTCGTATTTGCGCTGGCGGCAATGGCGTGCTCGGCCGATGATGAGGCCGACGCTCCTGCGGCCGCCCCGGCTCCCGCGGCTGCGCCAGCGGTGCCCGCGCCAGTTCCTGTAATACAGGCGCCGGTAACTCAGGCTGCCCCGGCTCCCGCGGCTGCGCCAAGGCAACCTCAAGCGCCAGCCCCTGCGGCCCCTGCGGCCCCTGCGGCGACGGCCGTCGCATCACAGAGCCCATCAACCCCATCAGGGGCCACGGCGCCGCTGGCGGTCCCCACGGCGGTTCCGACACCGGTGGCAATCTCGGCCGACGTGATGCCGATCGATCGATATGTGAAGAGCGCTGGATACCTACCCGAGTGGGGGGAGCCGAAAACCGGCGGCATTCTTAGGTACGGCGCGTCGCACAACCTCTCGGGCCACGACCCCAACTATGGCCACAGCTTTGAAGGTCCGCAGTTTCTGCCGACCTATAACGCGCTGTTGAGGTTCGATACGTGGGTTGGGTTGGCCGGACCGATTGAGGGTGACCTGGCCGAAACCTGGAGCGTGTCCTCCGATGGCTTGGCCGTTACATTCAAGCTCAAAGAAGGGATCACGTATCAAGACAACCCGAACC
>JASMDM010000054.1 GCA_030752795.1 SAR202 cluster bacterium | reverse complement strand
CCGGGGAGACGACTACACACGGTATTATGTGACTGTGTCAGGAACTGAATACGAAATACACGAGAAACTTTACAACCGGGCGCTGGAAAAGACCGCAGTGACTCTAAAAGTGAGTGGTTGGGATCCGCGCCAAGTATTGGCGATACGACGTGGTTGGATATTGCAGTCGCCGAAATCGGCTGCGCAAAACCGAGAACAGCTCCCCCGGAGCAGGGAAAAGAACTCCTGCAAGCGACTGCTCGCAAGCAAGAAGAAAGACGGCATAGCGAAAGCGAGAGAATAGCGAAGAAGACGGTAGCAGACAAGGTTCGAGTCGCCTTGGTTGAACTCGGGATAGACGCGCAGTTGGCGGACGATGAACCTTCTGGAACGCTCGTTATAGCTGCCGGACCGATAAAGCGGGTCAGAGTCGAAACAGACTGCGATGATATTGGTGACGGCTATCACATCATCTGTACAGTTTCGGACACACGCATCGAACAGGGGTTCCGAGACTACGAGATCCGCTCTCGTGATGCCCGATGGTCCGTGGTGCACGGCCCAAGATCCGCTTCGATTGTCGCGGATCATTTGACTGAGAACGAAACCGTGACAAAGGAATTGACGGAAAGCGGCTGCGATGTGACAGTGTCGTACGAACGAATATCCTTCGGCTCCAAACATCACGGTTGGAACTGGACGCATTGGACTGGAGTGTCAGACTTCAAGCGACGATGGCACTGCTACGAAACGATAGCTGCCGCCTTGCTCGAAATGCCGTTTGATACGAGCTAATCATCCATGGGGCAACCCCAGCGCGGACCGCTGGCAAGCAGGAGACCGAACTTGAGGCGAAGCTTAGACCGGAACGCACCTTCAGAATCTCCACCGAAACGACAATCCCAGTTCCGGGAAATGGCAGGTCCAAAGCGCTTGTTCGTCGGGTCGTTGCTGAATCTGGCGCCCGGTTTCGGACTGGGATATCTGGTCGCGGTACAACGGCGGTTGTTCCGAGTGAGTTTATTCGTGTGGGTGGTGGCAGGCGCGGTGATCATGGTCGGTTTGGCCGGGGACGCGCGTTGTGCTCGACAAGATCATGACCCCTACGACATGTTCGCGTACCTCGTCCCTTGGGGGTTCATGATCTTCGGCGGCGCGCTGGGCGTCTTGGTTGTCAATCTGTCCAGCTCAATCCATTTGTTCGTTCTTGGCGCAACGAAGCTGTGGTCGAGGTTGAGTCGGACCCATTAGGAAAACTCGCGGCGATCGAAGAGTTGTGAACAGCCAGCACCTTTATCGAAATCCGGGGCTTGTCAGCAATTGGTGAAACGGTTCCGACGCAACGGGCCCAGGACGAACAAAGATCACGACCTACACAATCATCGGACGGCGCCCGCGAACGAGACAGGTTGGGGTCGCGCCAGCGACGTGGCCGCTGGGCGTCGATGGGTCAGGGACGAGTCCAAGCCGTATAACCCGCTGTATTACGATCTCCGGGCCAAGTCGCCGGATGGCTTACTCGCACAGTCTGAATGGCTCGCTCAGCAACAGGCGAGGTCCGGGCAATAGCCGAACCAATGTGCCGGCTGCCTTGTTTGCCGTCCGGACCCTAACCAGTGCTACCTGCGCTTTCTTGGCCGACCCTATCTGCCTGCGTCGTCTCGGCACTTTCCGCCGTCTCGAGACAAGCACGGCCCTGCGTCGGCGCCGGCCGCTCGATTAACCGCGAAACTGGCGTCGTCCCTGGGCGCTGAGCTCGCTCCTCGCCGAAAGTGCTCATTAATGGGTCCATACTTCACCTTGACACTATCCTAAACCAAAACCTAATCTAAATCTAAGTTTATCTCTTAGACCTTTCCGAGTTTTGGCACGGATTAGTTAGCAGGCACTGCCTGCGATTTTAGACGCTGGGGGCACGTTCTGATTCCGCAAAGTTGGCGCCGACCCAAACTCATCGCAAACCCGCTGTGGGCGCTTTGTGCAACTGCGGCCTTGGCTGCGACGGAGTTGGGCGATCGAGTCGTGGGTGTGGATGCGGGGCGTGACGGGAACCTACTCTTGCCCTACTATTTCGAGCTTGGCAAACCCCAGAAGCAATCTCTTTACGCCGTGCCCTTCTTTGAAGGCAACCGTCACCTGATAGTCCGACCCTGATGGCTCGCAACTGAGGATGATGCCCTCACCGAAGGTGCCATGGCGAACTTTATCTCCAGTCGAAAACCCAGGCCCGCCTCTCGAGGACGCGGCTGCACGCTTGGGACGCGGTCGCGGCGGACCCTGAGCCTTGTTCGGCGGAACCCCCCGATCGGGCTTGCTTTCGCGAGATCGGCTGTCGCTCGGCGTTTTCGTCTTGCTTGTGAACTCGAACCCCGGCCGACGCCTGCCGGCGGATTGCCCGTCCTGTTCTCTGCGCCGCGGCGTAGACCGACTCGGACGCGTGGTGGTTTTCTCCGCCGGTTCGGAATCCTCAGCCTGCTTGATGAGGCTACGAGGGATGTCGCTCAGGAACCTGGAAGGCGCATTGGGTCCCATACCGCCTCGGAATCCGCGACGGAACGCTCGCATCAGGTACAAGCGCTCTTTGGCTCGCGTCACTCCGACGTAACAAAGCCGTCGCTCTTCCTCGACCGCGGACGGGTCGTCGATCGAACGCTGGTGAGGCAGCAAGCCGTCTTCCATCCCGACGATGAACACGACCGGGAATTCGAGACCTTTAGCCTGATGCAACGTGATCAGCGTGATGGTTTCGGGCTTTTCTTCCATGCTGTCGATGTCGCTGACAAGGCTAACGCTCTCGAGAAACGCCGTCAGCGCTTCTCGCATCTCCAGGTTGACGTAGTCGCTGGCGGCGCTCTTGAATTCGGTGACGTTGTCCAGCCGGTCCTCGCCTCGGTCGGTGGACTCTCGGAGGAATCGAGCATACCCGGACCGCTCCATGACTTCATCGATAAGATCGACGAGGTTGATCTCTTTCGAGCGTTCCCTGAGCGCGAGGATGAGGTCTCTAAAGTCGGTGAGCGCCTTGGTAGCCCTAGTCGTGAACGGGTTCGTGGCCATGATTCCAGCTTGACTGTCGCTGGGCGAGATCCTGGAGATCGCCTCGAACATCGAGATGTCGAGATCCCTTGCCAGACGCGCCAACTCGTCGAGCGTTCGACGGCCGATGCCTCGAGCCGGTTGATTGATGACCCGATTGAGTCCAACGTCATCGTCGGAGTTCGCGATGAGGCGAAGGTAGGCGACCACGTCTTTGACTTCTTGCCGCTGGTAGAATTTCTGGCCACCGACGATTTGGTACGGAATTCCGTATCTGAGGCAGCCTTCTTCCAGGGCACGAGACTGGGCGTTGACGCGGTACATCACCGCGATGTCGCCGAGAGCGTATCGCTTGCCGTCTTTGCCGGCGGGAGCGGTCAGCGCGCCGATCTCAACGAGGACTTTCCTGGCCTCCTCTTCTTCGTCGTACCCTTCCTCAACAACGATAGGAACGCCCTTCCCGTTGTCGGTGAAGAGCTCCTTCTCGACACGCTGAGAGTTCGGCGAGATCAGCTTGCCAGCCGCATCGAGAATCGTCTGGGTCGAGCGGTAGTTCTGCTCCAGCGCGATCACTTTGGCGTCGGGGAAGTCGTCGCCGAAGCTGAGGATGTTGCGGATGTCCGCGTTCCTCCACGAGTAGATGGACTGGTCCGGATCGCCCACCACGCACAGATTCCGATGCCCTTGAGTCATCAATCGGGAGATCGCGTACTGGGCGGTGTTGGTGTCTTGGAACTCGTCAATCATGAAGTGGACGTACCGTTCCTGGTACTTCCGTGCCACGTCCGGTTGTCCGTCGAGCATCTGGTGCGCCTTGAGCAGCAGGTCGTCGAAATCGACCGCCGCCGACTGGGCCATGAGTTGGTCGTACCGCTCATAGACCCTGCTGATGAGCTCTTCGTAGTAAGTCGTAGTCCCCAAGGCGTACCCGGCGGCGTCCAGCAACAGGCTTTTTGCGCTGGATATTGCGGACAAAAACCCTCGAGGAGGATACCGCTTCGGATCGATCTCGGTCTCGCGCATGCTCCGTTTGATGAGGTCGAGTTGGTCAGCGTCGTCGTAGATAACGTAGTTGGGGTCCAGACCGATCGACTCTCCGTCGATCCTCAGTATCTTGGCGCAAAACCCATGGAACGTGCCGACGGTCAGGGCGTTGGCATCGAAACGAACCAGCGACGCCAGCCGGTTCTTCATCTCGTGCGCCGCCTTGTTGGTGAACGTAACGGCCGCTATGCGGTGCGGCGAAACTCCCACGGTGCGGACGAGGTATGCGATGCGATAGGTGATGAGGCGCGTCTTACCGCTGCCCGGTCCTGCGATGATCAACAAAGGTCGATCAATGGTCTCGGCGGCTTCGCGTTGGCGCGGATTCAAGCCTGCGAGGATGTCAGAATTCATCGATTGGCGTCTTCCGGCGGTTCATTCAATTTCGACAAAGTCAGTGGTCGCAGCCCGTGTGACAAAACTCCGCTCAGGGAATTGATCGGACCAGCGCGTCGACTTAGATTAAATCACAATTCGCGCTTCCCGGATACCGACCGCGAACGTTGTTCGAGCGACTGCCGGACACGCTGTGCGGCGGTTGCGGTTCCGGTGACCACGAGGCCACTAATCGCTCTCTTAAGGGACGTAGAGCGGATTGGCTTTCGTGATGATTCGGTCTTCTCGGGCCAACGCCGTGCGCAGATACTTGGGCACGGACGTCATCCCGTGAAGCGTGATGCCGTCGAAGTATCCAAGCTCGCCGGTCACGCGTTCGGCGATTCGTCGATCTGTTTCCTCGACCGACAAATCGCTTGGGTCAGGTCCCAGAGAGCTGATGACGAACCCCCAGGTCGATGCAAACGCGGGTACGAAGGCCTCGCTGAGGATCACCGATGGGAAGACGCTGGCAGCCGTGTTCGCCACAGCGGAAAAGCATTGCTCGTAAAACGCGGGTCCGGTCGGTCCCGATTGAGCCACCGCGACGCCGCCGGGCTTCAACCGGTTCCGCAACAGGGTGTAGAACTCCTGCGTGAACAGCAAATACGCCGGGCCCTCCTCAAGCGGATCAGGGACATCGACGATCACGACGTCGAATCGCTCGTCGGTCGATTCCAGATAAGTGAACGCGTCGGCGTAGTGAAGAGTCAGCCTCGGGTCGTCGAACGAACCTCGATGGTGGTTGGGAAGGTAGCGGCGGCAGAACTCGACGACTTCGCTGTCTATGTCGACCATGACGACTCGCTCGACGCTGTTATGGGAGAGCGCTTCGCGGATCGTGGCCCCCTCCCCTCCTCCGGCGACGAACACGTCGACGGGGTTCGGATGGGCGATCATCGAGGGCTGCACCAGCGCCTCGTGGTACGCGAATTCGTCGGCTTCGGTAGACTGAGTCTTGCCGTCAAGGATGAGGCTGTGGCCGAACGCGGCGCCCTCGATCACCTCGGCGTATTGGTATCGGGTTCGGCCCGCGTGGATTCGCTTGATGACTCGCTCGGCTTGAAGCAAGCCAGGGGTAATCAGCTCGTAGTGCCAGTCGCCGTCCGGCGGTCCTTCGATCATCGAGCCTGTACGCCGGAGAGCGATTGGGCGTCCCCGTCAGGAAGAAGGCCACGCTGTATCTCTTCGATGGACGGCTCTGAACAATCGAGCTTCCCGATGAGAATGTCGGCCGCTTTGTGTGGATCGAACTCATCGCCGCAGGTGAAGACGTCGGCGGCCGCGTATCCGTGTTCGGGCCAAGTGTGGATGCAGAGATGCGACTCGGCGATCGCAACGATGCCGGTCACGCCGATCGGATCGAACTTGTGGAAGCTTTCGCCCACAACGGTCGCCCCGGCTTCGTTGGCGGCGCTGTGCATCGCCTGCCTGACAAAGTCGAGATCATCCAGTAGTTCTCGGTTGCATTCCTTCAACTCCAGCAACAGGTGCCGGCCTAGTGCGTTCAATCACCTACCCCTCGCCTGGGCTACCAAATGTTCGGACAACCACGGATTATACAGGATGAGACCCATCGGCAACAGGCTTGCAAATCCATTCATGAAGAAACGATCTAGTACCACTGGGTGACCGAGCTACTCAGCCGTTTGGGCTAGAACAAGACCGCCCGCATTGCCCTACGGAATTCGCCGAATCAGACGATTCAGAATCTCGCGGATGAGGATAACATCAAATGAAGAGAATGAACCAAACCGCGCTACGAAAAGAGGATGAGTTATGCAAGCAACACTGAACTCAAGCCCTCCGTCCGTAGTCGTCGTTCCCCCACCGCCTTTCATCGGACGCGCCCCCTTCGTGGCTCCGTTCGACGTTGCCATGTCGCCTCTTCAGTCTGGTTGGCTCGCAAAGGCCGTGGTCGGGCTCCAAGTGGTTCTGCTGTTGGCCGCCTCGGCGGCGATCGTATACGCGATGATCCAGTTCAGAAGTTCTTTCACGAATCTGGGCAACTGGGGCTATCTCGGGGTGGCGATCGCCGAGTTCGGCAACAGCGCGACAGTCATCATCCCGACACCCGCTCCTGCATACACCTTCGCGATGGGCTCGGTGCTCAATCCGCTGCTGACCGGCGTGATAGGCGGCGTCGCCGCCGCGATGGGCGAGATGATCGGTTACCTGATCGGCGCCAGCGGACGAAAAGTGATCCAGCAGGGAGCCGTCTACGACCGGTTCCAAGCCCTGACTCAACGATGGGGCGGAGCGGCTCTGTTCGCCTTCGCCGCCCTTCCGTTGCCGTTTGACATCGCCGGGATTTGGGCCGGAACCGGGCGCTACCCAGTCGGCAAGTTCCTTGTGATTGTCATCTCCGGCAAAGTCATCAAGGTCACGACCGTGGCCATGGCTGGTTACTACGGACTACAGTTGCTCACAGGTTCCTAGACGAACGAATCGCAACCCCCGTGCAGTGTGTGGCGAATGTCGCCCGCACACGTCTTGGGACCGATTCCTGCATGGTTTCGCGCTGACAAAAACGGCACATCGCAAATCGACTCAAACCCAGAACCGCCGCGCTTTACATCTCTTCACGCTATCGATTAGCATCTAGCTATTGAAGGGGCGCGGATCGAATCCCAACAGGCGCCGAGCCATGGCGAGGAACAGACGGCTCGGGCGATCGTGAATGTTCATGCTGCGCGGGGGGCTGATCGTGTCCGATTACGACGATCTCGTCCGAGAGATCAACGGCTGCGAGAAATGCGAACTATCTCGTGACCGGCAAAACGCCGTTCCGGGAGAAGGCTCGCTCGACGCCGAGATCATGTTCATCGGCGAAGGTCCCGGGCGCTACGAAGACCGTGACGGTCGCCCGTTCGTGGGCCCGGCCGGCCATCTGCTCGACGAGATGCTCGCCGCAATCGGCCTGAAGCGGCACGACGTGTACATCGCTAACATGCTCAAGTGCAGGCCGCCTCGCAACCGCGATCCGCTGCCCTCCGAACTCGATTCCTGCACACCGTATCTCGATCGACAGATTGAGATCATCTCGCCTAGCGTAATCGTCTGCCTTGGTCGATTTTCGTTTTCGAATTTCTTCCCCAACGAGACCATAAGCAAGGCGCGCGGCAGGCCTCGACGATGGAGAGACATCGTAGTGTTCCCGATGTACCACCCTGCGGCGGCGCTGCACAATCCGAAACTCAAACCCGCAATCCAAAAGGATTTCGAGAGCTTGCCAGGACTCATCGAACGAGTCAAGCAAGCGGCGGCGAAGGCTCAGGTACCGGATCCACCAGACCCCGCCAAACAGCTCTCAATGTTCGACTGACGGTCAAAACATGCCTGACACTCCGTTAAGACTCATACCTCTAGGCGGTCTCGGTGAGATCGGCCAAAACATGATGGCCCTCGAATACGGCGACGACATCATCGTCATCGACGCGGGCGTTCTGTTCCCGGAAGAAGACATGCCCGGCATCGATTTTGGGATTCCGGACATCACGTATCTTCGGGAGAACATCGACCGGCTTCGCGCCATCCTTATCACACACGGACACGAAGACCACATCGGCGCCCTGCCCTACGTCATCGGTGAACTCGACGTGCCCATCTATGCTTCGCGCCTGACGCACGGGCTTATATCCGTGAAACTCCGCGAGCGCGGGTTGTTGAACGTGGTCGAGTTGAACGTGGTCGAGCCATTGGAACCGTTCACTGTTGGATCCTTCGGCGTCGAGTTCTTCAGGGTTTGTCACTCGATCCCGGACGCGATGGGAATCGCGATCACGACGCCCGTCGGTCTCGTCATCCACACAGGCGACTTCAAGATTGACCACACGCCCGCCGACGGCCAATCGACTGATTTCGCCGCCCTATCCCAGATCGCCGCGGACGGAGTGCTACTCCTATGTTCTGACTCGACCTATGCCGAGGTCGAGGGGTACACTGCCTCCGAGCAGGTCGTCGGAGAAGCCCTTGACCGGGCTATTAACGATGCCACGGGCCGGGTCATGGTGGCGACTTTCGCCTCGCTGATCTCTCGCATCCAGCAGGTGATTAATGCCGCAGTCAGGAGCGACCGAAAGGTTACGGTCGTCGGCCGCAGCATGCAAAACAACGTGAAGATGGCTATGAACATGGGCTATTTGGTCGCGCCTGCCGGCACGGTCATCACCATGGCTCAAGCCCGTCAACTCCCGTTGGAAAAGGTTGTCATCGTCGCAACTGGAAGCCAGGGCGAGCCGACGTCCGCGTTGGTTCGGATCGCCAACGGAGAGCACCAAGACATCGAAATAACCCCTGGCGACACGGTGATCATCTCCGCCTCGCCGATCCCCGGCAACGAGACCGTCGTCGCCAAAACCATCGACAATCTGTTCCGACAAGGCGCAGAGGTTGTTTACAGCCGAATCGCCATGGTCCACGTTCATGGCCATGCCAGCCAGGAGGAGCTCAAGATGATGCTCAGCCTGGTCCAACCCCGCTTCTTCGTGCCGATTCACGGAGAACATCGACACCTCGTCCGTCACGCTAGGCTGGCTAAATCCGTCGGCGTCCCGGAGTCGAACTCGTTCGTCTTGGAAGATGGCGACGTCCTCGAGCTCACCGCCGAACGGGGCGAAGTCGTGGGCAGCGTTCCTTCCGGTCACGTTTTTATCGACGGCCAGCACCGCTGGGGCATGCACAGCGCCGTTTTGGGCGAACGACGTCGGTTGGCCCGCGAGGGCGTAGTGACCGTAACTGTCACGCTGGACTCGCGTACGGGATTGCCGGTAACTGCGCCAAACGTCGCATCAGTAGGCTTCGTGGAATTGAACGAATCTCAAGACCTGTTTGAAAAGACTTCTAAACTAACTGCTAGCCACCTAGAAGAAATTGGCCTTTCTGCTCTAAACTTAGAACAGGTGAAAGCCGCGATCCGCAAGTCGGTCTCCGACTTTCTCTACAAAGAGACTCGCAGACGTCCCACGGTTCTGACGACGGTAGAACGCATCTAGCCGTCGCCAGAGATTGGGCTGGCGAGTCATGTCGGTTAGAATGGCGAGGGGGCGGTTACGTGAAACGGGTTCTATCTCTGCGCGCATTGTCTCTTTTCCCCGTCCCCACGGGCGCCTGACATCACATCTGGTTTCAACTTCACCCGAAGGAATGAATCATGAGCAGATTTCGGCGAGGGCGAAAGATCCAGACGTCGACGGACGCGGCCACACGTTTTTGGTCGTCTTGGGTCACGATCGGGGTGGTGGCGGTCTTGATCGCAGCGGGGGCAGCCGCGGCGGCCTATTTCACGCGAGGAACGATCTCCGACAGCACGACCAGCGCCCGCGACGACGTTCTGTCGACAGTCGGACTCGGCATCGTGCCGATTGCTCTGTGGATGGCGATCGCTGCATTCGCCGCGATCCGTGAGCGTTCATGGTTCAGGAAGCCAGGGCTTTGGCTGAGCTCAATCGGCGCCGTCGCAATCGCACTTGGCATCTTCTCGTTCTTTCAGCCGTTCGACGGCCCGTTTGGGTGGTTCTCCGTTTACGGCCAGAACACCCTCGGCGGCAACGTGGGCGACGCGATCATCGGGGCGCCCACCTGGGTCGGCGCGCTACGGCTGTTCGGTATATTCCTGGTTTCCGTCGCCGCGGCCTCCCCTGCCCTGGCAGTCGACGTCGGGCTTATGATCGGTCAGGGAGCCGTGTTCGTATACCTAATCGTATTCATGGGTGTTCGCGGATTGATCGAACGCCGTCGCAATGCAAACAAAGACGCCATCGACCCCGACGCGGAGCCGAACATTCCGGCCGAATTGCTGACGCCTTACGCTCGGACCAGTTACGAAACTCCGATCGACGAAGAGCAACCCGCGCCGTCATCTTCTCGGATCAAACTTCCGGAGTTCAGCGATTTCTTCGGCAAGAGCGACGACTCGACGCCCGAACCAGAGGTGGCTGAAGAGCCCGCTCCTATTCTTGCTATCGAACCCGTCGCGTCGCAGGCGACTGTCGACGACGAAGTGGTCGATGAAGAGGCCGATGACGACGAGCTGTCCCCGATCGCCCCGGAGATCGCAAGCCCGGGCGACGCTCCGCCGGGCATGCTCCCGGCTCGGAAAGCCAACCGATACTGGTCCGCGAAAGACGACGAATCCGAGAAACAACCTGCTGGCTCTCTAGTCGTTTCGCCAAAACCTGTCGAATACGATCCGCCCGCCAACGGCGCAAGCCCAGGCGTGCGTTTGTGGGAAATGCCGTCGATGGAGATCCTTCGGGACGCTCCCGAAGGCACGATCACCGAAGAGGAGCTCCGCGAGACCGCCACGACAATCCAGACAACGTTGGCCGATTATGGCGTCGAGGTCGAGATCGGAAACGTTCGACCGGGCCCGACCGTAACAATGTACGGGTTGATCCCCGGTTGGGTCCGAAAGAGCCGGCAATCCAGGCAGACTGACGAGAACGGCCGACCGGTGCTCGACGAGTCCGGCAAACAAATCGTCAAGCGCGTAGAGACCAAGACTCGCGTCAAAGTGGACACGATCCTCGCTCGAGAGAAAGACCTGGCATTGGCGCTTAAGACACAAAGCATCCGCCTTGAAACCCCGGCGATGGGAAAGTCTCTGGTCGGCATCGAAGTGCCGAATCCGTCGCCCAGCTTGGTCACGTTGCGCGGCGTGATGGAAAGTCCTGAATTCAAGAAGCTCAAATCCAACGCGCATTTGCCCATCGCTCTCGGCAAAGGCAGCGGCGGCGAGACCGTCACCATGGACCTCGCCAAGATGCCTCACCTGTTGATCGCGGGAGCAACCGGCAGCGGCAAGAGCGTATGCATCAACGCCATAGTCTCCTGCCTGATCATGGAGAAATCGCCCGCCGATCTGCGGATGCTCCTGATCGACCCCAAGCGCGTCGAACTGACTCCATACAACGGCATACCGCACCTGATGACGCCCGTGATCGTCGAAACCGACCAGGTCGTCGGGTACCTGAAAGGCATGATTCGCGAGATGCTCGACCGATACCGCCGGATGGAGGAGGTTGGCGTCCGAAACATCGAGGCGTACAACAAACGCATGCCCGATAAGATGCCGTTCCTGGTGGTCGCGATCGACGAGCTCGCCGACCTAATGATGTCAGCCGCGTTCGACGTCGAGGCGTCGTTGTGCCGCCTGGCGCAGTTGGGCCGCGCCACCGGAATCCACCTGATCATCGCGACCCAACGGCCGTCCGTCGACGTGGTCACCGGCTTGATCAAGGCGAACTTCCCAAGCCGCATCAGCTTCGGCGTGACCTCCCAGGTCGACTCCCGGACGATTCTCGACGTGGCGGGCGCCGACAAGCTGCTGGGCAAGGGTGACATGCTGTACCTGCCCATCGACGCGGGGCAACCCTCCAGGGCGCAGAACGTGTTCATCTCCGACAAGGAGATCGAATCGCTGGTCGGCCATTGGCAGTCGACTCCCTGGCCCGCCCTGCAGAGAATCGACCTCACCGCCCACGCCGAAGACGACCAAAGCGACATCGTCGGCGGTCCGGGCGACGACCGCGACGAAATGCTTGGCAAAGCCATCGAGTTGGCCTATAACCATCGCAAGCTGTCCACTTCCCTACTGCAGCGGCGACTGCGTGTCGGCTACCCTCGCGCGGCTCGTTTAATGGACCAGCTCGAAGACGAGGGAATCGTTGGGCCAGGAGACGGGTCTAAATCGAGAGATGTTATAATTAGCTCTGGTCAAAGTTAGAAGCCCTTATAGACGGGAGCAGGGCTGGTGGTCCGCAATCTCACAGGCTTTTGGGGCTCCTCAGCCCGCCGAGGCCAACAGCAGCCCTCCGATGAGCCGTCGGCCAGAGAGACATGCCTGGTTGACGGGAAAGACCTCACAGGCTCGGAAACCTATGCGCGGCATCGAGTCTGCCCTCAGTGTCGATTCCACTACAGTATGACCGCGCGGGAGCGAATCGACTCGCTAGTCGATCCCGACAGCTTCCGCGAAATCAACCGCTCGATCATCTCGCTCGACCCACTGTCGTTTGCATCGCGCGAGTCCTACACCAGAAGGCTGTTCAGCGACCAGCGCAGGACCGGCCTCACCGAGGCGGTCGTCACCGGAACGTGCACCATCGGCGGCAGTCCCACGATGCTTATCGTACTCGATTTCGGTTTCATGGGCGGCACGATGGGGTGCGTTGTTGGCGAAAAAGTCGCCCTTGCCCTCGAGCGCGCGGTGAAACGCAAACTGCCTGCGATCGCGATAGTCACCAGCGGAGGCACGCGGATCCAAGAAGGCGTGCTCTCATTGATGCAGATGGCCAAGACGTCCATCGCCGCCAATAAGATGAACGAGGCCGGGCTTCCATTCGTCGCCGTGCTCGCGAACCCGGCGACGGGCCAAGCCTACGGGAGCTTCGCGAACCTCGCGGACGTGATCCTCGCCGAGCCTGGCGCGATCGTCGGTTTCTCGTCGTTCCGGGTCATTCAACAAGCCACCGAAGCGCCACTTTCGGCGGAATCTCACATGGCGGAAGCGCGGCTCGAACACGGCTTGATCGACGCGGTCACCGACAGGCGAGATCATCGAACCGTCCTGGGAGTGCTCCTCGACCTTTTCGGTCCTCGGTACAAGCTGACGCGCGCCGACCGCGGCCAGCAGGTGTCGGCGTCGGCTAACCAACCCGAGGCATGGGATTCGGTGCAGATGGCCAGACACGAGTCTCGACCGACAGCGTCGGATTACATTGATCGTATCTTCGACAGTTTCGTCGAGCTGCACGGAGACCGTGTCTACGGCGACGACCGATCGGTGATGTGCGGATTGGGCCAACTCGCCGGACAGACGGTCGTGCTGCTTGCCCAAGAGCGAGGTCACGGCGATCCGGGGACCCGTGGCGGTCGGACACGCCCCGAAGGATTCCGCAAGGCTCAGCGCGGGATGAAGCTCGCTTCGAAGTTCAGCCTGCCGCTGATCTCGATGATCGACACGCCGGGCCCCGACCTGAGCGAAGAGGCCGAGCAGCACGGCTTGGGCAACGCTATCGCGACCACAATGGCGATGATCTCGGCTCTGGACGTCCCAACGATCTCGGTGGTCCTCGGCGAAGGCGGAAGCGGCGGCGCTCTGGCAATGGGAGTTGCTGACCGCACGTTGATGATGGAGCACGCCATCTACTGGGCTGTCTCGCCCGAGGACGCGGCGCAACTGATCTACCAAGACACCGACCGAGCCGATGAGGCCGCTGAGTCGCTCAAACTCACGGCATACGACTGCCGCGAGCTTGAGATCATCGACATCATCGTCCCGGAGCCGCCAGGCGGCGCTCACGCCGACCCGGACGAAGCAGCCCGTCAGCTACGGCGGGCATTGCTGGGTGAACTCGTCAGTCTTCAGGACCGCCCAGGCAAAAAGCTTCTCAAAGAACGGTACGAGAAATACCGCAACATCGGCGAGTACAGCTCTCATTTCGGCGCCGCGATCAACCGTGAGGTTTCGGGACTTCGAAGTCTGGTGGCGTCAGGGGTGCGACGCGTTACACGTCGTGGCAGAACAGCCGACGCAAACGGCGATCAGGCCGTCACGGACCTCGCCCAGGACGCCGAGGCCAAAACGGAGTAGCGAGCGCTGGGCAGCGGCGGTGACATCAACTCACCAGACCTGTTTCTTCCAGAACTGCCCGGATCGAATTCACCTCTGATCCGTCGAGACTGCGGCGAGGCCGTCTAGGCGCCATTCCTTCGAATCCCAGCAGGCCGAGCGCCGCTTTGACGCCCGCGGTGCCATGGTTGCCTATTGCCGCATCGAGCCGCGTCGCCGTTCGTTGCAGCGCCATGCCTTCCTCGAACCGCCCCGCAACGCCGTGACCGATGACGTCTGTGCACAGCGCCGGCGCCACGTTGCCGAGCCACATGCACGCTCCGTTGGCGCCCATGAGCGTGCCCGGCAGGAGCAAGCCGCCGTTGCATATCCAGAACCGGCGGCTCTCGGGGACGTACAGCCTCACACGGCCCTCGTAGCGGATGTCATGGTTTGTGATGTATCCGAACACGTTGTCTCGCGCGCAGAGCTCGCCTATGAGCTCTGGGGATGCCGCTGGGACGCCGGTGAACGTCTGGTGGATGATGACGACTGGCACGGGCGAGCCCGGGATCACGGCGTCGAAGTATGCCTCGACCTCTGCCGGCGACTTCTGCCTGGGGATGCGGACGCGCACCATGTCGGCGTCCGCTTCGGCGTAGGCTTCGGCCAACCGCAATGTCTCCGCGGATGACGGGACGTCGATGCCCGCGATGATGAATTTCGCGCCGCCAGAGGCATCGGCAACTGTTCGCACGATGTCGACTTTCTCTTGGTCGCTCAGTGCGAGCTCCTCGCCGTTGGCGGTGCCGAGGACGAACCCGGAGAGCGGCGTCGCCAGCCATCGTTCTATGTTGCGGGACAACGCATCGTGATCGACGCGATCGTCGGAATCGAAAGGGGTCGGAGTTGGGGCTACGACGATGGGATCGGATATGAGGATTGGCATCAAGTGTGGTCCTTTTCGGAGTTGTTGATGGCTCAAGGGAGACGGATCTGGTGCAACGTTGATCCGTCGGCGTGGTCCGACAGGTCCCGACAAAGCCGGGATCCCGATGCGTCAGGACTCACCACGAACAGAGAAACTTCGCGGTCTCGGCGAAACTTGTAACTACATGGCGGAAGTGCGCCGAATGGCGTGGCTTTCAGCCGAATTTAATCTACGTCCAACCCGAGCAGCCGTGCCGCGTTGCCGCCAAGTATCTTTTCCTGGTCCTCTGTCGAAACGTTCGGGGCGGATTGCACCCATTCGACCGGGGAGTCGAATCCCATGTCGAACGGGAAGTCGCTTCCGAGCAGCACGTTGTCGGCGGAGACCGTCTCCAACAGGTAGTCGAGCGCCGAGTGGCTGTGGGTCAAGCAGTCGAAGTAGAGTTGTTGAAGATAGTCGCTGGGCGCCTGTTTCAGGTCGTTGATCTTGGCCTCGTCTCGGACCTGGAACCCACGATCCATGCGTCCGATGCCGTAGCAGGCGTATCCGCCGCCGTGAGCGAAGCAAAGCTTGAGGTCGGGCACGCGATCCAGCACGCCACCAAAGATCAGGCTCGCCACCGTGATCGCGCTCTCCAACGGATTGCCGATGGTGTTGGCCAGATAATACGACCGCGTTCGCTCGATTGCAGTCGGCGCATGGGGATGGAAGAAGATGAACGCGCCCAGGTCGTGTGCGGCTTCGAAAAACGGCAGAAATTTGGGATCGTCGTAGTTGGCGCCGTTGACATGCGTGCAAAGTTCCGCGCCCTTCAGGCCGTTCGCCATCGTGCGCTCGAGTTCGGCGATCGCGGTGGGCACGTCTTGGAGCGGCACTGTCGCGAGGCCGCTGAAACGGCCAGGATACGCTCGGATTGCGTCCGCGATCTCGTCGTTGAGCTCCTTCGAGGCGCCGAGGGATTGCTCCACCGGCAGATGGTAGTTGAAGAAGTACGGCGGCATTGACAGCACCTGCATGTCGACGCCGATCGAGTCCATCAGCGCCAGTCGTTGTTCCATCGAGATTTCCCAGTTGGTCTCGACGGGACCGGCCTTGCGGTCGCGTGTGTTGATGAACCGTTTCCCGTTTTCGACATCGAGGGTCGCACCGAACCAATCTGTGTCGTCGTTGACCGCGTCCCAGAAGTGCCGAGGGAGGATGTGGCTGTGTATGTCGATTCGCATATCGGTAACGTTTCCTATTTCGCCGTTCCCGACGCCGTTGGAAGGCCTGCCCAGCGCGAGACCCCGCTTCCTGTGGGGCCCGAGATGCTTCGCTTCACTCAGCATGGCGAAAAGAGAAGGGCCATGCCGTAGTGGAGGACTTCTCTCGCTAAATCGTCAGCGTGCCGCCGTGCTTACCGCGACCGGATTCGAACGATGATATTGCCGCTTCGTGCTCCAACGTGAGGCCGATGTCGTCGAGGCCGTTGAGCAGGCAGTGACGGCGGAAGGGCTCCACGTCGAAGGTTGCGACCACTTCTTCGGAATCATCCCAGACTCTCTGGGCTTGCAAGTCCACGTGGATCTTGTAGCCGGGATCTTTCTCAGCCGCCTCCATGATTTTTTGGACGGTCTCTTCCGGCAACACGACAGGAAGTACACCGTTCTGGAAGCAATTGTTGTGGAAGATATCGGCGAAACTAGGCGCGATGACGCACTTGATACCGTAGTCTTCTAGCGCCCACGGGGCGTGCTCTCGCGACGATCCCGATCCGAAGTTGCGCCCTGCCACGAGAACAGAAACGCCCTCGTATCCGGGTTGGTTCAGGATGAAATCAGGGTTGTCGGACCCGTCCGAGTTGTAGCGCCAGTTGAAGAACAAGAACTCGCCGTAGCCGGTCCGTTCGACTCGCTGGAGGAACTGCTTGGGGATGATCTGATCGGTGTCGACGTTGACTCGGTTCATCGGCGCAACGACGCCGTTGAGGCTCACGAATGGTTCCATTGATTGCTCCTTGCTTGTTTTCGGGTCAGGCGTTCGCTGCCTGATACGGAAACGGCGTTGTTGCTTCGATGTGATTCGACAGGTCCCGACAAAGCCAGGATCCCGATGCGTCGGGACTCACCACGAACGGACTCAAGTTACTCACGGCGAAACAACCGCCTTCTTTTTCCGTTCACCCTGAGCATGTCGAAGGGTCGCCTAGAAGTCTCTGACATCCACGAAATGGCCCGCGATCGCGGCAGCGGCGGCCATTTCGGGGCCGACCAAGTGCGTTCGCCCGCCGGCGCCTTGTCGGCCCTCGAAGTTCCGATTCGACGTCGATGCGCACCGCTCTCCGGGCTTCAGGATGTCCGGGTTCATACCGAGGCACATTGAGCATCCCGCGACCCGCCAGTCGAAGCCCGCGTCGGTGAAGATCGCGTCGAGTCCCTCGGATTCGGCTTGTGCTTTGATGGCGGCCGAGCCGGGCACGACCATCGCGTAGACGCGGTCGGACACCTTCCGCCCCTTTGCCACTTCGGCGGCGGCGCGCAGATCCTCGATGCGAGAGTTGGTGCACGATCCGATGAACACGCGGTCGAGTTCGATGTCTTCGATTCGGGTGTCCGGTTCGAGACCCATGTAATCCAGCGCCCGACTCGACGACTCGCGCTCGCCCTCATCGGTTGCCGAGGCGGGATCGGGCACCCGACCGGATATGGGCGCGACCATGCCAGGATTGGTCCCCCACGTCACGTGAGGCTCGAGCTCTGAGGACTGGATGATCACCTGCCTGTCGAACGTCGCGCCCACGTCGGTGGGCAAATTGCGCCACTGTTCGACGGCGCGGTCGAAGTCGTCGCCCTGTGGTGCGTTGGCGCGACCTCGCACGTAGTCGAACGTTGTGTCGTCGGGGGCGACCATGCCCGCGCGACCGCCAGCTTCGATGGTCATGTTGCAGACCGTCATTCGGCCTTCCATCGACAGTTGGCGGATTCCTTCGCCAGTGTATTCGATCACGTGTCCGGTTGCGCCCGCGACGCCGATGCGCCCGATGATGGCCAGGATGACGTCCTTGGCGGCGACGCCGACCGGCAACGCGCCATCTATTCTGATCTCCATCGTTTGGGGCTTGAACTGCCTCAGCGTTTGGGTGGCGAGCACATGCTCCAACTCAGTGGTGCCGATGCCCATCGCGAACGCGCCGAAAGCGCCGTGCGTCGACGTGTGGCTGTCGCCGCATACGATCACCTTGCCGGGTTGGGTGTAGCCCTGCTCAGGTCCGATAACGTGAACGATGCCTTGCAAAGGAGAGTATCGGTCGAACAGCGCCAATCCGAACTCGTGGCAGTTCTGCTCCAGGGTGTCGAGCTGCTTTATCGCGGTCGGGTCGAGGATCGGCTGAGACAGATCCCACGTCGGCGTGTTGTGGTCCATGACAGACACGGTAAGGTCGGGACGCCGAACCTTGCGCCCGGACAACCTCAGGCCGTCGAAGGCTTGAGGAGAAGTCACTTCGTGGACCAAGTGCAGGTCGACGTACAGCAGGCTGGGTTGTCCTGTCTCTTCGTGAACGAGGTGGGAGTCCCAGATCTTTTCAAACATTGTCTTCGCGGTCATTTATCGCCTCAGAGCTGATATGGATTATGGATTTCGTGTTCGAGGGCGTCTCGATGTTATCGGGACGCCCTCGATTCAGGTCGTTCTATTGTATGCGACTGGGCCGACTTACGGCGACGGGTCGTCCGGCTGCCCGCCGTCTTCGGCGGACGCCAACAGGCGGTTGAGCGCGTTCATGTA
The DNA here is from genome assembly GCA_030752795.1 of SAR202 cluster bacterium. GTDB lineage: Bacteria > Chloroflexota > Dehalococcoidia > Lucifugimonadales > UBA1123 > UBA2160. Next base: position 36,480 of record JASMDM010000054.1, on the reverse strand, counting down.
AGCTTTCGCGCTGGCCACCATGATGTCGGTGTCCGATCCTCGTCCGATGTACGCGTTTTCGTCTTTTTCGATTCTGATGGTGACGTCGCCGATGGCGTCGATGCCTTCGGTGACCGAGTCGACCCGGTACTCGGTCAGCTTGTTGGTGACACCGACGATCCGGTTGATCGCCTTGTAGACGGCATCGACCGGGCCGGTGCCGGTCGATGCGTCAGTCGACGTCGAGCCGTCCGCCGATGTCAGCCGAACGGTGGCTGTCGGAACTTCGTGGCTTCCCGCGGTGACCTGCACATGGTCCAGCTTGTACACGGCCGGCACGTCAGCGGTTCGCCGTCGGCTCGACATCAAAGCGATCAGATCGGCGTCGGTGACCTCGCGCTTCTTGTCAGCGAGGATTTTGAACTGTTCGAACGCGTCATTGAGCTCTTCTTGCTCCAGGTTGTAGCCCAGTTCTTCGAGTCTGACTCTGAGGCCGGCTCGTCCGCTCAGCTTGCCCAACACGAGTTCGTTGCTCGGCCAACCAACCGAACGCGGGTCCATGATCTCGAAGGTCGTCCGCTCTTTGATCACCGCGTCCTGGTGAATGCCCGACGCGTGCCGGAATGCGTTGCCGCCGACCACTGCCTTATTGGGCTGTACCGGGAAGCCAGTGATGTCGCTGACCAACCGGCTCGTCCGATAGATTTGCCGCGTGTCGATGTTCGTGTCGACCTGGAACAGGTCTTTGCGGGTATCGATGGCCATGATGACCTCTTCGAGCGCCGCGTTGCCCGCACGCTCGCCGAGGCCGTTGATGCAGCCTTCAACCTGTCTGGCTCCGGCCGTGACCGCTGCCAGACTGTTGGCGACCGACATGCCGAGGTCGTTGTGACAGTGGACGCTCATAACGGCTTTGTCAATGTTCGGAACATTCTCACGAATGAGCCTCAACCTCTCGGCGAACTCAGCCGGGAACGTATAGCCGACCGTGTCGGCGATGTTCACCGTCGTTGCGCCGGCGTTGATGACCGCTTCCAGCATCGTGTACAGATACTGCAGGTCCGTGCGGGTCGCGTCCATCGGCGAGAACTCGACGTCGTCGCAATAGCTCTTGGCTCGTTCGACCGAAGCGATCGCGATGTCGAGAACCTGCTCGGGCTCTTTTCTGAGCTGGGCCATGATCTGCAAATCAGAGCTTGAGATGAAGACGTGAATCCTGGGTCGGGCCGCGTCCTTGATGGCCTGCCAGGCTTGGTCCACGTCGTCCGGATAGCACCGGGCCAACGAAGCGATGATCGGCCTGCGGACCTCCGCGGCGATCTTTTGCACCGCCTGGAAGTCGCCGGGCGAGCTGGCTGCGAATCCAGCCTCGATGATGTCGACGCCGAGCCGGTCGAGTTGCTTCGCGATCTCCAGTTTTTCGGGTGTGGTCAAGCCGATGCCGGCCGACTGCTCTCCGTCCCGCAAGGTCGTGTCGAAAATTGCTACTTTGTCCATTGCCATGTCTCTCCTCCCTATCTAGTCTGAATTGGCTCGTTTCTCCCGCGTCGTCGCCGGACGGCCGAAGCGAAGGGAGGTCAAAGGACAACGCAGTCCGCCGGATCCAGCCTTGCCAAGACTCGATCATTGTGGCGAACTACGTAAATTACCTCAATGCTGTTCATGTTCCGTGTCTCCATCAATTCGATCGGACCAACGATCGCCAATCGCTCTAATCGGCGTCCTTCAGGAAGCTCATCATCCCTCGGAGTTCTTTGCCGATATTCTCGATGGCGTGCCCCGCGTTCTCTTCGCGCAGACGATTAAACGTGGGCCGGCCTTCGTCGTTTTCGGTGATCCATTCTCGAGCGAATGACCCGTCCTGGATGTCGGCGAGGATTTTCGACATGTTCTCTTTTACGTGGTCATCAATCACGCGAGGTCCGCGGGTGTAGTCTCCGTACTCGGCAGTGTCGCTCACGCTGTAACGCATGTACTCGAGACCGCCCTGGTAGAAGAGATCGACGATCAGCTTAAGCTCGTGCATGCACTCGAAGTATGCCGACTCGGGCTGATATCCGGCGTCCACAAGAGTATCGAAGGCCGCTTTGACGAGCTCGGCGACGCCGCCGCAGAGTACGGCCTGTTCGCCGAACAGATCGGTCTCGGTTTCCTCTTTGAACGTGGTGTCGAGGACTCCGGCCCTGGTGCAGCCAATGCCCCTGGCATATGCCAGCCCTCGGGCATGTGCTTCGCCGGACGGGTCCTGGTGGACGGCGAGCAGTCCAGGGACGCCTGAACCGCGCGTGAACACCTCCCGCAGGCGGTGACCCGGCGCCTTGGGCGCCACCATCGAAACGTCGACGCTCTCGGGCGGCTTGATCGCGTCGTAGTGGATGTTGAACCCGTGGGCGAACATCAGCGTCTTGCCCGGAAGCAGATGGGGAAGGACCGACTCCCGATAGATCTCCGACTGTATGTGATCGGGAATCAGCAGCATGATAACGTCGGTGCCCTCGGCGACTTCAGCGACGAGCCCGACTTTCAGTCCTTCGGCCTCGGCCTTCTCTTTGCTGCTGCTGCCCTCGTACAACCCGACTTGTACGTCGAGTCCCGACTCTTTCAGGTTGAGCGCGTGGGCGTGCCCCTGGCTGCCGTATCCGATAATCCCGATCTTTTTGTTCTCGAGCAACGACATGTCCGCGTCGCTCTCGTAATACATTGTCGCCATTCCATCAGTTCCTCTCGTTAGTTTTCGTTAATTTTGCCTGTGTTTGATGCTACTAGTCCGTTCGCCCATTCAGGCGGCTCCAGCCCAGGCCACAAATCCGTTGGCTCTCTGTTAGGTCAGAGCAGGTCTGTGAGCCCTACGCCCCAGTCCGTTCACCCTGAGCTTGTCGAAGAGTCTCACCGACTCAACCGTCGAGGTTGCTCGTAGGCGTGTGGTTCGACAAGTCCCGACAATGCCGGGATCCCGATGCGTCGGGACTCACCGCAAATGTGGATCTTGATGTAATCGCAATAACGCTATAGGCCGCTCTCCATTCGCGGCCGGGTTGCTTGGCCTTGTTGGCCGTCAACAGAGCCGTTCATCCCTCGGTCCATTGCGATAGTACCCGTCCTCATTACCTCGAGCACGCCGAAGCTGCGCAGGAGGTTTTGCAGCGAGTCGACTTTATCTTCGTCGCCGGTGACCTCGATGATCAGCGATTCAGGCGCCACGTCGACGATGTTGGCTCGGAAGATGTCGACGATCTGCATGATTTCGCTACGGCTCTGGACATTCGCACGGACTCGGATGAGAGCGAGTTCTCGCGAAACGCAATTCGCGTCCGAAACGTCCGAGACCTTGATTACATCGATGAGTTTGTGCAGGTTCTTGGTCACCTGCTCGACCGTTGCGACATCGCCTTCCACGACGAACGTCATGCGAGACAGGTTCGCGATCTCGCTGTGCCCTACGGCGAGGCTTGCGATGTTGTAGCCTCTTCGCCTGAACATGCTGGAGATTCGATTCAGGACCCCGGGCTTGTCTTCGACTAGGGCGGTTATCGTATGCCGGGCAATTTCAGTGGTCATCATCAGCGCACCTCCTGAGGTTTGGTCGCCGGCTCTTCGATGAGAGCGTCGACGGCCATGCCCGATGGGATCATCGGGTAGACGTTCTCTTCGTGGTTCACGACGAAGTCAATGAGCGCCGGTCCAGGATAGTCCATCGCCTGTTGGATCGCCGGCATGACCTGTGTCTTGTCGGTCACCCTCGCCCCGAAGATACCGAACGCCTCAGCCAGCTTTACGAAGTCCGGGTTGCCGGTTCGGGTCGTGGCCACGAAGGATTGCTCGTAGAACATGTCCTGCCACTGCCGGACCATGCCCAACACGCCGTTGTTCATGATCGCGATCTTGACCGGGATGTTGTTTTCCGCCATCGTGGCGAGCTCGGACATCGTCATCTGGAACCCGCCGTCACCGGCGATGGACCAGACCAGCTTGTCGGGCCGCCCCACTTGGGCGCCCATCGCACCGGGGACTTCGAATCCCATCGTGCCGGACCCGCCGGACGAGATCAGGCTGCACGGCTCGGTGAACGTGTAGTGCAACGCCGCCCACATCTGGTGTTGGCCGACGCCGGTCACGATGATCGCTTTGCCCTCGGTGGCCAGCGAAAGCTGCTGGATCACGTACTGGGCGATCAGCTTGTCCGTTTGCCGGAGCCCCAAGGATGGGTGCTCGTGCTTGAGCTCGTCGATTCGCTGGATCCACTCGGGTCGCGAAGCGGGTTTGATTCGCTTGTTGAGCTGCTGCAGGACTTTTTTCACGTCGCCCACGATCGGGACGTCCACGGGAATCGTCTTGCCGATCTCCGACGGGTCCACATCGACGTGGATCTTTTTCGATCGCGTGGCGAACCTCTTCGCATCGCCGGTAATGCGGTCGTCGAACCGGCTTCCCAGTGCGATGATGAGATCGGCCTCGTCCAGCGCCAAGCTGGCGTATGCGACGCCGTGCATGCCTGGCATGCCAACCGACAGCACGTGATTCTCGGGGAAAGAACCGATGCCCAACAGAGATGTCACCACCGGCAATTGCGCGGTCTCGACCAGCTCCGCCAGTTCTTCGTACGCATGAGAAAGTATGATCCCGTGACCGGCCAGCACGACGGGTCGTTCCGCTTCTTCGATCAGTTTGGCGGCGCGTCGGATCTGATTCGGATGCCCCGCTAACGTCGGACTATATCCAGGCAAGTCAACCGAGTCCGGATACTCGAACTCGGCGTCCTCGGTGAGCACGTCTTTGGGTATGTCGACGAGCACGGGTCCGGGACGCCCGGTGCTGGCGATATGGAACGCTTCTTTGATCACACGCGGGATATCGGCGGTTTCCATCACCAGGTAGTTGTGCTTGGTAACCGGCAGCGTGATGCCGGTAATGTCGATCTCCTGAAACGCGTCGGATCCGATAGCCGGCCTCGCCACCTGAGCCGTGATGACGACAAGCGGAACCGAGTCCATGTACGCGGTGGCGATGCCTGTCACAAGGTTCGTGGCGCCCGGGCCCGACGTCGCCCAAACCACGCCGGGGCAGCCCTTGACGCGAGCATAGCCGTCGGCCGCGTGCGCCGCGCCTTGCTCGTGCCGGACGAGAATGTGCCTAAGCTGCGGATATTCAGGGAGCGTCTGATAGAGAGGCAGCATCGCGCCGCCTGGAATGCCGAAAACAACGTCCACACCTTCACGGAGTAGACTTTCGCAGACCATCTGACCTCCGGTCAGTCGCATCTCTTACCTACCTCCGTCGTCATTCGGTCCGAAACCGTCTTCACCAGATTCACTTAGCCCGCACAAAAGAAAAATCCCGTCCACAACAAAGGGACGGGATCGATTGTTGCGATTTCCCGCGGTACCACCCTAATTGCCGGTCGTGAAACGACCAGGCCACTTGGAGGCTTTGGTAACGGTGCCAACCCGTCCAATCCTACGTGAGGCCGCAGCGCAACGCCACGACTCCTTCGAATCGGATGCTCCGGGGTGAGTTCCCGCGCGCCCTAACGCCGGTTTTCCACCATCGCCGGCTCGCTGTCGCCGGGCGGATGCGGTACTGATCCCCATCATCGCATTTGTGAATGATTTTACAGGTGCGTATCGAAACTCTAGCAGAAGCCAGCGAGGAGTGTCAATTAACTCACGGGCGCCTTGATTCCTTTACCTGGAACTACGCCCTCGGTGACCTTGCCGCCCACGATGACCTGCGTCCCGCCGACAAAAACGTGGGGAATGCCTTCCGGCGACAGCGTCGGCTCGTCATACGTGGAACGGTCCAGCACCGTGTTCGGATCGAATGCCACGATGTCTGCGTCGGCGCCGGGCGTGATTCGCCCTTTCCGAGCGAACGCCGGGGCTCTGGACTCGAGCCGTTGGGCTGGCATCAGCGAGATCTTTCGTAATGCATCCATGATAGAGAGCGCTTTCCGTTCCCTGACGTAACGACCCAGCACCAGCGAATAGCTCCCGGCGGTTCTTGGGTGACCTTTGCCATTGTGTAGCAGTCCGTCGGTCGCGATGGCCGTCAACGGGCTGAGTACGGCGGTGTCCACGGCGTCCTGGGGCGTCGCATGGACGATCACCATGCCTCCGGTCTCGCGATACTCGGCGAAAGTCGATGCGTTGAGCCGCTCGCCTGTCTCCACCCACTGCAGGCTGGAGTAATCGATGCCGTATTGCTCCCGCCAGCCTTCGTTGAACAAGGCTGAATCAATGGCGGTCATGCCGGCGGTGTATGGGTAGCACTCCGTCGTCACGTCTAGACCGCGTTCGCGAGCTCCGGAGATCATATCGAGGGTCTTTCCAGTCGCTGACATTGCTGTGCTCTGAACGTGGACGATGTGAACGGCCGCGCCGGTAACAGCCGACGCCGCGATCACTTCTCCGGCCGCCTCGATGCCGCTCATCGGCTCTCGCGGCCCTTTGCCGCGAATGTGCACATGACACGACGCGCCGTGCCGGGCTGCGATTCGAAACACCTCGATGGCTTCCCATCGAGAGCAGCCACGCGTGTAGTCCAAACCCAGCCCGACGGCCAACGCCCCGCGACGGAGCCCGCGCTCGATCCCGCGTTCGATGAGTTCCATCTCCTCGGGAGTCGACTCTCGGTTCGCCGCATCGGCGACCGGAAGGAACTCGCCGGGGTCGTTCATCACCTCCATGCGCACGGGGATGTGGCCGACGCTGGCGCCGAAGTTGATGAGCGCCGTGCCGTCTCGCGAGCCGTACCACTGATCGATGTCGTTTGCGCCGACTTCGAGCTCAAGCGCCGTGGTCACCCCGTCCCTGGCCTGGGTCTCGTAGCTCTCTGCATCTTGCCCGTGCGAGTGCAGATCGATGAAACCCGCCGTCACCACCATTCCCATGGCGTCAACGGTTTCGCGTCCGGTCAATGGCGATTCAGACAAAACCCGAACTTGCCCGTTTGAGACGCCGACGTTGCGAACGGCGTCGAGTCCGGATTCGGGATCAACCACCCGTCCTCCGCTAATTACGAGGTCATACATCGTGGATTCAGTCATCGAATCAACCTCCGGCATTCAAAATCTGTGAGATCGGCGACCACTCGCCGTCGTTCGGGAGCGGCTCTCCAACGATCGTTCCGTGTTCGCGCCGAAGCCGATACGCGCCGGCGCATGGTCTGGCCGAAACGACCTGATAGCTGTCATCTCGAAACGCGATCGCGCAGTCGTTGTCAATGGCAACGGCAGGCCCGCTTCGCTTCAGCACCATCTCGTGAAAATCTTGGCGGCGCGGGACGCCACCAGTGTCGCTGTCGTAATGAGGACAAGTCAGGGCATCGACTAAGCCCACGCCCTTGACTGCGAGATAGTTCCAGTCGTCGCTGTAGGACGACACCGAGTCGCTGTGACCATGGCTGAACCAGCATATCGCGTCCGCACTGACCCCGCAAAGCACCGTTCCTTTGTCCCACGCCTGGGTCATCAGCCGGTCGATGCCCAACCGCCTCCAACGCCGCATCATCTTCAGCGTGTTGCCTCCGCCGACATACACGATGTACGCGGACAGGACCTTCGCGACGAGCTCATCGGCGCTCGGGTCGCGGCCGAGGGGGTAGAGCACGTCGACGTCGCAGCCCAATTTTCGTCCGTACGCCTCGTCGAAGGCGTCGACGTACTCTTCGGCATCGCTGCTGGCGGGCGGAACGAATAGCACGCGGGGTTTCGCCGCGCCTGAGAAGTCGAGGATGAAGCGGTCCATGGCGTCGAACTCGCCTTCTCGCAAGACGCCCCCGCCGATGGCTACGATTTTGCGCATGGTGTGCTCCGATGAGTCATGGCCGTCCGGTGGATGTCTGCATCTCGCCGATCATGATCTTGTCTTGGTCGATGTTGCGGTGTCGATGATAAAGTTGCAACACAGTTTGGGGAAGGGCCTTCGACACATCATCACATTCGATGACCACGTTCCACCGTAACTCGCAAGATGTTCTTGTCGGATCGGATTCGATGAATTCATCCGGGTCAACCAGGAACCCCGCCCACGTCGTTCGGGTGGCGCATGTGCCAGTCAGTGATCGATTGGTAGGCTCGGGCGATGGCCAGGATTGTGTTTTCTGTGTATGGGCGGCCCATGAACTGGATGCCGGTTGGGAGGCCGTCTTCGTCGAAGCCGCTTGGAACCGAGATTGATGGCAGACCGCATCCGTTGCCGGCGGCGCCCATGATATCGGGCTTCGACGGCACGGAGCTTCGGAATTCCTCGGTGATCGGAGAGGCGACGCTGCCCGAGGTCGGGGCCGCGATCGCGTCGTATCCGGACATCGCGGCGTCGACTTCTCTGGCCATGACGCCACGCAGCCGGAGAGCTTTGACGTAGTCGGTGGCGAGAACGGAAGTACGCGCGTATGGCCCGTAATGGTCCTCCGGCGCGGTGAGTCCCGACGCCTTGCCTTCTTCGATGAAGTCCTCGAACGCCGCGGCCGATTCAACCATCAGGATCGTCCGTGTAATTGCCGTGTACGGCAGATCGGGAAATTCGACTTCCTCGACATCCACGATGTCGCCCAACGCTGCAAGCGCCTTTTCGAAGTTGTCCTGTACGGCAGGCTCGGCACCGACAGTTGCATCCGACAGTACGCCGATCTTGAAGCGCCTGTTCGGTGTTTCGGCGGCGTCGTAGACGAACGGCAGCTCATACGTCGTCGGATCGTCAGGATCGGGTCCGGCGATGGCTTCGAGGACGATGCCGCAGTCGTCGGCCGTCAGGCAGAGCGGACCAAGCTTGTCGAGCGTCCAGCACAGCGCCATCGCGCCGTGACGGCTCACGCGCCCGTATGTCGGCCGCAGCCCAGCCAGGCCGCAGTTGTTTGCGGGCGACAGAATCGAGCCCCAGGTTTCGGAGCCGATTGCGAACGGGACGAGTCCGGCGGCGACTGCAGCGCCCGATCCCGCCGACGAACCGCCGGTCCAGCGGTCGCGGTCCCACGGGTTGCGAGGCGGGCCGGTGAACGTGGCGTGCGGCTGCCGGTAGCCCATGCCGCCGGCGAGCTCGATCATCGCCAACTTTGCGCCGAGCACCGCGCCGGCCTCGGCGAGCTTGCGGACGACCGTCGCATCGTGGTCGAACGTCTGCGCGCGAAACGGCGCGGCACCCCAGGTTGTCGGGATGCCTCTCGATGTGGCGAGCAAGTCTTTCGCGCCCCACGGGATGCCGTGCAGTAGATTCCGGTCGCCGTCAACGTAGGTGGTCTCAAGCGATGCAACTCTCGCCTGAGTTCTAGCCAGTTCATGCGTGACCGTAACTATCGCATTGTACTTTGGACCGAGTTTGTCGAGCCGATCGAGGAACACCTCGGTCAGCTCGAGAGGCGAGACTTGCCGTGTGCGGACCATCTTCGAAAGCTGGCGTATAGGCGTGAAGACGACGTCATTAGCCATCGGCAAGCTCCGCTCGATGTGGCCGGAACACCGAGAACGGTTCGATCGAATTGTCCAGCTTGATACCCCTGAGCTGGGACACGAGTTCTATGGTGTCGCCAACGTTTTTTCGAACGGACTCAAGCTGGTCTTCGTTTAAATGACGGCCGTATCTTGCACTCACGATCTCGAAGAGTCGTTCGGCTTCCGATGTGCCTTCGTTCGGTTCTCCCATGACTCACTCCCTTGGTAGCGCTGTCGAAAGTGATTTGGTCTTTCGTGGAACACTGAATCGCGTTTGATCGAAGCAGGCCCATCTTATCACTCGTTCTTTGTTTTGTTGGGCCAACACACGGCTGGTATACTTTCGCCAGCATGAAACTCGGGGGTTGGGCATGACGCAACGTGTCGGCATATTCGGGTACCCGCTGGGGCATTCGATGTCGCCTGCGCTCCAGCAAGCCGCCCTGGACGAATACGCCCTCGACGCCTTGTACGAAGCCTGGCCAACGCCGCCGGACAGGCTGGCGGAAGCGGTCGCCGGGTTGCGTGAACCTGGCTGCTACGGCGCCAACGTGACCGTGCCGCACAAAGAGGCTGTCATGGGCATGCTTGATCGGCTGGATCAGCAGGCGGAGGCCATCGGCGCTGTCAACACAATCGTGACCGAAAGCGACGGAAAGCTGGCCGGTTACAATACCGACATTTATGGCTTTCTCGCGTCACTGAGCTCGGAGGCGGGATTCGATCCGGCGGGCAAACGTGTGGTCATGCTCGGCGCCGGCGGAGCAGCGAAGGCTGCGGCGTTTGCACTGGTCGAGGGCAACGTTGCGAGTTTGGACATCGCGAACCGCACCGTGGCCCGAGCCGAGGCTCTCATCGCGGAGCTGAGAAGCAACGGCGCCGAAACGTCCGCCTTCGCGATCGATTCGACGGGGCTGGCGGACCGTTGCGCGAACGCCGATCTCATCGTCAACTGCACTTCGATCGGCATGCGTGGATCGCCGAGCCCAGACGCATCCCCGCTGCTTGACGGAGCGATACAACCTGGCTGCCTTGTGTACGACATCGTCTACAACCCAGAGGTCACGCCCTTGCTCGCCCAAGCAGAAGAGGCAGGCGCACGGACGCTGGGCGGGTTGCCGATGCTGGTCTACCAGGGGGCGGCTGCGTTTGAGAAGTGGACCGGCATGTCGGCGCCTGTCGAGGTAATGATGGCGGCGGCGCGCCGGGCAATGGAAGAGCAGACGCGGTAATCGGCGGCAAAGATCGACCGGCTCCGGCGGTGTTGGAGCAAGCATATGAGCAGTTCTCCAATCGACATCCCATTTGCGACGTTCGTGGTAGGCAGCCTGCCGCGTCCGGCGTGGGTCCGCGACCTGATCGACGATCGCATCGTCGGCGACATCTCCGAGTCTGACGCTGGTCGCCTGCTCGACGACGCGATCCCCGATGCGATTCGAATGCAGGAGCGTGCCGGGCTGGACTACGTCTCCGACGGCGAGTGGCGTCGCGAAAGCTACGTCAAGATCTTCGCCGAGGCAGTTGACGGGTTCGAGCGCGACCTGATTGCCGGCGGCAGTTCCGGATTCTCGACACTGGCTTATCCGGCGGTCGTCAAGTCAATCGCATCGAAGAGACCGATCGCGGCGGACGAAGCTCGGTTCTTGCGGACTCGGACCGAGTCGCGAATTACGGTGGCCGTGCCGTCGCCGTACACCATCGCCCGCAGGATGTGGAGCGCCGAGCACTCGAGGGCCGCGTATTCGACCCGCGAGCATTTCATGGAGGCTTGCATCCCGATCATTCGCTCCGAGCTGCACGATCTCGTTGATGCAGGCGTCGACGCTGTGCAACTCGATGACCCATGGCTCGCTTTGCTGGTCGACCCCGAATACCGGCGCAGCGAAGGCATCGACGACATTGAGCGCGAAATCGACATGAGCGTGCGCTCAGTCAACCCTGCGGTTGAGGGCTTGAACAACGCGTTCGTGAGCGTGCATCTGTGCCACGCCCACTTCAATCGCCGCCACAACACGAAAGGCCCGTACGACCTGATCATCGGCGCGCTCGGCCGCATGAACGTCCAGCGATTCGCGATGGAACTTGCGACACAGGACGCGGGCGGCGTCGAAGCGCTGGCCGGATTCCCCGACGATAAGATTCTTGGGTTGGGCGTGATCGACCACACGGACACGAGCGTGGAGTCGCCCGCGCTGGTCGTGGAACGCGTCGAGCGAGCCATGCAGTACGTTCCGGCGGAACGGATCACGCTGAATCCGGACTGCGGCTTCGCGCCGTCAAGCGCCAACCCGATGGACCTCGACGAGGCGTACCTCAAGCTCAAGTCGATGACGCGAGCGGCCGGTATGTTGCGGGACCGATATTCCTAGGCCGATTGCCTAGCAATATTCCCAACGCGACTTTACACTATGGCGTGGCAACTTATGGCGTCGGGGCGCCGCCGAGTTGCTTGATCCGGACGCCCACGAAACCGTCATATGACAGGCTTGCCGTTCAACGGTTGTGAGCTCGAATTGAGTAAGTTGATCCCGGACAGAGCCTCGTTGTGCATAGTTCGACGCCCGACAAATCCGAGGAAACTACATGAAACTTCTGTCGAAAGCCAAAGTTTATCTCGTCTCACGTCCCAGTGTCGACTGGGAGCAGGTGGCCGCATTCCTCGCCGACGAGGGCGTTCCACCGGTGCCGGAAAGCATTAGGGCTGGCAGCGACTCATCCAACGCCATCGTCGAGATATCCGCCCGGCTCTGCTACATGAGCTACGGCAGGGGCCGAAGCGACATTGCCGATTTTATCCACAACCTACTGGACCGCAAAGACGGCAGCGTGCTCGAGCACGTCAACTACGGATTCGCGCTTACAGGCGTATCCCGTAGCCTGACACACGAGTTGGTCCGGCATCGTGCCGGATTCGCGTTCAGCCAGAGATCGCAGCGATACGTCGACGAGTCCGAGAGCTCGTTCGTATTGCCGCCCGCGTTGGCTCAAGAAGGCGCCGGATCCGAGCAGGCGTCCGAGATACTGCAAAAGGCCCTGGAGACGGCCGCCGACAGCTACGCCAAGCTCGTTGACGCGCTCGGTGACGTCATCCCACGAGACCGGTTCGACAGCGCGACCGATCGCCGCAAAGCGATCAGACAAGCTGCGAGATCGGTGCTCCCGAACGCCACCGAGACGAAGATATTCGTGACCGCGAACGTCCGCGCCTGGCGCCACTTCATCGAGATGCGCGGGGCGGTTTACGCGGATTGGGAGATCCGAGCGGTTGCGTTGCAGATCCTCGACCTGCTGCAAGAAGAAGCCCCGTTGCTGTTCGGCGACTTTGAGGTTGCCGAACTCCCGGACGGCACACGGACCGCGACGCCGGAGTTCTCGAAGGTGTAGCTGGTTCCTGTTGCGTAACAGGTCTCCGGGGCGATTGGCAAATCTGGCTTATGGTTGTACAGGAACCCAAAGGACGGAAGAGACATCAGGGACTCAAGGAGTTGAGCAGCCCGCTGTGACGAGTCAGCAGACCTCTCAACTGATTGTTCGCGGTTGAGTTGCCTGTGCCGCTGATATAGGTTCTGGCTCCGATTGACGCTCCCCTAACCCGCTGCTAAACTCGCATGGTGCCCGGATGGGCGTCTGTTTCGCCCGCTTTCCGTTGTCTCTCATCCAGTCTGGCAAGGAGCGTTTACCCCTTGGCAACCGCTGAAATCGTATCGATTGGCTCCGAACTTCTCCTGGGCCAGATCGTCGATACCAACGCGTCGTGGATGGCCCAACGTCTCACCGATCTGGGCGTCAACTTGTTCTACAAATCGGTCGTCGGCGACAACCCCGATCGCATGGCCGAGGTCATCGAACGCGCTTTGGAACGGGCCGACATCGTCATCACAGGCGGCGGTCTTGGGCCGACTCAGGACGACCTGACCCGTGAGATCGTTGCGCGAGTCACCGGGCGCGAGCTCATCCGCGATCCACGACTCGCCGAGCAGATCGAGACGCGCTTCCATCGTCGCGGGATGATCATGACCGAGAACAACATGCGGCAAGCGTGGGTTCCTGAAGGCTCGATTACGGTCGACAATCCCAACGGAACCGCGCCGTCGTTCATCGTCGAAGATCCGCGAGGCGTCATCTTTACGCTTCCCGGGGTTCCGTTCGAGATGAAGTGGCTCTTCGACAACGAAGTGGCGCCGTACCTTCAGCGGAAATTCGAGCTGACGGAGACCATCACCTATCGAGTGCTCAAGGTCGCGGAGTTGGGCGAGAGCCGCGTTGACGACCTGATGGGCCACCTGATCGCGAACTCGACCAATCCGACCGTCGGCGTCCTGGCTCATCCCGGACAGGTCGACGTGAGGATCGCCGCGAAGGCCGCTAACGTCGACGACGCCCAAAAGCTGATAGAGCCCGTAGATCGAGAGGTCAGGCGATTGTTGGGACAGCACGTTTTCGCAATGGACGACAGAACGATGGAAGACTCCGTCGGCGAGTTGCTCGCCAGCCGGCAGGCGACGATTGCGGTGTTCGAAGACCTCACCGGCGGAATGCTGGCCGATCGGCTCCAGCGCTCCGGCGAAGACCGTTTCGTCGAGGGCATTGTTGCCAACGGAACGGCGTCAATTCGCCGGTTGTTGGCGCACGGCGACGGCCCGTCAATCGCTGCAGACTCGGACGATCACGCCGCCCTGACCGAGGCTCTCGCATTCGCCGTCCGATCGATGGCTGGGGCCGACCACGGGGTCGCTCTCCATGCGGTGCCCGCGCCTGAAGAGAGAGCGGAGAATCTGGCCCGAGGGCAAACCTTCATCTCGGTGACGGACGGAGAGTCCGCCAAAAGCCGCAGTTACAACTACGGTGGACGCGGCCGACCCGATCAAACACGGATGAGCTTCAACGCGATGGAGTTGGTGCGCATCACGCTTCTCGAAGGGTCGTAGAGCGAACGCATGACGCCGACAGCGGCCCAGAACGCAGCCCAGGACTTGCCTTAGCCGATTCGGAGGATGGCCATGGCGTCGCCGCCGGCGGCCGACGAACAAGCCCGGTCATACTGGCTGAGATACCGTCAGCGGGGTTTGCTCGTCGTCGTTCTCGGGGCGCTAGCGGTTGCGTTCTTCGTAGCGCGGGGAGCCTTGCTTCCGTTCATCGCGGCCATCATCCTCGCCCAGTTGCTCTTCCCGACCGTAAGGGCGCTCGAGAATCGCATCCCGTGGCGTTCCCGATGGCCGGAGGTGAGCCGAATTGCGGCGATCCTCATCATCTACGTCGCCGCCGGAGGGCTGCTCGCCGGACTGCTGCTGCTGACCGTGCCGACGCTGTTCCGCGAATCCCGAGACTTCATCGACACCACGCCGGACCTATACGAAGCGGCGCGAGAGACGATCGAAGACTGGGGACAAGAGTACGCGGACCGCGTGCCCCCGGAGGTTCGAGAGAAGATCGAATCGTCCGCCGCGGACTTCGGCGATACGCTGATATCCGCCGCGCAGTCGCTGGCGCTGAAGACCATAGCGGGCGTGTCGAATGCGATAACGGTCGTCATCGGTGTGGCGATGGTGCCGTTTTTGTTGTTCTACCTACTCAAGGATCGCGAAGACGCCCTCGGCAGTTTCTACGGGATGATGTCGCCGGCCAACCGGCAGCACGCACAGAACGTCGTTGCGATCGTGAACGATGTCGTCGGGGCGTACATCCGGGCCCAGCTTTTCAGCGCCTCCATAGTCGGGGTGTTCGTGTTCCTGGGTTTGTTGATCCTCGGCATCCAGTTCTCGGCGCTGTTAGGTTTGGTCGCCGGATTGTTCGCGCTCGTGCCGATCATCGGAACCGTGCTCGGGGCGATTCCCGGCATCCTCGTGGTGCTGGCCACATCACGCGAAGACCTGATCTGGGTCGTCCTGGTGTACGTGGTCGTGCAACTGGTCGAGAGCACGCTGATCTCTCCTCGCGTGCAGGGGAAGGCCGTAAACATCCATCCGGTGTTGATCATGGCCATACTGGTCGTGGCCAGCGAGGTCGCCGGATTGTGGGGAGTCGTCATCGGCGTGCCGCTCACCGCCGCGGGCCGAGACGTGTTCAACTACTTTTACAACAAATGGGAATCGCCGTCGAAAGACAATCCCGTGCAAATCAGTGAGCCGGTTTCGGAACCCGGCGAGTCCGCGCTGGATGCTGTGCAACAGGATGCAATCACCCAAGAACAAACACAACAGGAGGCATGCAAATGCGAATAATTCGATATCAGTACGGCGGCAATACTAGCTACGGGATCGTCAACGGCGACAAGGTCGAGCAGGTCTCGGGAGATCCCTTCGACGGATATTCTCAGACAGGACACGTGTTGCCGCTGAGCGCGGTGCGGATTAGGATCCCGTTCGCGCCTCGCACGTTCTACGCCGCGGGCATCAACTACGGAGAGCACGTCCGCGAGGCCGCGAAACTATTGGGACGCGAGCCCGACCTTCCCGACAAGGCTGATGTCGGGTACCGCGCCAACAACGCGTTGATTGCGCACGAGGAGTCGATCGTCATCCCCAAGGACGCGACCGAGCGCGTACAGTACGAGGGCGAGCTCGTTGTCGTCATCGGCAAGCACGTCAAGCACCTGTCCGAAGCTGAAGCGTTCGACTGCATCCTCGGATACACTATCGGCAACGACGTCAGCGAGCGCACCTGGCAGGCGGGCGACCGCACCATGTGGCGATCGAAGAACGCGGACACGTTCAAGCCGATGGGCCCATGGATCGAGACCGAGGCCAACCCGGAGGACATGCAAACAACCGTCCGGCTTAACGGCGACGTAGTCTCGCAGTTCGCGACAAACAACATGATCTTCGGCATCGCCCATTACATCTCGGAGATGACCAGGTACCTGACGCTCTATCCGGGTGACATGATCTGGATGGGCACTGACGGCGCCACGGACAACATGAAGGCCGGCGATGTCGTCGAAGTGGAAATCAGCGGAATCGGAGTGCTACGAAACCCTATCGTGATGGAGGAATAGCTTTGGCTCAAATCAATTCTGTCTTGGGTCCGATGGATACCGCGGACCTGGGATTCACTCTGTCCCACGAACACGTGGTAGTGACGTCGGCGGGCATCCAGTACGTCTACCCCGAGTTCATCGACCGCGAGGGCAGCATCGAATCCGGCGTGGCGGACTTCAAAGAGGCTTACGGTGAGGGCTTACGCACGATCGTCGACGTGACCACTATCGATCTGGGCCGCGACATTCGACTGCTGGAACAAGTGTCCAGAGAATCCGGGATCAACATCATCTGCGCGACCGGGACCTGGCGCGACATCCCGCGAGTGTTTTGGACAGCCGAGCCGGACACTGTGGCGAAGTTGTACATCCGCGAGATCGAAGAAGGCATCGAGGGCACCGGAATCAAGGCGGCGATCATCAAGGTTGCCAACGACGTCGGCGGCGTGACCCCCGAGGGCGAGATCATCCTCCGGGCCGCGGCGCGCGCGCAGAAAGCCACGGGCGTCCCGATATCGACGCACACCTGGGCGCCTGAACGTGTAGGCGAACAACAGGTCGCGATCTTCGAGGACGAGGGCGTAGACCTCAACCGCGTGTACGTCGGCCACAGCAACGACACGACCGACACCGAGTACCTGATCGGCCTGCTGGAGAAGGGCGTCTGGATCGGGCTCGACCGCTACCCGGGCAGGCAGACGGAGCACACGCCGGACTGGATCGGCCGTACTGAGACGGCAAAGAAGTTGATCGACGCAGGGTACGGTCACCGAATCATGATGGGCCACGACTGGTCGGTCACCTTGTTGATCGTAAGTGGCGAGATGCAAAAGCGACGCCGCACCGGGAACCCGGACAGCTATTTGTTCATCCAAAGGAATGTGGTTCCCAAGCTCAAGGAACTCGGCGCAAGCGACGAGGACATTCAGAACATCTTCGTGAACAACCCGAGGCGATTCTTCGAAGGGGCGCAGTAGGCGGGACCAGGCGCGGTTTGGAGCGATTGGCGACGTCCGACACCTGATGCGGTAATTGATGCGGCGGGGTGCTCCGTCCTTCCCCGGAAAGATCAGGACGAACGGATTTTGACGTGTCCCTTGCTCGCGGTCGGCAACGTTGTGTCCGCAGAGCACGCAACGGATTGGACAGAAACGGTGCTCCACAATCCTGTCATTCAGAGGCCGCAGCCGAAGAGTCTGGGGCCCCGCAGGGAGACAAGTTTCACGTAGGGCCAGATCCTTCGCTGCTGCTCAGGACGGCAATTCGCGAGCCGTGCCTGGAAGTACCGACGTATCGTGATCCCGGCGTTGCCCGGGGCAAGCTGGATCGAGGTCTTGCGTGACGAATCCAAGGTGGGCCTCCACGTCACCATGACTCCGACGTGGAACGAGACGGCTGCGTTTGCCGACCACGTGCTCCCCATGGGCCTCTCGCCTGAACGGCACGACGTTCAGAGCCAGGAGACGCACGCCGGACGCTGGATCGGTTTCCGTCAACCGGTCCTGAAGGTTGCCAGGGAGCGTCTAGGCGAGAGGTTCGACCGCACGTACGAGGCGAACCCGGGGGAAGTCTGGGAATAGGACAAGTTCTGGATCGATCTGTCGTGGCGAATCGATCCAGATGGGACCATGGGCGTCCGCAAGTACTTTGAATCGTCCGAGACGCCAGGCAAGAAGTTGACAGTCGACGAGTACTACTCCTGGATGTTCGACAACAGCGTTCCGGGTTTGAAGGAGGAGGCGGCCTCGCAGGGATTGACGCCAATCCAGTACATGAGAAGGTACGGAGCCTTCGAGATTGACGGCGAACAGTACGATCTTCATGAGAGGGAGTTGTCCAACGAAGAATTCGACGGCGGCGGCATAGATCCCGTCACGAACGTCATTCGGAACGCCAGCAGCCAACCTGTTGGCGTTCACATCGAAGGCCTGAGCCTTGTGGGATTCTCGACGCCTTCCCGCAAATTGGAGTTCTACTCGGCCACGATGAAGGAGTGGGGCTGGCCTGAGTACACCCTCCCCGCGTACGTCAAGAGCCACGTGCACGTTGATGAGCTGAAACCGGAGGAAGGCGAGTTCGCATTGATTCCTACCTTTCGCGTCCCGACGCTCATCCATACGCGGTCAGGCAACGCCAAGTGGCTCTACGAGATCGCGCACAACAACCCTGTCTGGATGAACCCGATCGACGCCAGAAAGCTCGATTCGGACACCGGTGATCTCGTTAAGCTGCACACGGACATCGGATATTTCGTCAACCGGCTTTGGGTGACTGAGGGAATCAAACCTGGCGTCGTCGCGTGCTCCCATCACATGGGAAGGTGGAGGATGGAGAAGGATTCGGGCGGCTAGGGGTGGTCGACCTCTCAGGTCACCCTGAACGAAATGTCACCCGGCCATTGGCGCATGCGCCAAACGGGTGGAATTACGCCGTTCGACAGCCGTGATCCGGACAGTAGCCGCGTCTACTGGAGAGAAGGGGGAGTCCATCAGAACTTCGCTTTTCCGGTGCACGCCGACCCTGTCAGCGGAATGCACTGTTGGCATCAGAGGGTCCGCGTCGAGCGGGCGGAGCCGGATGACATGCGCGGCGACGTCTTGACGGACACCAACGCCTCGATGGACGTGTACCGAGAGTGGTTGGACATGACACGACCCGGACCTAGACCCGACAATCTTCGCAGGCCATTGTGGATGCTCCGATCCGTGAAACCGGACCCCGAAGCCTACCGCCTACGGTAGCATCCTCGGTGCAGGTTGCACGTCGCCGGTGGCGTTGGGCGCCTCAAACGCAATCCGGCGCGGTCGGCTGACAACGACCGCTCAAACAAAAAAGGGCCTCGTCCGAAGACGAGGCCCAACCTATTCAGAGGCGTTCCTGGGAACACCTACCAGGCCCACCTCTTACTACTACTGTCCAATGCACTGCCTCCTTCCAGAAGACCCATTCCATAAGCTGTCAACATCCACCACCCTTGGTCTTCTACCGCAATTATAAACACATCGGAGCATTTCTGAAAAGTGAATTGGTGGCGTGTGCGAGCCTATTTGCAGTCATCAGACGACACCAGGGCGTACTGAGTGAGGCGCATCGTAGAGCTGGCTCCGGACAACCGCGCCATAGGTTTGCGAGGCGACCTGAGTCGACGCGTGCGTTGGTGCGGCTCTTCGACGTTGCTCAGGGCGAACGGAATTGGGGCGAGTTTCTCACATCAATTCATTCCGTTCGTGGTGAGCAAAGTTATGTCCGCAGGACGAACCAAGCACGGCAATCAATGACGCACCAAGACCAGTCATTCTGAACCCGCTGGTGAAGAATCTGGGGCCCCGCAGGGAGACAATTCGCGGTTGCGACCAGATCCTTCGCTGCGGCTCAGGATGGCGAAATGAGGCACCGTTGCTTGAAAGCCAGTCGAACCATTCGTTCGTCGCCATACACGACATCCGACTCGCGGAGGCACGGCGTCCATCGGACCGCCGGGGTTGCGGCGCAGATGCCTGCCGAACTGGCGCCGGGCGGTCCCGTCGTTATACATTTCTGCGCCGACCGCCCGAGCAGCCGGTCTCGCAGTCTTCGACTCTGCCCCCATTCGTCAGGCGCGGTTTCGCCGCCGATCTGAAGCGATCCGTACCTAATCCTGGAGGATTTGCACCTTCACGGAGCCTGATTTCTTGTCGTACGCGGTTTCGAATCCTTTCTGGATGTCGCTCAGCGGGTACGTGTGTGTGATCATTGCTTCGAGCTTGGTTCGGCCTGACTCGATGAAGTCGATCGCGAGCTCGTAATCGTGGCGTCCGTCGATCACGTTATAGCAGGAGCTGAACACGATCGAGTGCTCTTTGAGCATGGGCGTCAGAAAATCGAATTCGAACGGCCGGCGGAACCCGCCGATGATTACGAATCTACCCTGTCGGCGAGTGACTTCGACGGCCTGAGTCGCGGAGGCGCTCTGGTGCCCGCCGACGGTCTCGATCGTCATGTCCGCGCCACGGCCGTCGGTGCAGTCCGCAATCGCGTTCCAGAAGTCCGGGCCGGTATCCGGAAGCGCTTCGTCGGCGCCGAGTAGTTTCGCCATCGCAGCCTGCTGCTCGTACCTGGCGGTTGCGATGATCTTGCCCGCGCCCATTGCCCGCGCGGCCGCGATCGCGGTCAGCCCGATGTTGCCGGCGCCGAGCACGGCCACGGTTTCGCCGCCCTGCAGGTTGCCTCTGCGAACTCCGTGAATCGAGACCGCGAGAGGCTCGACCATCGCGGCTTCGCCCCAGGTTAGACCGTCGGGAATCGTGTAGCAGCCGCCGGCTTTGCGCATCATGTACTCGGCGTATCCGCCGCCCGAGGTCTCTGACTTGTTTTGGCACTGAATGAACTGGCCTTGCCGGCAGTACCAGCACGTCGTGCACGCCCGGCCGTGGCCGATGATCTCGACGGCGACGCGCGTACCGATCATCGCCGGATCGACGCCGTCGCCGATCTCGACGACTTCGCCCGCGACCTCGTGGCCCGCGGGATCAAGATCGGGCGCGTCTTTGTCGACGTTCATCTGAAGGTCGGAGCCGCAGATTCCGGTGGCCCGCACCCGTATGACCGCGTCGCCGGGTCCCGCTGTTGGGCGCGGATGATCTTTGAGCTCCATCTTGCCGTTGCCGTCGAAAAACGCGCCGGTCATCGTCGTCATTGGTTCCTCCTGCATTATTCCCGAGATTGGGTCGCCAACCTAGCTTCGCGCCTCCAGGAACGCCCGAGTGCCGTCAAGGATCAGGTTCGGCAGATTAATCGTCGCCATCAAGTCCCACGACATGTTGCGGCCGGCGGCGTGGATCCGATCTTCGATCGACGCCTCGGCGGCTTTGACGTCCGGGTGGTCAGGCTGTCCGGGGAAGCCCATCGATTGGGCTAGGTCGTTCGATCCCCAGGCGAATGCGTCGATGCCGTCCACGGCCAGAATCGAGTCCAGATTTTCGAACGCCGTGGCCGTTTCGAGTTGTGCCATGACCAGCATCTCTTTGTTGGT
The DNA here is from genome assembly GCA_030752795.1 of SAR202 cluster bacterium. GTDB lineage: Bacteria > Chloroflexota > Dehalococcoidia > Lucifugimonadales > UBA1123 > UBA2160. The sequence goes on along the minus strand of JASMDM010000054.1, from coordinate 15,090 downwards.
CTGGGCCATCCACTCGGTGCGTTGCGTTCCCGGCTGATCGAGCAGGCCGCCGTCGTTGTAGAACGTGCCGCGTCCGCCGCCCCACGATCGGTCGCCATCCGGCACGAACCGGCACGCGTCGACGAGCTGCTTCGCCTGCTCGGCCGTGTCGACGTGCGGGCCGAGGATGCCCAGCACGCCCCGGTCGAGGAACAGGTTGATGGTCGAGTCCACAAGGCTCGGCACTCTGGCGGTAACGGTTAACTCGTAGCCGTTGGCAGTCCGCACCATCGCGTCGATGCTCTCGGGCGAAAACAGACCGTGTTCACCATCCAAATTAACATGATCGAAGCCGCCGTTCATCCCAACGAGCTCGATAGCCTCGGCGCATGGATACACCAGACCCAAGCCAATGCCTTTCTTGCCTTCGCGGTTTTTGGCAAAGATATTGTTGGTGCGGATATTCGCCATCGTCAGCCTCCTAGGTTTTCATTGTCGATCGGTGCGCCGTTGCGGAAAAATCCAGCATGTCTTGGCTCCACGCGCAGGCCCGTCGTTAGTGGCTCGGTGCGCTTTCGAAGACATCGTAGTTAAGGTGCGAAAAACTCCGGTTGAGCGTCGAACATCCGGCCCATCATCTCTCGAATATCTGACAGCGGCAAGATGGACGCCGTGAGCGGGTCGAGCATCGCCGCGTGTATCGCGGCTTCGCGGTCCCCTTCCAGGATCGATTTGACCGCGAGCCTGTGGACGTTGACATTGGATTGGATCAACGCGGCGCACTGGTCCGGAAGATCGCCGACGTGACTCGGATGAACGCCCAAGTCGTCGATCATGCACGGGACCTCGACACACGACCCTTCCGGCAGGTTCGTTATCAACCCTGAGTTACGCACATTTACGTTCACGCGTCTCGGCGTGCCGGTTTCCATCGAGTCTATGATATAGGCCGCGTATTCGTTCGTTCGCGTGGGCGACATCTGCGTATCGGACGCCAGTTCGTCGCGGATCGCGTCGTAGTGGGAGTCGACTCGTCGTTGCTGAGCTCGCGCGCCAACGTCGAACGGGGCGAGACCGAACCGCTCCATCCGCGCCGGCTCCGCCCTGAAGTACGGAACGTACTCCGACATATGTCGGGTCGACTCGGACACGAAATAGCCGAAATGGCGCATTACCTCGAATCTGACGGGGTCCTTGAGGCAGGTTTGCTGATCGTCCATCGCCGCTCGAAGCGCGGGATATGCGTCCTGCCCTTGGTGCTCGAACCGCAGGTACCAGGCCATGTGATTGATGCCAGCGGTCCAATACGAAACCTGAGACAAATCCGCGCCGATGTACTCGGACAACTGACGGGCGGTGTTCTGCACGCTGTGGCACAATCCGACGTTCCGGATCGACGTCGCATCGTTGATGGCCCAGCACGCAATTGCCATCGGATTCGTGTAGTTGAGCAACCAGGCGTCGGGGCAGAGCCGTTCCATGTCTTTGCAGATGTCCATAAGGACGGGCACGGTCCGCAGCGCCTTGATGACGCCGCCCGGACCGATCGTATCGCCGACCGCCTGATCGACGCCGTACTGTTGCGGTATGCCGCGGTCGACCTCGTCGTCGTCGCCCACCCTGATCGTCGTGATGACGTAGTCCGCGCCGTCGAGAGATTTCTCGCGATCGGAAGTGGCTTCGATGCGAGCTCCCGTACCTGAGTCCTTGGCCATGCGCTCGCCGAGAGCCGAGATCATTTCGAGCCGCTCGGGATCGACGTCCATCAGCCAGATCTCGGAATCGCGAATCGACGGGAACGAGAGGACATCACCCAGCAGCCGGCGCGTGAACACGACGCTCCCCGCGCCTATGATCGCAATCTTGGGCATGCGGTTAGTCCGGGCCTCCGGGGGGCAGCACGTTGTTCGTCCATGCCACGAGGTCGTCTAGAACCTCTTGACTTATTTCGTGGCCCATCGGGTATTCGTGGTACTCGAACGTGTAGCCTTCCGCTTCGAGAAACTCGCGCGATTCGCGCCCGCCCGCGATCGGTATCATCATGTCGGACGTGCCGTGCGAAATGAAGATCGGCTGACTTCGATCTTCCGGGAGCCGGTCTCTGATCGTGTCGGGCGACGGAACCCGTGAGCTCAATATGACGAGCCCGGCGAACATGTCCGGACGGCTCAAGCCGCAGCGGTAGGTCATCATCCCGCCCTGCGAAAAACCGCCCAGCAGGATGTTGCCGGGTTCGGCGCCGTACCGCTCGATCACTTCCTCAAACAGCGTGTCCAGCGCCTCTTCGGCGCGTTCCTCGGCGTCCTCGGCGTCGGCGCCCGAATCCCCGGGCGGCGTCCAGGCGTAGCCGCTCACGCCCGGGCCCAGTTGGATCGGCATTGGTGCGTTCGGGAATATGAACACGTAGCCTTCGGGCTTGAAAGACATCGAAAGGCTGACCAAATCCGTCATGCTGGCCCCGAAGCCGTGCAGTAGGACGATTACAGGGAGCGGTGTGAAGCGAGAGAAGTTATCGGGCTCTACCGCGATGTATAGTAGGGATCGCCCCTGGACCTCTTTTGCGTTCAATAGCTGCCGCCTCCTTCTTGGTCACAGGGTAATGCCCGACCCGTGGTATGGCAAGGGGCACGCTTGAAGGCAAGCTCGTGTTGAATTAGAATCGAATGGTCATAACTCAATGAATCTACACACACAAGAGGTCTATATGAGCAAGCTGGTCGACCTGATTAGAAGGATGAACCAACGTTCGCCACAGTCCATCGGATTCGGCGCCGCCACGGGGCGGGACGAATCCCCGCAAGCAATACTCCTCATCGGGTTGGTGTCGGACGCCGACCTGGCCAAGAATCCGAAGCTCGCCAACGCCGAAGTTGGCGCGATTCTGGTGGACTCCGGCGGCGGCGCGTTATCCGACGCCTTGTCGAAAGCGATGGACGGAAAACTCTGGGGCGCCGGACTTGCCGGATTCGACCAAGCCGGAATCGACGCGTTGCTGGAACAAGGCTGCGATTTTGTGGTCTACGATCCCGCGACCACGTCATCGGCGGTTGTCGATGCCGACGATCTCGGCAGTTTCATCGTCGTGTCGAAGGACCTGGACCGTGACACAGCCAGGGGCATCGCCGGAATCGAAACGTCCGGATCGTTCCTGATGGCCGATGTTGTTGGAACGCCAGTTACCGTTCAGGGACTGATCGAACTGCAGAAAGTTCGCGGATTGCTAGAAGGCCCGTTCGTTGCCGCGGCACCCGATTCGCCGACAGCGGGCGACCTCACCGCCCTGAGCCGAATGGGCGTGTCCGGGATTACGGTCGCGCTGGGTGACTCCAAGGCGATCAAGGCGTTGAACGCCGGAATCAAGGAAGTTCGCCCAAAGCGACCAGGCTCAGGCAACACCGGGCGTACCGCGTTGGCGCCATCAACTTCAGGGGAAGAGGAAGAGTAGGCAACGACTGCCGGAGCCGACCGCCTAAGACGGGGCGCGACTATCGCCCGTAGGTCAGGCGGTCGATCAAGAAGTCGGGCAGTTTGAACTCGCGCATCCGGTCTTGTGTCGCGGGAATGCCGTACTCGGCGCGGTGATGGGTCATCGAATCCTGCGTCGTGTCGTAGACGGCGTAGCTCGCTTTGGCGTCCCCGTCCCTCGGCTGCCCTACACTGCCCGGATTGACGATCATCTTGTCGGTGCCCATGACTAACGGTTCGTCGTGCGTCGGCGCCAGGAACTCCGCCGAGTTCTCGCCCTTGGGGCGGCACACGAATGGGATGTGCGAATGTCCAAGCAGGCACCGTGGCGTGTCGAAGTGGGCGAAGTTTGCGACCGCTGAACTGGTCGACACGACGTACTCCCAAACCGGATCCCGGGGGCTGCCGTGCACCAGGGTGAAGTCGTCGATGCGGAGCTTCATCGGCTGGTTGAGTAAGAATTGTTGCTGATCTTCGCCCAGTTGCTCCGCGGTCCACTGCGCCGCGTGGGTAGCGTGAGGGTTGAACGCTTCGGTGCTCAGCTTTCCGATGGCGGCGAGGTCGTGGTTGCCGACAACAGCCTTGTGATCGTGTTGCCGAAGCAATTCGATTACTGCGACGGGATCGGGACCATAGCCAACCAGATCGCCCAACGACCATATCTCGTCGAAGCCGCCGCGTCGTTCCGCGTCGGCGATCGCACTCCGAAAGGCTTCCAAGTTGCTGTGGACGTCGGAGACTATCAGGGCCTTCAATTCGTGCTTCACCTTGAGGACGGAATGCCTGCAACATATAATACACGACTGTTGACCCGCTAAGTAGCCATGTGAGAGCGTCGAAATACATGTCGAAGGTTTGCGTCGAGGTGACGACCAGCAGCCCGGATGAGACCCATGCCGTGGGCCGGCGCCTGGGAGTGTCGGCGGCGCCCGGCGACGTGTATCTACTGGTTGGCACTCTGGGCGCCGGTAAGACGACGCTCACGCAAGGCATCCTTTGGGGGTTGGGGTCGGACGAATTCGCCCGCAGCCCGACGTTCGTGCTCGTCAACGAGTACAACGCGCGCATTACGATGTACCACATGGACCTCTACCGCCTCGACTCTTACGACGAGATCGTCGACTTAGGACTCGAGGAGTACTTCGACGGCGACGGCGTGTGCGTGGTCGAGTGGGCCGACAAAGCGCCGGGCCACTTCCCCGAGGACCACGCGGTGATATCGTTGGACGTGATCGACTCGGAAACCCGCCGGATAACCTTAAGTTCCGATTCTTTGCGATACGCGGATGTCGCGAAAGCGACCGAAAACGAAGGGGCGAAGTAGCGCGCGATGGAGCTTTCGATCGACACCTCAACGCGCTACGCCTCCGTTGGCCTGTCCCGACAGGGAGAGACCGTCGCGGAGCTCGCATGGCACTCCGAACGCAACCACAGCGTCGAGCTTGTACCGGCGATTCGGCGTCTGCTCGAACATGGCGGCATCGGCGTCGAGGACGTCACGGCAATATTCCTGGCCGTCGGACCCGGCGGATTCAGCGCGCTCAGAGTCGGCATGAGCACGGCGGTCTCGCTGTCGACGGCGAGGGGCATTCCGTTGGTGGCCATCGGCACGCTGCAGATCGAAGCCCAGCCGTATCTCAGACTTGGCGGCGACGTCAGGGCGATCATCGGAGGGGGAAGAACTCGGCTGTACGTCGGCTCTTACCCCGCCGACAGCCCGGTGTCAGAGGGCGAGATCGATCTGATGGAGCACGGCGCTTTCTTGGACAGTCTGTCTGCCGAGGCGATATACTGCGGCGAGGCGGCCCCGACCATGGCATCGGCGATCAGGGAGCGGCTCGGAGATGCGGCTCGCATCATCGACGCGACATCGCCCACGCGTCATGCCAGCGCTATCGCCCGGTTGGGACACCAGCGCCTCGAAGCCGGCGACGTCGCCGACGCCGTGAACCTTGAGCCGATCTACCTGCGCAGTTCCCAGGTGAACTCGGCGGCGCGACGCTGGGCCCAAGACACAAGTTGAACGCCCGAATGGCTCGGGCGTTCATTATCGATTAACTACTATTGGAGAGTCCGAAAACATGCAGAGAACACTGGTATTGCTCAAACCCGATGCTGTCCAACGAGGCCTAATCGGACCAATCATCTCTCGCCTGGAGAGGCGAGGTTTGAAGATCGTCGGAATGAAGCTGATGCAGGTCTCCGAGGAGTTGGCATACCGCCACTATGGCGAGCACGAGGGCAAGCCGTTCTTCCCGCCGCTCATAAGCTTCATCACGTCCGGCCCCATCGTGGCGATTGCCATCGAGGGTGCCGAAGCGGTCGACGTGGTGCGCACGACGATGGGGGCGACCAAACCCGCCGAATCGACTCCCGGCTCGATCAGAGGCGACTTCGGCGTCGACATCGGCCGCAACCTCATACACGGGTCAGACTCGATCGAGTCGGCTGAGAGGGAGTTGGCGCTGTTCTTCTCGGAAGACGAGTTGCTGGACTACTCGCGCGCTACGGATCCGTGGATCGCCGAGTAGCCTACTGCAGCCTGACGACCTCGACAGCCCTGGGCCACACGCGCTCCAGATCATAGAAGTCGCGTTCCTCCGGTCCGAGCACGTGCACGACGACGTCTCCGAAGTCGATCAGAACCCACCCGCTGAGCTGGGTGCCTTCGACGTGGTGCGCCCGAAGGTCGATCGCTCTCATCGCGTCCTGGATGTCTTCGATCAACGACCGCATCTGCCGTGGCGACTCGGCGGTCATGATGACGAAGTAGTCCGCGAAATCCGTGGCTTCGCGGACATCTAGCAGCACGATATCGTACGCTTGCTTCTCCGAGGCCAGTTCGACCAAAGCCCGTGCATGTCCATCCGATTGCAGAGTAACCTGTCCAGTCATGCCTGCATTATAAGATCGAGCCGCGACGCGGTCAACGAGAGGCGCGGGTGCGGGGAATTCTAGGCTTGGCCGTGAACGGCCAGAGCATCGTTGATTCGATGCCGGTGATCTGGATCTTTAGGCCCAGCCAGTCACCACGTGGCTTGGCCTTGAACGGCCATGGCGTCGGCCAAAGAATGTCGGTAGCCTAACTTTTTGCATTTAGCGTGTTCGTCCGACTTGGCCGTGATGGCGATAAACAAATTAAGTGGCGCCGTACGAAATATGTCATTCAGAGGCCGCCGCCGAAGAATCTGGTCGCTAAACAGGCACTGTTGCCAGCAAAAATCCAGAGGCCTTTCTTGTTGCGGAAGGCTGAGCTTGGCGACTAGCGTTGAGCACTGTTTATTTAGTTGATGACCATAACGACCAGAACACCGGTGTCGTCGCGCGCGGTGGCCTGGGTCTTCAGGCCCCGCCGGTCGCAGTTGGCTTGGCCGTAAACGGCCAGAGCACCATCGACCGGCATCAGGCCGAATCACTCTCTCTCCCTCCGACCACGCCGCGTGGGTCGATGTCATGGTGATAGGCGAGTTAGGTGGCGCCGACAGTTTTTGTCATTCTGAACCCGCAGGTGAAGAATCTGGTCGCGGACCACACCTTGCCGCCTAAGAACCCCGAAACGCTCGTTTTCTCCGGCCCGCCCGACAATGCGAGGACCGGTGAGCACAACATATTGAGTTGACCACCGTCGAACTTGTCCGAAGGGTTGCGCCGATACACGATGGCATACAGCGTGCGACGCGACGACTGATTGCGGACGCCATCTGACCGGTGAGGGGATGTCATCGGGCGGGTTTGATGGTCGTGAACTAAGTAAGTTGTGTTCTACGTTTCTCGCTATGCTGTGCCTTCTACAGAAGGAGAAACTTCTGGATTCCTGCGGGCAATAGTGTGTGCTCAACGACTAGATTCTTCAGCTGCGGCCTCAGAATGACACGTGTTGTTCAGCGCTACTTGTCTTGTATATCGCAATATTACCCTCCCCTGCGAATAGTCGTGGCTTGGACACCACCTCGCAACGGTAGCCTGGGTCATCATGGTCCGCCCTTGAGACCGGCTTGGTCCTTCCGTCGACCGGAAGGACCAGAGCACCGGTGTTGTCGCGCGCGGTAGCCTGGGTCTCCAGGCCCAGCCCGTTACCACCTGCACGGCCCTCCTCCGCACGTTTTCTTGAGGGCCAGACATCGCTATGCTACGCTGACGGTCATGAGTAAGGGTCGGGTCGTCGTGGCTATGAGCGGGGGGGTCGACTCCTCCGTCGCGGCTTTGCTGCTCCAGCAGCAGGGGTACGAGGTCGTGGGTGTCACGATGCGTCTTTGGACGCTGGAACGGCCCAATGTCAGAGTCGGTCGAACGTGCTGCAGCATCGAGGACGTCGACGACGCACGGCGGGTGTGCCAGATGCTCGGCGTTCGGCACTACTTCCAGAACTTCGAGCGCGAATTCCAAGAGCACGTCGTCGATTATTTCGTGCGCGAGTACGACCGAGGGCGCACTCCCCATCCGTGCCTCGCGTGCAACGACAAGATCAAGTTCGACTTCCTGTTGCGTCGCTCGATGTTTCTCGACGCCGACTTCATCGCCACGGGCCACTACGCTCGAGTCCGCAATGACGGTGAGCGATACCGGCTGCTGACGGGCATCGACGGGAGCAAGGATCAGTCGTACGTGCTGTTCATGCTCGGCCAAAGCGAACTCAGCCGCTTGCTCCTGCCTGTGGGCGAGTACCCGAAGTCCGAGATTCGAAGCATCGCCAGCGACGCCGGATTGCTCGTGGCCGACAAGCCGGACAGCCAGGAGATCTGTTTCATCCCCAACAACGATTACCGCGAATTCGTCGCGGACCGAACTCGATCTCGGCCCGGCGATTTCGTGGACTCCAGCGGCAATGTCATCGGCAAACACGAAGGCATCCAACACTTCACCATCGGTCAGCGGCGCGGCCTTGGTTTGCCCGGAAACACCGGTGAGCCGATTTACGTGACCAGGATTGTTGCCGAGGCCAACCAGGTCGTGTTGGGGCCACGACACGAGCTCGATCAGTTGCGCCTGTGGGCGTCGCGGGTGAACTACGTCAGTGGGTTTGCCCCGGTTGGCCCGATGCAGGTGACGGCCAAGATCCGATACAAGTCGATGCACGCTGCCGCCACGCTGACGCCGGGCGACGGCGCGGCGGAGCTGAAGTTCGATTCGCCGCAACGAGCCGTAACCCCGGGACAGGCCGTGGCGTTCTACGACGGCGAAGAGGTCGTCGGCGGTGGTATCATCGAGACCACGCCGCCCGCTGATGCGGCGCCGAAGGAAGGGCAGGTGCACGATGGACTTCAAAGACATCATACGGCTCGGGTTTGACGAGTTCCTCACCGAACTCAAGGAAGCGGTCGACGGACTGACGCCCGAAGAGCGACGATTCCAGCCGGACCCAGGCTCGCACCACATCGATTTCGCCGTCTGGCACATGGCCCGAGTCGAGGACGACTGGATCATGCGCTTCGCTCAGCACGGGGAAACCGTCTGGCAGCGCGACAAGTGGCACGAGCAGTTCGACATGCCCGAGCGCGAAAGCGGATTCGGATACAGCGCCGAGCAGGTCCACGATCTGGCCGAGTTCGACATGGACCGCATGCTCGCCTACTACGACGCGGTGCGCGTCGAGACCAACCGGTTTCTGGACTCGATCACGGAAGAAACATTGGCCGAGACGCCGCACGCCGAGCGCCGGCCAGGCTACACCATCGCGAACATGTTCAGCCACGTCATGGTCGAGGAAGCCCAGCACACCGGCCAGGTTGCCTACCTGAGAGGGATGCAGCGCGGCCTCGGCAAGTGACCCGACCTTGGCCTTGGGAGAATCCACGGCCTTCGCCGATGGTAAAGAGGTCGCCGGCAGTGCGACCTTCGAGACTACAGCGCCCCCTACGATGCATCGTGCGAAGGGCAGGAACGGATTGGACTTCAGAGACATCCTCCGCCTCGGACTCGACGAATACCTGAGCGACCTCAAGGAGGCGTTGGAAGGACTCACCCCAGATGAGCGACGCTTCCAACCCGCCTCCGAGTCCCACCACATCGATTTCGCCGTCTGGCACATGGCCCGAGTCGAAGACCATTGGATCCAGGTTTTCGCATAGCATGCCGGTTCGGTGTGGCAGTGCGAAGGTTGGAGCGATCGGTTCGGCATCCCGGAACCGGACCACGGCGCCGGTTACACCGCCGAGCAAGTCCGCGATCTTCCGTCTTTCGATATGGACCCGATGATGGCGAACTTTGACGCCGTCCGCGTGGAAACCCACGGCTACCTGGATCGCATGACGGAAGCCACGCTGGCCGAAGCTCTCCAACCGGGACCAAGACACGACTACACAATCGCCAACATGTTCAGCCATCTGATTGTCGAGGAAGCCCAGCATGTCGGCCAGGTGGCCTACCTCCGAGGCATTCAGCGCGGCCTGGGCAAATGACCCCATCCCGTCCCACTTACGACATCGAGTCGAGCCTGTACTCGCAGGGATACTCGGCGGCCGCGGGCGTGGATGAAGCGGGTCGAGGCTCCCTCGCCGGTCCCGTCAGCGCGGGTGTCGCGGTGCTGCCCCGTGAACCCGAGGGCGATTGGGTCGCGCTGGTCAACGACAGCAAAAAGCTGTCCCCCAGGCAACGCGAGACTGCCTACGAAGCGATCAAGCGCGAGGCCGTGGCCGTATCCGTCGGCTATAGCACGTCGCAGGAAATCGACTCGATAGGCATCGCACCCGCGACTCGGCTCGCGATCAAACGCGCACTCGAGTCGATAAGCGTCGCTCCCGACTACCTGCTGCTCGACGCGTTCCCGCTGCCGGGCGTCAACCTCCCGCAACAAGCGATCACGAAGGGCGACGCCAAATGTCTCACCATTGCCGCCGCCTCGATCGCCGCAAAAGTCGAACGCGACCGCCTGATGATCGAGCTCGACGCGCAATACCCCCGATACAGCTTCGCCAGCAACAAAGGCTACGGCACGGCGGCCCACCTGAAGGCGCTCGCCGATCACGGACCCTGTCCCATCCACCGCATGACGTTCGGCCGAGTCCGCGACTCGCTCGCCCCCACCCCGCAGCGCTCTCCGACCATCGGCAGTCACGCCGAAGCCGTCGCCGCGGGACACCTGCGAACCCTCGGCTACACGGTGCTCGACACCAACTACCGCACCCGCCGAGGCGAGATCGACATCATCGCCGAGCAGGACGGCACGCTCGTGTTTTACGAGGTCCGCGCCCGACGCCGCGCCGCTAACGTCTCCCGTGAAGAATCGATCACCCCCGCCAAAAGCCGCAAGCTCATCGCCGCCGCTGAGGAGTACCTCCAAACCTCCGATCGCCGCTGGGCCGACTGGCGCATGGACTTCATCGCCATGGAGCTCGACCGCGCCGGCAACGTCCGCCGCATCCGCATCCTCGAGAACGCGAACGAGGGGTAGCGGCGGGCGGATGGACGCGATTGTTGTCGGATTGCGTGAAACTTCGGCAGAAATGCGTTGCACATCGCCTTCGAGTCACGTACGCTCGCGTGGACTTGGTAAACGCAGTGATTCCCGCAAGCCGCGCTGCAGAATGCTCATCCTTGAGTCGTCAGCGCTGGTGGCGACGGATATCAAGGGGGCTCGTTCAATTTGCGGAACTCTCATCGAAACAAGTTTCATATCGCCATCGTCGCTTTGCTGGCAATCCAAGCGGCCGCGAGTCTGCTAGTTGGTTGTGCCTCCGATAAACCGTTCCGAGCTTTGGCCTCGACCTCCGTCCCATTGCCGCCGCCCACGGCTGTGAACACGGCTGAAGGTCTACGCGCGAGGATGGAGAAGGTCAAAGAACACAATAAGCTGGTCGTCGATGAGGACTTGTGGTCTGGTACATTCCGTGCGAACCATCGCCCGCTTCATGGGTTGCGCCGATGATCTTGTTCCACATATCGTCGAACTCATCGGTGCACTTGAACAACGATGGCACACCCAAGACGTCGCCTGGGCCTCGGTACGAATCTGACGCCGGTCGCAAACGGCTGGAGGCGGTGCTGGCGGACGATGCCCTGATGGCGCGCATCGTCGGCAAGCGAACCGATCAGGGTCGCTGCCCGCCGGGATCGCGTGATTTTTGACGAAGGCTCGCTCGCCCCACGCGATGCCGAGCAGGTTTCTGATCGCGACGGGCGTGTCTCGCTGTTCGCTCGGGTTCCTAGTTCGGTGAAAACGCTGACGTCGCCCAGAACGCTGCGTCTCAGTCCGCCCTGTGTTTTGCCAGGTTCACTGCAAACGCTCCCCCCGCCCAAAGCCAGCGTCCGATGCTATATAATAGCCCTCGCCTGCTGACCTTGCCCGATTATTCGTCGCGGATCGAGGCGGCGGGCGCGATTTGATCGCATACCAGCGTGTGGAGGCCGAGATGAACGACGATCGAAAGAAGTATATGCGGATGCTGCGGCGGATGATGTTGATCCGCCGGTTCGATGAGACGGTCGTCGACCTCGTGCAGGCGGCTGAACTCGTCGGCATGGCGCACGCGTACATCGGCGAGGAGGCCGTGGCCGTCGGAGCATGCGCCGCGTTGCGAGACGACGACTACATCACCGGCAACCACCGCTCCCACGGGCATCCAATCGCCAAGGGCGGCGATGTCCGGAAGGCGATGGCTGAGATCCTCGGCAAGGCAACCGGATACTGCAAGGGCAAGGGCGGCTCGATGCACCTGGCCGACTTCAGCATCGGCATCCTCGGTGAGTCGGGCATCCTGGCGTCGGGACTGCCGGTCGGCGTGGGCGCGGCGATGGCCAGCAAGATGCAGGGCAACGACCGCGTCGTGGTCTCCTTCTTCGGCGACGGCGCAAGCAACCAGGGGGCTTGTCACGAAGCGATGAACATGGCCTCGATCTGGAAACTCCCGATCATCTTTTTGTGCGAGAACAACCAGTACGCGGTGACGACGCATTTCCACGATACCGTTGCCGTCGAGAACATCTCCGACCGCGCGGTCGCTTACAACATGCCCGGCGTGCTTGTGGATGGACAGGACGTTTTGGCGGTGTACGAGGCGGCGGCGCAGGCCGTTCAGCGCGCCAGGTCCGGACAAGGCCCGACGCTGCTGGAAGCCCGCACGTACCGATACCAGGACCACTCCGAGGGTCTGGTTCGGATTCTTCGAGAGTCGTATCGCGACGAGGCTGAGGTCGAGCGATGGCGTCAGCGCGACCCGATCAAGATCCACTCTTCGTGGCTCGTCGAGCAAGGCGTGGCGTCGCAGGCGGAGGTCGATGCCGTGCAAGCAGAGGTTACCGCCGCCATCGAGGACGCGCTCGAGTTCGCGCGCCAGAGCCCGTATCCGGAGCCGGAGGATCTACTCACCGACCTATTTGCCGATCCCGTCACCACGTAGCTCGGCAGTCGACAACCCCATCGGATTGAGAACAATGGTTGCGCTCGAGGGCGCTCCAGGAGACCAACACAATGGCTGAAATCACATACGCGGATGCATTGAACCAGGCATTGAAAGAAGAGATGCGCGCCGACGAAAGCGTCTTCCTCATGGGTGAGAGCATCCGAGGCGGCATTTACGGCGTCACGGGCGGTTTATCGCAGGAGTTCGGAGATCGCGTCGTCGACACGCCGTTGTCCGAGCTCGGGTTCATGGGCGCGGCGGTCGGCGCGGCGGCGGTCGGCATGCGGCCTATCGTTCAATCGCTGGCGAGCTTCCTGTACGTCGCCATGGACCAGCTCATCAGCCAGGCCGCGAAGATGCGCTTCATGTTCGGGGGACAGGTCGATCTGCCAATCGTCTACCGATGCGGCATGATATACGGCAACAACCCTGCCGCTCACCACGCGGACCGGCCCTACCCGATGTTCGTTAACGTGCCAGGCCTGAAGATCGTCATCCCGACCACGCCGGCTGACGCAAAGGGTCTGCTCAAGACGGCTATTCGCGACAACAACCCGGTGATGTTTTTCGAGGACAACAACCTCTCCGGATGGCGCGGCGAGGTTCCCGACGACGACGTGGCGATTCCATTCGGCGTCGCCGACGTGAAACGCGAAGGCAGCGATGTCACGATCGTCGCCATCGCGGGAATGCTCCGCCGGGCGCTTGAAGCCGCCGAGACCCTCGATGAAGACGGCATATCCGCGGAAGTTATCGATCCTCGCACGATCGTACCGCTGGACCACGAGACGATCCTCAAATCGGTCGAAAAGACCGGGAGGCTGGTCGTCGTCGATCCGGCTCACAAGAGCTGCAGCGTCGCATCGGAGATCTCTGCGATGGTTTCGCAGGAGGGCTTCTGGTCCCTCCAGGCGCCGATTGAGCGAGTGACCAGCCTGGACTGCCATTTCCCGTTCAGCCCTGCCCTCGAGCCGCTGGTGTTCCCGAACGAAGACAAGATCATCGAGGCCGTCCACGCGACGATGAAGTAACGCCCCTATCCTGATACCCGTTCAGCCGAGGATGGACCAATGGCCGACAACGTGATGCTCCCGCAGTGGGGCATGAACATGGAAGAAGGGACCCTCGTCAAGTGGCTCGTCGCGGAAGGCGACGAGATCGGCAAAGGGCAACCGCTCGTCGAGGTCGAGACTTCCAAGATCAACTCGGAACTCGAGTCGCCGACCTCCGGCGTCATCGCGCACATCATGGAGACCGAAGGCTCGACGGTGAAGGTCGGCACGGTTGTCGTCGTCATCGGCGCGCCAGGCGAGAACCCGCCTCGACCCGAAGTCGTCTCACGACGACGAGCCCGCACTCCCCGACCGCGATCCAGCGCTCCCGCCGCCGCGGGCGCCCGAAGGCAGGTGACCCCGGTTGCGCGGCGTCTTGCACAACAGAACGACCTGCCGCTCGACGACATCTCCGGAACCGGTCCCAACGGCCGTGTCACCGAGGACGACATCCGCGCGGCGATCGCTCAACGCGACAAACCCGCTGGCCGGGTCCAGGTCGTGCCCGCGGCGCGGCTGTTGGCTCGACAGAACAACATCGACATCGATGACATAGAAGGCACGGGACCGGGCGGTCGCATCCTCGTCGAGGACGTCGAACGCGAGCTCGCCGACAGCCCTGCAGCCGCCATCAATATGGATCTCGTGGCCGAAACGGTTCCGCTGACCGGACTCAGGAAGACGATCTCCGAACGGATGGCGATGAGCGTCCACACGATGGCGCAGGTGACGCTCACCACCGAGATCGACGTCACCGAACTCGTCGCGTTGCGAGACTCGCTGCTGTCGGAGTGGAGAGCGCATCGACTTCGGCCGCTGGACCTGGACATTGTGATCGTCGCTGTCGCCGACGCGCTGCAGAAGCACCCGCGACTCAACGCCCACCTGGTCGGCGAAAACGTGCATTTGCTCAAAGACGTAAATCTCGGGCTTGCGATGGCGGCGCCGGACGGCCTGATGGTGCCGGTGCTCAAGGACGCGGCTTCGCTCAGCCTCCTCGACGCGGCCAGAGGGATGCGCGACTTGGCTGACCGCATGCGCAAGAATACGATCACGATCGACGACATGAGCGGCGCCGGATTCACGATCACGTCGCTGTCGTCATACGACATCGATGCCTTCACACCGATCATCGACCCGCCCCAGGTTGCGATACTCGGGTTGGGCCGCGTGACGAAGAAGGCCGCGGTGCACGACGACGAGATCGCGATCCGATCGATGATGCACGCCAGCGTCACGTTCGACCATCGCGCCCT
>JASMDM010000053.1 GCA_030752795.1 SAR202 cluster bacterium | reverse complement strand
AGGGGAGGGGTTCGTTCTTCTTCGGGAGGACAAAGCTCTGAACCGAAGCCCCGGTGAACGGCGGCCGTAACTATAACGGTCCTAAGGTAGCGAAATCCCTTGTCGGGTAAGTTCCGACCCGCACGAAAGGCGTAACGACCTGGGCGCTGTCTCAACGAGGGACTCGGCGAAATTGAAGGGCCCGTGAAGATGCGGGCAACCCGCGACAGGACAAAAAGACCCCGTGGAGCTTTACTGCATCCTGGTATTGGTCCGGGGTCAAAGATGTGTAGGATAGGTGGGAGGCTATGAACTCTTGGGCGGAATTAGCCTGTTATCCCCGGGGTAGCTTTTATCCGTTAAGCCACGGCCCTTCCACACGGAACCGTAGGATCACTTTGCCCGACTTTCGTCTCTGCTCGACTTGTAGGTCTCACAGTCAAGCTCCCTTATGCCAATGCACTCTAAAGGTGATTTCCATCCACCTTGAGGGAACCTTTGGGCGCCTCCGTTACCTTTTAGGAGGCGACCGCCCCAGTCAAACTGCCCACCTGGCAGGGTCTCCGTTTTGCGACGGATTAGGGCCGAGATCATAAAAGAGCGGTATTTCAAGGGCGACTCCACCCTGACTGGCGTCAAGGTTTCTTAGTCTCCCGCCTATCCTACACATTCATAACCGCAGTCCACTGCCAAGCTACAGTAAAGCTCCACGGGGTCTTTTTGTCCTGTCGCGGGTAGCCCGCATCTTCACGGGCCTTGCAATTTCACCGAGCCCCTCGTTGAGACAACGCCCAGGTCGTTACGCCATTCGTGCGGGTCGGAACTTACCCGACAAGGGATTTCGCTACCTTAGGCACATTGTTACTCTCCCGATTTGCCGGAGTTCGCCGAACTCGTCGGGATGGGCCGGCCATTTCTGCCGGCCTCTGCATGTCGCCATGCAGGTCGGACCATCTCTTCTCTCCGGTTCCGTTCGGAGAGTCTGGCGTATGGTCTCTGAGGATTCCCGAGTGTTGCCACCCGGGTCTTTCCTGCTGATTGTCTGCACCTGGGACATTTTCACTGCGGTCCCACCCTACACAGGCGAGAAGAAGTCACGTTGTTACGCAACGTCCGCCAGTCGGGCAATGCCCACGACTGACTCCGTTAGTAGTCCAGGATACTCAGAGTTTCCAGCATATAGCCAGATTTTTTAACGGCCTAGCACAGTCGTCTTGAAGATCGGGGTTGCCCCCGAGCCTTCTCCACACACTGCACTGGTCGACCGTTATAGTTACGGCCGCCGTTCACCGGGGCTTCGATTCAAAGCTTTGTCTTGCCTAAGCTTGACGAACCTTTCCTCTTAACCTTCCGGCACTGGGCAGGCGTCAGCCCCTATACATCGCCTTTCGGCTTAGCAGAGACCTGTGTTTTTGATAAACAGTCGCCTGGGCCTGTTAACTGAGGCCCGCAAAGGCTGATCCGGCAAGCGGACTTCACCTCACGGGCACCCTTTCTCCCAAAGTTACAGGGTCAAGTTGTCGAGTTCCTTAACGAGGGTTCGCTCGTTCACCTGGGGACATTTACCCCTGCCTACCTGTGTCGGTTTTCGGTACGGACACTGTTATCTCTAGCAACGAGGCTTTTCTCGGCGGCATAGAATCAACGGAATCCCCCAGGGCTCTGGCCCTAGAGTTTTCGGCCCCCTCAGCTCGTAACGCCAGAACGGATTTACCTATCCTGGCATGGCCTTCAGGGCTAAACGCACCATGTCCAATGGGCGCGCTCCGCCTATCTTCCCGCGTCCCCCCTTTGCCTTAAAACGATATAACGGTGGTACGGGAATTTTGACCCGTTGTCCATCGCTTTCGCTTGTACGCTATAGCTTAGGCCCGACTTACCCTACGCCGATCAGCGTTGCGTAGGAAACCTTAGGCTTTCGGTGTCCTGGATTCTCACCAGGATTGTCGCTACTCATGCCGGCATTCTCACTTCCCAGCGCTCCACCAAGACTCACATCTCAGCTTCACTGCCCTGGCAACGCTCCCCTACCGATCCGCCAATAAAGGCGAATCCCGCGGCTTCGGTGGTGAACTTTAGCCCCGTTACATTTTCGGCGCAGGATCCCTCGACTAGTGAGCTGTTACGCACTCTTTAAAGGGTGGCTGCTTCTAAGCCAACCTCCTAGCTGTTTTAGGAATCCCACTTCCTTTCACACTTAGTTCACACTTGGGGACCTTAGCCTGCGGTCTGGGCTGTTTCCCTCTCGACAATGGAGCTTATCCCCCACTGTCTCACTCCCAAGGACCATCTAGGGGCATTCGTGGTTTGGTTGGGTTTGGTAGGCTCACGCCCCCTAGCCCATCCAGTGCCCTACCTCCCCCAGACTACCTTGAGGCTGTACCTAAATACATTTCGGGGAGAACCAGCTATCTCCGAGTTCGATTGGCATTTCACCTCTACCCACAGCTCATCCCAGCCTTTTGTACCAGACACGGGTTCGGCCCTTCGCCCCGATATTATCGGGGTTTCAGCCTGGCCATGGGTAGCTCACCCGGTTTCGGGTCTAATCCAGACAACACTGCAGGCATAATGGCAGCGCGACCTTTGGATTCGCACCGCACGTCAACACCCCATCAGTGCTTCCAGTGCCCTAAAGCACTTTGGCACACAAGGGTGCGTCAATACGGGCTTCCTCCGCAGGCTTTGCCGCCGCCCGCGGCACGCCCTATTCGGACTCGCTTTCGCTTCGGCTCCGGAACTCATGTTCCTTAACCAAGCTGCCTAGATTAACTCGCCGGCTCATTCTTCAAAAGGCACGCAGTTACCCCAACGAATCGGGGCTCCCACGGCTTGTAAGTCCACGGTTTCAGGTCTATTTCACTCCCCATCTGGGGTACTTTTCACCTTTCCCTCACGGTACTGGTTCACTATCGGTGGCCAAGAGTATTTAGCCTTGGAGAGTGGTCTCCCCAGCTTCCCACAAGATTTCACGTGTCCCGTGGTACTCAACAGCACACCAGGAGCTCGCTCCCTTTCGCGTACAGGACTATCACCTTCTCCGGTCGTCCTTTCCAGGATCATTCGGCTAAGGAACGAGTTTCTTACTCCTTGCTCCTCCTGAGGCTGGAACAGGTGTGTGTTACAACCCCCTCCGGACATAGGGCCTCAGCCCACTAAGCCCGGAAGGTTTGGGCTATTCCCATTTCGTTCGCCACTACTTTGGGAATCTCGGTTGATTTATTTTCCTCGGGTTACTTAGATGTTTCAGTTCACCCGCTTACCCCCCCGATAAATCGGGGTCCCTTGGATTGACCCAAGGGGGGTTTCCCCATTCGGGAATCCCCGGTTAAGCTCGCTAGACAGCTGACCGGGGCTTTTCGCAGTCTTGCCACGCCCTTCTTCGGCTCTTGGCCCCAAGGCATCCACCGTGGACCCTTACTAACTTGACCCACATATGGGCTCATCTATTTCTTTGTTTCTTTGAGGACAAAATTCAGTTTTTAAGGTACAAAAAAGGCGGCTGGGCAATCCCAGCCGCCGCTGAGTGTTCGCCGTTTTATCTGTTAGGTGGGTTCGCTCATCTTTGTCTCCAACCTAGCAGAAGCTATTATAGGCATCTGCGCTGCCCCCGTCAAGGCTGATTCGCGTCATTTCTCCGGCCCCGATGTGCACGGATTCCAGCTTGTCATTATAATGAGTGCTTCATGAGTGGGCCCCCTGGATGAGGTAAGTATGAACGAACGATCTTTCAACCTGGAATCCGATGAACGAGTCGTCTTTGAAATGCCTGAAGTCGTCGTGACGAACCGACGCTTACTGGCGAATTTCGGCCGGCTCGGATCGGGCGATCACGACGCAGCCTTCCTGAGCGACATGGCCCCGCCTCAGAAGAAGAACGGCGGCCAGCGCAGTCGCATGCACGAAGGCATTCGTTTCTTCGGGCTGGGCGGCGGGTTGCTTGTGATAGAAATCTTCCTCGAATCAAGCGTGGGAATCGACATGCGCATCGCGACCGGCATGTTTGGCATCGGCTCCATCGGCTTTTTGGTGGGAGTGTATTTTATATTGACGAGCCTGACCAACGCCAAACCGAACACCACGTTGATGTTCCCGATCCTCGACGACAAAGACATCATCGTCGCATTCCCTGGATGGGACAACACCGACGCTGACGAGGTCATGCTGCAGTTCGCGCGAGCCAAACGCGGGTTGTAAATCGGTTCGTCCGCCCAATCGCCCGCTTGGCTACTAATCCGATTCGGATTCATCGGATGGGGGATCTTGTCTCGTCGTATTGCCGCCTGCGAGTTCCGGAACAGGCTGCACCTCACCCCTGAAGATTGTCATCACCAATGCTACGACCATCGCCGCGGCCGAGATCGTGTACGCGCGGGCCATGCCTTCCACGAACGCTGCCGTCGCGCCCGAATTCCCTGCGCCCTCAACGGTCGAAAGGCTCGGCTCGAAACCCGAAGCGGCCATGTTGAAGGTGACCACGGTGGTGGCCAACGCGACTCCTGACATGTTGGCCGACGTTCTCGCCAGGTTCACGAAAGCGGACACGATCCCATACTTCTCGATCGGCAACGACCCGATGATCGCGCTCGAATTCGGCGAAGAGAAGCTCGCCATCCCGATGCCGGAAAGCATCATCCCGATCGCCACCTGGTAGTCGGAGGAATCGGCGTCGAGCGTCGAGAACAGCACCATCGCGGACGTGGAGATGCACATTCCGAACACCGCTGGCCACCTGGTTCCGACTCGATCCGAGAGCCGCCCTGACAGCGGGCCGATGACGATCATCGAGATCGAGCCCGGTATCATCAGCAATGCCGCATGCTCAGCCGTGTGACCCAGACCTTGAATCAGGTAGAACGGCATTAGGAAGAACACCGCCGACCCGCCGAGGAAGGAGATGAACCGAGCGCCGATGGCCAACGAGAACACGCGGCTTTTGAACAGCGAAAGATCCAACATCGGGTCTCTTGTTCGAGTCTCCCACCACAGAAAAGCGGCCAACATCGCGACCGCCAGCGTGATTCCAGTCAAGATTACCGGTGATGTCCAACCCAATTTCCACGCGTTCGTCATTGCGAGAAGGAACGATACGAGAGCGGCTGATGAGAACGTGGCGCCGAGCCAATCGAACGACCATTTCTCCTTTCGCCTCGATTGTTCGGGCGATCGACCCCTCAAGATGAATGCCGCAGCCGCGATCGCCGTGAGCGCGACGGGAATGCCGGCGAAGAATATCGACCGCCAGCCGAAGTTGCTCACGAGAACACCGCCGGCAACGGGACCGGTGATCGCTCCGGCGCCGATCACCGCCATGTACAAACCCAGGCTTTTTCCGCGTTCGTTCGATGGAAACGTCTCGGCGATCATCGCCATGCCGTTGGCCTGAATCGCCGCCGAGCCGATCCCCTGCACGAGCTTTGATGCGAGCAGAACGGTCCACGACTGAGCAGTCGCGCCCGCGAACGCCGACAGCACGAAGATGCTGAAGCCGATCAGGTACATGCGCTTCCGGCCGATCATGTCCGAGAGCCGTCCGGCTGGCATCAGCATGGCGCTGGTCGTCAGGATGTAACCGAGAGACAGCCATTGAACGGTCGGAATGTCCGCTTCGAAATAGTCGGCGATTTGCGGGAGCGCGATGTTCACTCCCGACTGGTCCATCACGTTGAGTGAAAGGCCGATGGCCAGCGCCAGATACGCCCACCACTTGTAGTTCGGGCTTTCCGCAATCCGAGCGATGGGGCAGAGCCCCGTTATCGCCGCCATGACGCTATCGAGCCGATGGCGCTGTCGATTCGGGGCCGGCCTGCTTCGCAATGTCGGAGCTCTCGGCACGCGGCAGCGGCTTCAGTATCGTTACGACCAACGAACATGCGACGAAACCGCCCATGACGAGGAAAGCTATCCTCAGCCCTTCCGTGAACGCCGCCTCCACCCCGACTTCGCCGGACGTCACCGCGTCCAGACTGGGCTCGAATCCCTGTGCTGCCATGTGAGCGGTGACAATCGTGATCGCGAGGCCGATGCCGGTGACGTTTGCCGTGTTGCGAATCATGTTGATGAACGCAGTCGCGACTCCGTACCGACCCGTCTCGACGGTGCTCAAGATCGAGCTCGCGTTCGGCGAGTTGAACAAACCCATCCCGATGCCCTGCGTGAGCAGCACGGGGGCGATGTAATAGATCTCGGTGTTCACGGACAGCCTACTCAACATCAGCATCGAGGTCGATAACATCAGCAAGCCGGCTATCTCGAAACGCTTGAACCCGTATTTGTCCGAAAGTCTTCCCGCGATGGGACCAGTGAGGGCGAAGCAAAACGCGGTCGGCGCGATGACCATTCCCGCTCGACCTGGACTCAGGTCAAGAATGCCTTGGAGGTAAAAAGGCATCATGTAGAAAACCGATGTCCCCGCGAGGAAGATCAGGAAGCTGGCGGACGACCCCATCGAGAACAAGCGTCGTTTGAACAACTCCAGCGCCAGAAGCGGCTCGGGAGTGCGGATTTCCCTGACGATAAACGACACCAACAGCGCAAACGCGACCACGAATGCCGAGACCAACACCGGCGATGTCCAGCCGACGCGATAGGCGTTGGTCATCGCCAGCAAGAAGACTGTCAGCGCTGTGGCCGAGAGGATAGCTCCCGCCCAATCGAACCTAGCCCGAAGGGCTCCATCTTTGGCAGCGGCGGGCCGATCTCGGCCCAGAACCAGGGCCGCTGACACCAGCGACACCACCCCCAGCGGCACGCCCATGTAAAACACGGCCCGCCACCCGAAAAGTTCGACGACGGTGCCACCGATGACTGGTCCGGCGACCGCTCCCAAACCGACCATCGTCATGTACATTCCGATGACGCGTCCACGCTGTGTCGAGGGGAATATGGACGTTAGGATCGCCATCGAATTCGCTTGGATCATCGCGGACCCAGCGCCCTGGATCGTTCGGAAAACGATCACAGCCGTCAGGGAAGGCGAAGACCCAGAGAGCAGCGCCGCCAGGATGAAGATGACGAACCCGATCAGGTACACGATTTTTCGACCGACCATGTCGGACAATCGACCCATCGGGAGCAGCAGCGCCCCGGTTGTGAGGCTATACCCTAGGGCGACCCATTGAACCACAGGGAGAGTGGCGTCGAAATGATTCGCCAGAGGGGGCAGCGCAAGCGTGACGCCCGTCTGATCGAGAACGGAAACGAAAGCGCCCACGGCGAGTGTCGCCAGAACCCTTCTGGAGCAGGTTGGGCTGAGCGCGGGAGCGGCGTCGGGTGTCAAAGTTCGGCTATTTTAGCACGGGCTATAGTCGCTCGTAGAGGACATGCCGCCGGTTGGTGGTGTAGGGGCGAACCTCGTCGGTCCAGCGACCCGCGTCGACCGCGGCCGCCCACGCATCGGTGAGCAGCACGTCGGGACTCTCGAGTTCGTATTGAGCCGTGTACTTGGGCTGGCCCTCGACTACCATGGTCCGGCGCTCGCCGCCGAGTATCATCGAGAGCTCGGTCGTTTTGAATCGCGCCACCGAAAGCACGCCCGGCACCTCGAGAAGCAGAGGCACATGGTCGTCGTCGTACACCTCGTTGAAAATCGCTTCTTTGTCTGCTCCGATGTCCATACTCGCGGTAAACAGATATCCTGGCTTCGATGACACGTGGCGCCTCCTGCGATGTGGTACTGAATGCGACCGATGCATCGTACGCCTCAACAGCTGTTTCCGCCACGTGGTCAAGCCCAGCCAAGTCGAGCGAAGTACGTCATTTCTCACGCGACGAGCTTGCGGCGTTGTCGAGGACACCATCAGTGTGATTGAATTGGAGAACACGTTGCACGCACGGACTTGCTACCGTGCATCGACCCCGACGGAGGAAACGAATGCTGTAATCATTGCACCTGAAGCAAATCTTGTCGTTTCGTGACCTCTCGCTCGACCTGAGGCCGCTGAATGTGCTGATTGGCCCAAACGCGTCCGGCAAATCAAACCTATTAGAGGTTGTCGCTTTAATGCAGGCCTTGCCAACCCACCTTGCCGACTTCATTCGCACGAACGGCGGAGTTGGCAACTGGTTGTGAAAGGGCGAGCCTGCCAGCGATTCCCGCGCGAAAGCGGCGGAATTCCAAGCTCTCGTAGACAATCCGACAGACATCCAAGCTGGGTCGCGAGATTTGAGGTACATTCTCGAATACGGTGAAAACGCCGAACGCTTTCAGATATTGATGGAGCGGCTTGAGAATCGATATACCTCGGGGCCTGGGTTTGACACGCCGTACTACTATTTCGAGGTACGTGGTGGGTTTGGCCGAATCCCGGTCCGTCGGGACGCTCTAACACCCCGGCAGGCGGACGGCGATCAAGACACCGCTCATATCACCCCAGAAAACACCGAACCTGGACAGTCCATCCTCCGAGAGCGTCGAGACCCAGAAAATTACCCGATCGTTACAGGTTTAGCGCAGATGTTCCGACAAATCCGACTGTACCGCGAATGGAACATCGGCAGGCGCAGTCAGGCTCGCATGCCTCAACCTACCGACGGAGAGTTCGAAGTATTGTTGGAAGATTTCAGCAACCTTGCGCTCGTGATGAACCGGCTTCAGGGTGGCGAAATTCGAAGTATATTGGATGCTCACTTGAGGAGATTCTACGAGCAACACGATAGTCTGCATCCTCGAGTTGAAGGGGGTACTATCCAACTCACCGTCGTCGAGCGTGGTCTTGGTGGGGCCGTAATTCCAGCAACCAGATTGTCTGATGGCACGATCAGGTTTATTTCGCTGTTGGCGATTCTGTGCAATCCCAAACCGCCGCCACTTTTGTGCATAGAAGAACCAGAGCTTGCTCTCCACCCTGACGTAATACCGTTGGTTGCAGAATTGCTCCGAGACGCTTCACAGCGAACGCAATTGATCGTAACTACTCACTCGAGAGACCTCATTGACCAATTCACGGACGAACCGGAGTCTGTGGTTGTGTGCGAGCGAGGTTTCGATTCTGCAACCCAGATGAGTAGGCTGTCAAAGCCAGACCTCGAAGAATGGCTGGAGCGATATACGCTCGGCCAACTTTGGGAAAAAGGAGAGATCGGCGGGACCAGGTGGTAAACGAAATTCGAGTCTATTACGAAAGCGATGGACGACTCAGAGAGGGATGGAGAGCGTTTTTCGACTCAACCCTTGCATTGGCAAGAGCGAAACGCACCAGTGTGCGCTTCGTTGGTGGAGGTTCAAAAGTAGAGACGATTCGAGACTTCGTAACGGCGACTCGAACGCAGCCGACCGCGACCATATTCCTTTTGATTGATCCGGATTTCGGCGGCACCACGGACGAACTCATGACACAAACCAAGGCAAGTGGACACATGGATGGTCTTGTTGGAGTCGCCGACGATAATTTGCATTTCATGGTACAAGTGATGGAGTCTTGGTTCTTGGCCGATGTGTCTGCGCTCAGTCGTTACTACGGCACAGGTTTTCGCGAGCGATCCTTGCCGGCCAATCCAAACGTGGAGCAAGTGCCCAAATCCGATGTCGAGCGGGGCATAAGTGCTGCCACCGCTGGAACTGCGAAAAGGCGTTACCACAAAACACGCCACGCACCGACACTGCTTGCAAGCATCGATCCAGGCCTTGTGCGAAAAGCCGCGCCCCGGTGCGATCGGCTGTTCAAAGCACTGGAGGACGTACCAGCGTAAGTCGGGGCACCCGAAGGCATCGACAACTACCAGCGACGGTCCAACGTCTCGCCGCAATCAAGTTGGTGGCCTGGCGATCCATTGATCGATTCCGTCGTGCCGCGTGCGTATCGTGGATCGCATGGCAGTCCGTAAGCACGCGTTTTCCGGGCAAAGGAAAAAGCTCCGCCAGCGGTGGGGCAGCTGTTCTTCGGTCGGTCGAACCCGGCGAGGGGGGCCGCCTTACGCGACATGCAGGATGATGCCATGGTGCGCCGAAGAACTGAGGGCGCTAACGGAGCTTATGCATCATTTTTAACACGCCTGTCGGAACCTCTTCTATCACGATTTTGGCGCACTTTTCAGGAATTTATTGACACAACGTCAGCTTCCATTACAATAGTGCGGCCTCTCCGTCTCGTGCCTGGTTGGGCCGAGCGAGGCACGGGTAATGCTTCCCGACTCGATTGATCTCGCCGTTCTGGCTGCTCTCGCGAATAACGGGTTTGGAACAAACTTCAGTAGGAGACCGGAAATATCTATGACTGAATCGAATGGAACAGTGTTAGTGATAACTCCTCACCCTGACGACGCGGAAGGCGGGGCAGGGGGTTCCATCGCCAAATGGATCAAGGAAGGTCGGAAAGTCGTGCTGGTCGTCTGTACCAACGGCGACAAGGGAACCAGCGACCGCGGACTCACCTCCGAGAAGCTCGCCGCGATACGCGAGAAAGAGCAAGCAGACGCTGCCAAGGTCCTGGGGATCGCCGAGGTTGTGTACCTCCGACAACTCGATCAAGGACTCGAGGACACCGCCGAGTTCCGAGAGATGCTCGTCCGGCAGATTCGAAAGCATACTCCGAGCACGGTCGTTACCGTCGATCCGAACCGGCCGTACATCCGGCATCGCGATCACTATATATGCGGACGAGTGACGCTCGACGCTGTCTTCCCGTACGCGCGCGACTACCTTGCGTTCCCTGAGCACGCCACAGAAGGCCTTGAGCCGCACAAAGTACGCGAGGTTCTGCTATTTCGCCCCGACAACCCTGACATGTTCATCGACATCACCGACACGTTCACACTGAAGATGGACGCCTTGTACAAACACGCTAGCCAAATGGGCAGTCCGCGTGAGGTCGGGGAGCAGCGATCGCGGGACCGAGCCGCCGAGACCGGCAAGCAAGCCGACGTCGAGCTCGCGGAGGGATTCAAACGAATCGACATCGGCCGGTAGGCGCGAGCGCCGTTCGTCTGATCGGCAGCGGGTGCTCTGGCCGTTCGCGGCCAAGCATACTTGCACACCGACCCGGCAGCCCACGGAATCTCTCCGTCAAACGACGGCATACAGGGGTTCAGCGAGCGCGTCGCGCACGGCTTGACGGCTATTCGCCTCGCTCCGCCTTTCGTTTCGCGGAGAACTCCTCCCACCATCGGTGATACTTTGACGGCTCGAGCTCGCCGTTCTCCCAGAGCTGTCGGACGCTGGTGAATTGATTGCGCACCTGCCGCACGAGTTCTTCTTGAGTGCCGTTGTTGTGGATGACCAGGTCGGACGCCGGCGCGCGCTCCTCCCACGGCCGTTGACTGGCCAAGCGCTGCTCGACCTCTTCGGGCGAGAACTGGTTTCGCGCGGCCAGCCTCGCCTTCGCGACGTCGAGGTCACTGGCGATCAGCCACACCTGGTCGCACCATTGCCCGTATCCCGCTTCGACGAGGTTGACCGCTTCCAGCAGCGCAACTTGGTTCGGCTCCAACGTTTCGCGCCACTCGTTCACGACGTTCTCCACCGCCACGGCGATGTCGCCGATGGCCGTGGTTAGCTTGTTCATCTCATCGGGCTTGCCGAACACTCGAGCTCCAAGCGCGCGGGGTCAATGTATCCGTCGTCGCCGACGACCTCATCGCTGAATATGGCAACGATTCGGTCGAACGCTGGCGTTCCCGGGTCGTACATCCGGTGCACGAGGCGGTCCGCGTCGCAGTGGACGGCGCCCATGTCTACGATTGTTTCGCACGCCGTGCTCTTGCCTGTGGCGATCGAGCCAGCCAATCCGAGTACGAGTGGCATTTAGTTGATTCCTCCTGAAAGCCCCTGTTGTCGCACGGGGATGTTGCGCTATACGAAAACATCCTCGGGCAAGAACGCCGAAACCGTGACGTTCGGCAAGTCGACGATGTTGCTGATCTTCAGATCGACAGCGACGCTGCATATCACGTACGCCTGCACTGCGCTGAACCCTCGTTCTTGCAGCAGTTGGACCATATTCAAAAGCGCGTGTCGCGCCGCCAAGGTCACGTCTTCGCTCTCGTTGGTTCCGTCGTCTCGAATCGGGAAGCCCATTGTCGCGATGAAGTTGCGCGGGGCAGCCCATTCCGGAGGCAAGAAATAGCCTGGGTGTGAGAACCTCGGAAAGCGGATGTTCTTCGCGGCGGCCTCGCCTTCGTGAATCTTGAAGCGCACGGTGGCAGTCGCGCCCATCTCGATGGCGGTTATGCAGCACTCCGAGTCGCCTTGGGCGAAATGCCCGTCGCCAGCCGAGTAGAGCGCCCCCTCGACCGCGACCGGCACGAACAGCTTCGAACCGGTCGTGAGCTGTTTGGCGTCGGCGTTGCCGCAGTTCTCGCGTGGCGGCATCGTCCGAACGCCGTCATTTGCGATCGGGCCCTCGGAAGGCACGGCGTCTTCAGGGTCAGGCGGCGGAGCCGTGCCGCCTCGGCTGACCAGATCGGCCTCGCGTCGAGTCCATACGCGCAATTGTTCGTGAGACGGTGCCAACCCGGCCGTGCCCATAAACGACCCATTCGAGATGCGAACCCCGGGAATCTGCGGCGATGTCGCCCAGCCGTCGGCGATGTTCCAATGCGCCAGGTACGGCTCCGTGTAGATGTCGCGCAGGAAGCCGGACCCGGGCCGGACGCGAGTCCACGCGTTTGGCTGGGGTTCGATGTTCACGTACTCGATTTCAAGAAGGTCGCCGGGTTTGGCGCCTTGGACGTACACCGGGCCCGTCAGCGGATGACCTACTTTCGCGTCGAACGAATCGAAGTCCGCCTCGGTCGTGTCAGGTTTGATCTGCCCGTCAGCAGCGTCCCTGGTCTCTAGCACCACCTCTTCACCAGGCGCCGCCTCGACGATGGGCAGCACGTCCGGGTGCCAGCGGTTATGGCCGGTGTTCGGCTCTTCGTGAAGGCGTTTGGTTCGATCGATAGTCACGCTTTTCATTGTTCGCTGCCTCTTGAATCGATTGTTAAGAACGGAGGTCCCCGATGCATCTTCATGAGTCGAACGTCGAGCCGATATCGGTCGGGATAATGTCCTTTCGGGGGAGTAGATATCGCCCTAACGCCGATACCGGCGGTCGCGATTTGTAGGGGAGGGTTTCAAACCCTCCCGCCCCTCGTAGCCGAAATATTGTGCCGTCGGGCGTCGATATGTGCGCGTGTTGACGCAACTCAAACGCGAATACGCGCACAGCCCACGGGCGGGTTTCCCCGATGGAATCCGCGCGCGCCGTACGAGCGCCAACCGAATGTACCAACCGGTGCTCTGGCCGTTCACGGCCAAGCCAGGCACCAACGCCGACCGGTTCGTTATGCTCGTCAACTTAATCCGTTTTGCACACCGTGGCGTCGCGCCGCACGTCCTAGGTAGCGAAGCGTTTGAAATTACCTGTGCACCGGAGAGTGTCCAGCGACCAGATTCTCCTCCTTTCGCGCTCTGAAGGATCACAATGACACAATTTTCCAGCGCCACTCATTTTGTTTATCGCCAACCGCCCCTAACCCGTAAACGGATCCCTCTCCGCCGAATCCTCGGGCTCGAACCCGATGACCTCTTTCGCGTGGGACAGGTCTCGGTAACCCCAGCGATTGTCCGACACCGCGAAGACGATGTCGTAAACGACGCTGTCCGGGGCGTCGATGCACTTCTGCAGGTTCTGGCTGATGTCTCTGTGACTGAGGTATGTGGCGTTGTCTCGCCAGCCCATAGGTCGATTCTCCTTGTTCACGCGGCCGATCCGGACACAGATGATCGACATGCCGTATTCGTCCGAATAGTGCCTGGCGAGAGCTTCGCCCCAGACCTTTGTGGCGCCGTACAGAGCTTCGGGCCAAACCTGCTCGTGTGTGATCATCGGGTAGCCGGTGGGAACATCGTCGTACCGGCCCTCTGCGATGGCTTTGTAGGGTTCGACGTTCTCGAAGCCTCGGATGGCGTTGCCGCTGCTGGCGAAAATGACCCGCTTGACGCCGGCCTGCCGCGCTGCTTCGAACACGTTGTGAGTGCCAACGACGTTGCCCGAGTGCTGTCCCTCCCAGTCCTGGCCGCCAAGATATGCCGCCAGGTGCACAACGACGTCCTGGCCTTCGAACGCAGGCTTGATGGGTTCAAGGTAGGAAATGTCCGCTTGGACCGTACGCACACCCGCCACTGAGCTCCGGTTCAGGGCGGTGAGTTCGTAGCCGCCCAGTTCGGTCAGGTGGTTCTTGAGCAGCCCGCCGATCAGTCCGCTCATCCCTGTGATCAATACTTTTTTGGCCAATTCGCTGTCTCCTTGTGTGATTGATTATCCGCGTAACTTGAGGTGTTTCGTCCGTGGTTCGGGTTGTCGCTGCGCTTGAGATTACCCTCGACCGAGATACACCTGATCGACGGGCAATACTATCGTTTCGAGCATATTCGCATATGAAGGCAACGCCGCGATCGCCAGGGCCGAGATAGCGAGGTCGTCCGGAGTCATCATCGGTTCCGCGTCCGCCGATGACGTGCTGCCGGCGCGTCGCTCGATGTCCACGTTGCCAGGGTGCAAGATGCTTGCGCTGATGCCGTGCTCGCGTCCCTCCAGGGCAGTGGACTTCGTCAGGCCCACGAGCGCGTGCTTGGTCGTGGCGTACGGCGAAGCGTTGTCCCGAGGCATCTGAGCCGAGATGCTGCCGATGTTGATTATGCGTCCGCCGCCCTGGGCCTTCATGATTTTGAAAGCCTCTCGAGTGCACAGGAACACGCCGGTGAGATTGATGTCGACAACGTGTTGCCACGTTTCGAGCGATAGATCTTCGAGCGGTCCGCCGTCGAAGACGCCGGAGTTGTTGACCGAGATGTCGAGACGCCCAAACTCCTGCACGACTCTCTCGTAAAGGGCGATGACCTGTTCTTCCTTCGTTACATCCGTCGGAACGACGACCACCGTTGCACCGTGGGGAGTGAGCTCGGCAGCCGTGCCTTCCAGCGTTTCGCGATTGCGCGACGCGATCACAAGCTTGGCGCCTTCGCGCGCGTACGCACGTGCAATGCCTTTGCCGATGCCGGTTCCCGCGCCTGTGATTACCGCTATTTTGCCATCGAGTTGTCCCATGCTGTCTCAATCCCTTGGTTTCTCGCTCACGGGCCCGCGGATCGGCTGTCGACCCTGTTCGGCGTCGCCGATCGTTTGCCCCGCACTGCCAGCGCCCAATGCGCATCTGACTATGCGAAGTCAGCGTTATACAGGTGATGGTGAACCGGTCGCGGATCCAACTCCTGTCGCAAACAGGTTCTTGGACAGTTAACTAGGCGCAAAATCGATTGTCAAGAGTTCACATGCTGGGCGCGGCTCAGGGAGATCATCGTTCAGTGCACGGAACTCGAAGGCGGGTTTTGCCAGTAGCCGCGATGCGATCGGCCGTTGAACGGAGGTCGATCCTTGCGGATGCCGTCATTCTCCGGCCAGAATCTGTCACCTGATGTGTTTCAAAATCGCGATGTCGGTACAATATATTCTGTAGGACCTTTGAATGGGGCGGCTTCCGTGTTGTAAGACCGGAACCGCTCTGGTATTGTCATGTGGCGCCGCTCTAGCCGGTGGCGAAGTGAAGGCGATTTCCATGCTGGAACGCGAACAAAAGATACAACTAGATAGCTCTGACACGTCCGACAGCCAACATTCCGGGGCGATGGACCTGCTTAAGTCCTATGAACGCGAACTTGGCGATGAACCGACCGACACCGTACGAGAGTACCTGCGGTCGATCGGTCAGCACGCGCTCCTGACCGCGCCCCAAGAGCTGGATCTTGGACTAGCGGTCGAGCGTTGGGTGCTGCTCAAAGACATTCGGAAGAAGCTCTCGGAGCAACTTCAAGGCGGGCCCGTATCCACGTCGGCCATCGCCGTCGAAGTGTTTCGGTTCCTGGACGGCAGGAGAGCGCTGCTGAACACGGTCTCGTCCCTACTAGGGCACGATGTCGGCGAAAACGGCATGATCACGCTCCTCTCGAATCCTGACTTCCGGAAGATGCTCGACGACCCGTTGAAGGAAAGCGTCAGGGAAGCCTTAGCTGTCGAGTTGGACATGCCCGATGTCGATGCCGCGAAGAAGGTGTCGGCGCTGTCCAGACACGCGGCACTGCTGCCCGTCTCCGCTGTCGTCACGATGGAAGAAGTCCGCCCGAAAGAAGATCTCGAAACACTCGAAGCCGCGGGAGTGTTGTCGGAAGCTATCGAAGGCGAAGAGCGCGAAGTCGAGCGGCTGTGGGACGACATCGAACGCAGAGGTCAGGTCGCCTCGGAGCGATTGACCAACTCCAACCTTCGCTTGGTTGTTAGCGTTGCCCGCCGATATCTCAGGCGTGGGTTGCCCCTTTTGGACTTGATCCAGGAAGGCAACCTTGGCCTGATGCGAGCCGTCGAGAAGTACGACCCGCACCGCGGCTACAAATTCAGCACGTACGCCACCTGGTGGATTCGCCAAGCGGTGACGCGAGCTCTCGCCGATCAAGGCCGCACGATCCGTCTGCCGGTGCACGTCGTCGAACGTCTACAGCAGCTCAACGCCGCCGAACGAAAGCTGATGCGCGCCCAGGACCGAGACCCGACGCCTGCCGAACTCGCCAAAGAACTCGAATGGCAAGTCGAGAACGTCGAAGCTCTGATGCGGCAGCGCCAGAGCACGGTTTCTCTTGGCACGCCGGTCGGGCAAGAAGAGTCAACGCTCGAAGACTTCATCAAAGACGAAAGCGGCTGGACTCCGGACGAAGTGGCCATGCGAATGCTCACTCGCGAGGACATCATCCAGGCGCTCGAAGACCTGACCCCGCGACTTCGCATGGTCCTTGCTCTCAGGTTCGGTTTCATCGACGATCGACCTCGAACGCTCGAAGAGGTCGGACACGAGCTCGGCGTCACGCGAGAGCGCGTTCGGCAGCTTGAAAAACAGGCGCTGAACCTACTGCGGTCGTCCGGCAAACTACCCAAACTCGACGAACTCAACTCCGAGTTGTAGCCCGGCGCGACGCACGGGGAGTGCAG
Organism: SAR202 cluster bacterium; assembly: GCA_030752795.1. Lineage (GTDB taxonomy): Bacteria > Chloroflexota > Dehalococcoidia > Lucifugimonadales > UBA1123 > UBA2160. The sequence goes on along the minus strand of JASMDM010000053.1, from coordinate 3,546 downwards.
AGGGGCGCAGCCCCTCGCCGAGAGTTTGAGAGCCTGCCCTGAGCATCGCCGAAGGGTGTCCCTCAAAAACAACTTCCCCCCCTTCTTGATTAGGAAGGGGCCGGGGGATGGTCGTCAACTGTCCGCAGACTGACAGGCAGCAATCGTCGAACGATTGCATCGCTTCGAGGGTGCCCCATGCAGGAAATTTCAAACCCACCTGGAACCTACGCCTACGTCATCGGCCCATACGCCGGACCGACCGCCACGGTCGATCCGGGCGAGACCTTCGCCGTCGAGACCCTCGACGCCTTCGAGAACCGGATAACCTCGCCCGATGACGACATCACGAAGATCGTCACGCTCCCGTTCGTCAACCCGCTTACCGGCCCGATCTACGTCAACGGCGCCGAAAAGGGCGACACGCTCGCCGTGACGATCCACTCGATCGAGGTGACCAGAGACTACGGCGTCAGCGCCCTGATCCCGGAATTCGGCGGCCTCTGCAGCACAGTGTTCACGAGGACGCTTCAGCCGCCGTTGCCGGCACGCGTGATGCTGCATCCCATCGCCAACGGCAAGGTAACGTTCTCGGAAGACCTTCCCATCGCTCCGATACCGTACGAACCGTTTTACGGCACGATCGGCAGAGCGCCCGAGCTCGAAGCCGTGTCGTCGCTCTCGCCCGGCTTTCACGGCGGCAACATGGACGCCGCGGACGTGTGTCCAGGCAACACCGTTCATCTGCCCGTCAATGTCCCCGGCGCGCTGCTGCACATCGGCGACGGCCACGCCGCACAGGGAGACGGTGAGGTCAGTGGAGTCGCAACCGAGATCCCGACGCGCGGAGTGATGACCGTCGACCTGATCAAAGGCCAGGCCATCGGCACGCCTCGGGTCATATCCGACGACCATCTGATGGCAATCGGCAGCGCCCGCCCGATGGAGGACGCAGCGCGGATCGCGTTCTACGAGCTCATCCTCTGGCTCGAATCCGACTACGGCCTCGAAAGGCTGGTCGCGTACCAACTCTGCGCTCAGGTCGCCAAGGTCAGGCTCGCCAACATGGTCGACATTCTGTACTCCGTGGTCGCCGAATTCCCGAAGGCGTATCTGCCAGCCAGATGACATCTCCCGATCCAACCGACGCCAATTTCGACCACGATGGCGTTCGCCTCCACTACGTCGACTGGGGACCGACCGGGTCGCCGCCGATGCTCCTGCTCCACGGCCTGCGCGACAGCGCACGAAGCTTCGACGAGTTCGCCGCTGCGATGCGGGGCGACCACCACGTCGTCGCGCTGGACAGCCGCGGACACGGTGACAGCGAATGGGCCGGCTCGGGCGCGTACCGCTTCGAAGACCTCGTAAGTGATGTGGGCGCCACCGTCGATCACTTGTCGGCCACACACGGACGCGACCTGGTCCTCGTCGGCCACTCCGCCGGCGGGCGATACGCTTGGGTCTACGCCATCGAACACCCCGAAGTCGTGCGCGCGCTCGTGATCGTCGACATCGACCCGGACCCGATCAACCCGCAAACTCAACGGGACTTCGCGGCATTCGACGCCGAGCCGTTCGTCTGGGACTCGCTCGACCCGGTCAACGAGAAGCTGCGCAACCGCCCCATGTTCGCCACCGATGACATGGTCCGTCGCCAGATCGAAGCCATCACGCGCGACCACCCGGCCGGCGGCCTCGTCTGGAAGAGCGATCCGCTGGTCATGGACGAATACGAACGCCCCGACCTCTGGTCCTCCTGGTCACGCATCAAGTGCCCGACCCTGATCGTCCGAGGCCGCAAAAGCACCCTCCTCACCCACGAAACAGCCGTCAAAATGCGCGAGGCCTTGCCCAAAAATCAGGTCCGCCTAACCGAGCTTGAAAACGCCGCCCACTGGCTCTACCAAGACACCCCCGAAGCCTTCGAGGCGACGGTGCGTTGGTTTTTGGCGGGGCTGGAGTGACGCGTGGGCTCCATGCGGAACAACCTGGCCTACGGTTATACTGTCGATCAAGAGACGCGCTGTGGACCCGCATAAAAGCGCTTGTTAAAAGCCTCGACATCGCGCGCTTGCGCGCGAAATGTGACTGAATCGCCAAAACTGAGAGTGCCCAAATCCAGAACTTGCAACGTTCGGCCACGTCACCGAGTTGAATGCACTCCGATTCGAGGTATTATCGCTATTGTTCATCGATGGAATTGGGTTTACTGGATATCGGAGTTTTGGGGACGAGATTCAGAGAATCGGGCCCTTCTCGAAGATCAACCTGTTTGTCGGCAAGAACAACTCAGGGAAGTCAAACATCCTCAAATTCATTGCTGACCAGTTGAAAAATGTCTGCGAACGCATCGGTACGGACATTCGGGCCACGCCATTTCAATTCGACGATTTGGACAGGTATGAAAATCGATTCGATGGGTCTGTCAGTTATCCCAGTTTTGAATTTGGCCTCGGCCTTAGCGGTGCGAATTACAGAAAGACTGTCGAGTCGCCGCAGTTGAAGGCAAGAGAACGAAGTGTAAATTTGGGTATGATCGACCGGATTCTAACCACCGATGCGCTGAGTCACAAAACCGGAATCTCGTGGTTTGGATACGCGGTTAGCGATGGGTGAAAGCTCACGTTGAGAGCCGATCTTATCGAAGAGTTGGCTTCTGACTCGGCTATCAGAACTGGCGAGTGGCGAAATCTGTGTGAAGATCTGACTGGTCAACACACGGGCGACGTGCGGAACAATTGGATACCCGAGGTTTTGAGGAGACTGTCACCCGTCTGGAGAGACTTGCCACGAGCAACTGCCGTTCCAGCCTTTCGCGAAATATCTAGTGTCACGCCGAATCCAACGGACTTCAGTTTCCACGATCTGATACCACGGCTGAATCGATTGGCACGACCAACCATGGACGCCCTTGACGACCAAAACAGATTCAGAGCGATTCAACAATTTCTCCGGACGGTCACTCGAAATACCGACGCAACTCTAGAGATGCCTCATGACAATGGGACAATCCACATGTCGACTGGCGACAAGACAATGCCTCTGGAGAATCTAGGGACCGGCATTCACCAAGTAGTGATGCTTGCCGCAGCGACTACGTTATTGGAAAAACAAATTGGTTGTATCGAAGAGCCTGAACTCCACCTCCACCCGGCGCTACAAAAGCATCTGATCCGCTATCTGGCTGACACGACGACAAATCAGTATTTCATACCAACTCACTCGACCCACATCATGGACGATGACAACGTCGCCATATTTCACGTGACCAACGATGGTAGTTCATCGATTGTTACCCCCGTACAAACCGCTTCGGGCCGATTTCAAATTTGCGTAGATCTTGGTTACCGCGCCTCTGATCTGGTGCAAACCAATTGCATAATCTGGGTGGAAGGGCCGTCGGATCGCATGTATGTCAACCACTGGTTTGGCGCGATCGACAACGACTTACTTGAAGGCATTCACTATTCGATAATGTTCTACGGCGGGCGATTGTTGAGCAACCTCACCGCGAACGATCCAGAGGTTGACGAGTTCATTTCACTGCGGCGGCTGAATCGAAAT
>JASMDM010000052.1 GCA_030752795.1 SAR202 cluster bacterium | reverse complement strand
CGGCGCTGCGTCTCTCTGACCTCCTTCGTCCAAAGAACTCGGTGACTTCCTCTTCCAGAACCTCTTGGATAAAGTCCTGGACCTTGCCTCGCACCCATTCGTCCAGATGCTCCCAATCGGCTCTTGACTCTGACACGTCTTTGATGGTCTCATTGCTCATGGCGGTGTCCTCCTCGTCCATCGGGCCCACATGCCCGGTATTGAACTTCAGAGGTAGGCTACACCGCCATTCTCATTTACACACCTTTTGAGGGTACCTCTAGCCCGGTGGCCTGGGGGCGTCCCCCAGAAACCATTGCGGGCGGGTGGGTGGGCGAGACAACCCCGCTTCCCTGTGTCAACGCGATGTCAGGCGACGGTACGGGCTGGAAGCCGTGCCGGTTTCAGGTCAGAGACCACTAATACGGAGAATGACACGATGAGCGAACCAATCCAGCCGACCCCGATGAGCATAGGCATCATCGGTTGTGGCGTCATCAGCGGCCAGTACCTGACCAACCTGCCTCGGATGCCCGGCGTCGAGGTCTTGGCGTGCTCGGATATCGACATGGCCAAGGCCGAGAGCAGAGCAACCGAGTTCGGAGTGCCTCAGGTGTTGACCGTCGACGAGCTTCTCGCCAGCCCCGACATCGAGATCGTCCTCAACCTCACGATCCCAAAGGCCCATGCCGACGTGAGCCTGGCCATCATCGCGGCCGGCAAACACATCTACAACGAGAAACCGCTTTCGATCGAGATCGAGGACGCCGCGCTCGTCCTTCAGGCTGCCCGGCAAAAGGGCGTCGCGTTCGGCTGCGCCCCTGATACGTTCCTCGGCGGCGGGCTTCAAACGTGCTGCAAACTTATCGACGACGGCGCAATCGGCCAACCGATCGCCGCCACCGCGTTTATGCTCAACCATGGGCACGAGCACTGGCACCCGGACCCCGCGTTCTATTACCAAGAGGGCGGCGGACCGATGTTTGACATGGGACCGTACTACTTGACCGCGCTTGTGAACCTGATGGGACCGATCAAGTGGGTCTCCGGTTCGGCTGGCGCGCACTTGGCCGAACGGACCATCGAGAGCGAGCCGCGACGCGGACAATCGGTCAGAGTCGAGGTTCCGACTCACGTGGCGGGGGTGTTGGACTTCGAAAACGGCGCAATCGGGACGATCATCACCAGCTTCGACGTATGGGCGTCCCGGCTTCATCGGACCGTCGAGATATACGGTTCGGAAGGGACCCTCGCGGTGCCCGATCCGAACATCTTCGGCGGCCGTGTCGAAGTGCAGCGCGGTCGCGAGTCGGAGTGGCGGGACATCCCGCTCACTCACCCGGAGGGCGGTCGCGGGCTGGGAGTCGCGGAGATGGCCGCGGCGTTGCGCGATGGTCGCAAATCCCGCGTCGACGCCGAGCTCGGGCATCATGTCCTTGAGGCCATGCACGCCATTCACGAGTCGTCGACCAAAGGCCGTCACATCTCGATCTCTAGAATGACCGAGCGCCCTGCCGCCGTTGAGCCGGGTCTGCCAGAAGGCCAGTTCGAGGCGTAGCGCAGTCGGAGTCGCGGGGACAATCACGTCAAGCCTTTGGACTCCGATAGGGCGCTCGACACGAACGTCCCCGATTGTATTGGCAATCTTTACTCGGCGGGGGCGTTGGCCTGTCTGGCTTCCTCCTCCCTCAGAGCGGGCATCACGTGTTTGGCGTAGAGCTCCATCGAGAGTCTAACTTTTTTGTGCTCCAAGCCGCCGATTCGCATCTGGGTCATGAAGTTCGAGGTGCCAAGCTTCTGCATGTACCTCTTCATGAGTTCGATGACACGCTCCGGAGAGCCGAACGCGGTCCCGCGGTTCCAGACATCTTCCACCGTGACCTGGGAGAGGGCGGAGGGGTCTCGCGGATAGTTCTCGTATCCCGACTGTGGCGCTGGCCGCCCGGGGGCTCCTGGCAACAGGCTGGCCAGAAGGTGATAGAACCATACGACGTGCTGGGTTTCGGCCTTGGCCTCCTCGTCGGTAGGCGCCACGAAAGTGCGCACCGAGAGAGGTTGGTCCTGCTCGTCGGGTTCGTGGCCATACTGTCTCATCAGCACTTTGTAGCGCTCAAAGGTTGCGGCTACCGTGTCAAGGTCGCTGAATTGGGGCGAACGAAGCAACGACATTCCGTGACGGGCCGCAACATCCACGCTCTTTTCCGACACGCTCGCCACGTAGAAAGGCGGATGGGGTTTTTGGATGGGCTTCGGGAATATCTCGGTTGGCTCTTCGATGTTCCAGAACTGACCCTCGTAGGTGAACTTCTCACCGCTCAACGCTCGCTTCATGATGTCGAAGCTTTCCAGGAACATCGCCGACGAATCTTCCTGGGGTACGCCGAATCCGCGGAACTCCGGGGGTTGATATCCACGCCCCATGCCGAGCAACAGCCTTCCGCCGCTGAGCGCGTCCACCAGGGCTACGTCCTCCGCCATTCTCAACGGATGTTGAAAAGGAAGAACCATGATCGCGGTGCCGATCTTGATCCGTTTGGTGCGTTGGGCCACTGCCGCGGCAAACGTCAGAGGGTTGCCCAGCATGCCGTAGACGGCGAAGTGGTGCTCGGGCAGCCAGACCGAATCGAACCCCAACTCTTCGGCGTATTCGATCTCGTCCAGAACTTCGTTGAACACCTGGTCTTGAGGGATGTTTCCAAAATCACTGAACAGGTAAAACAATCCAAATTGCATCGTCGTGTCTCCTTGATTGGTAACGGATCCCAAATCCAGGCAAGGGCGAGGTAGAACCGAGCGGGATTCTCTCGATAATCCGACGTGCTGGACGCGCCAAACAGATGCGGATTCGCTGGATGATACCAGATGTCGTTGGCACACGCATCATCCGCGTTTGCAACGACACGGTAGTACAGTGACGGCGCGGGCCAGAGACTCGCCGTCGCTGCCCGGCGCCCGGCACGAGATGGACAAAGTGTCGCGGCCGACGGCGACAGTTGACCGTTTGGTTCAGTACACCATCACGCCGCGCACAAACGCGTCCGTGCGCGCGTCCTGCGGGTGGGTGAACACATCGTCCGGCGTGCCGACCTCGATCAGCGTGCCGTCGATCATCAGCGCGACGCGGTCCGCTAGGCGGCGCGCTTGGAAGACGTTCTGCGTCACCAGCACGACGGTGGTGCCGCGCTCCTTCACGATCCTGGAGATCAGGTCCTCGACCACGCTGACGCTTTCCGGGTCGAGATTCGACGTCGGTTCGTCGAGCAGCAGCACTTCTGGTTCGAAGATGAGCGCTCGGGCCAGGGCGATACGCTGAGCTTCGCCGCCGGACAGTGTCGACGTCTTGGCTTTGGCCAAGTGCGATAATCCCACCGTCTCCAACATCTCGGTGACTCGGGCCTGGACGTTCTCCTCACCTCGAACCTCGAGTCCGTACGCGACGTTCTTCTCCACCGATCGCTGGAACAAGGCTGGAGATTGGAACACCATCGTCACCCGCCGTCGCATCGCTAGAGACGGCTCGCTGCCGTTGGTGCAGAGCTCACCGCGGAAGTGTATGTCGCCGACAGTCGGCGAGTCGAGGAACCCCATCATCCGAAGGAGCGTGCTCTTGCCTGCGCCGTTCGGTCCCATGACCACGGTGATCGATCCGGGCGGCACGTCCAGGTGGCTGACGCGGCAGACCTCGCGGTCGCCGTAGCGCATGACGATGTCATCGAGGCTGTAGACGGCGTCGTTCATGATTCCTGCAGCGCTCCGCCCTGCAACAGCACCCAAAGCAGGCTTGTCAGGAAGGTCAACGTCAGCAGTATCATGCCCATGGCGATGGATCGCTCGAACAGCCCCATTCGGGTGAACTGAACGGTCGCGGTCGTGAGCACCTGGGTCGATCCTTTCAAGTTGCCTCCGACTATCATTACCGCGCCAACCTCGGACAAGATTCTGCCGAAGCCGGCCAGCACGGCCACGAGCATCCCAACCCGCGCTTCTTGCAGCATGGTCATGGTTACCTGCAGGTTGTTCGCCCCCAGACTGCGCGCTTGCCTCCGGAGGTTGCGATTCACGGCCATCACGGCCACCATGGTGAATCCCGCGATTATCGGGGCTGCGATGATTACCTGCGCCAGCACCATGGCCTTCGGGGTGTACAGCCAGCCGGACCATCCCAGTGGGCCGCTCCGCGACAGGAGCAGGAAAACGACGAGCCCTACGACCACCGGCGGGAATCCCATTCCAGTGTACAGGAACGCGATTGCCAGACGCCTGGACGCGAACCGCCTGAACGCGAGCCAGATTCCGAGCGGAATGCCTACGGCAGCGCTCAGCACCAATGCGCTGACCGACACCGCGAGCGACAGCGCCACGATGCGCATGACCTCGCCGTCGGCCGTGAAGATAAGCGAGAACGCCTCTTGGACGCCCTGCCAGATGTCGTTCAACGTCTGCCTCGTGGAGTCTGATTAAGGATTGCTGGCCCTCCACTCTTCGCTGTCGGCGGTGAACAGGGACTGCCCGAACTCGGCGACGCCGAACTCCGAAATGCGCTCTTGGGTTTCAAAGCTGGTCAGCCACTCAACCAGCTTGGTCGCCAGATCGTAATTAACGTCGGGATGTCGATCAGGGTTGATCGGGATGACGCCGTACGGGTTGAACAATAACGGGTCGTCTCCCGAGAGCACCTGCAAATCGAGTTGCTCTTGTCGCGAAAGATATGTCCCGATGTCCGAGATTGTGTACGCCTGGAATTCGTTCGCCACCGTCAATGTGCTGCCCATCCCCTGACCCGTCGACCGGTACCAGTCGCCGGCTGGGTCGATCCCGGCCGCCTCCCACATCGAGAGCTCGCGGGAGTGCGTGCCCGATTCGTCGCCGCGCGATACAAAGCTGCTACCCGCGTCGGGAAGCTCTGCGGTCAGACGGGTAAACGCCTCGGAAGCGCTTCCGGTTCCCCCGATGCCGGCAGGGTCCGACGCCGGACCCAATATTACGAAACTGTTGTACATCAAATCGAATCGCTCCTTGCCGAACCCGTCTGCCACGAACGCCTCTTCGCGTGCCTTGGCGTGGACCAGGATGATGTCGGCGTCGCCGCGTTCGCCGATAGCCAATGCCTGACCGGTGCCCACGGCTAGAACCTGCACCGTCGCGTTCTCCTTCTCCTCAAAGTCTGGAAGCAATTCCTCCAGCAAACCGGAATCGTGAACGCTCGTCGTCGTAGCCAGGATCAACGTCTCCGAGGAACCGGAGCACCCGGCCATCGCAACGATAAACAGCGCCAACACGACGCAGGATAGAATCCTCGCCTTGACCGATCTCCTCCGATGGCCGCCCATCGAACTCAGCCGGACGACGGGCTTGGATGTTTTCAAACCGGGTCTACCTCAATGCCTTCCGATTCCACGCTGACATCAGGCGCGGAATCACCAGATGGGAGTTTAATCCTGCCTGCAGCCGTTGTCAAAATTGACCCGTGCGGACGCCTAGCCAACCGACGTGTTAATTGGCGGAATTGGCTCTTCGTTCCGGTACAATTGGAAGAGGCGTCCGAACACGGTTTTTGGGCGTGCCTCGCACGGCAAGATGAGGATGGCGACATCGCGGTCGCAACGGGGTGGAGCACAGACAGCAAGGAGGATGTAGTGTAAGGCGTAACAAACCAGATTCTCAGGGTCAATCTGACGACCTTGAAACATCTCGGGCGACGAGCCCGACGAGAGCTTTTACAGGATGTATCTCGGCGGCGCCGGCTTCGTTTCTTATTTCCTGCTGAAGGAAACGCGGCGGGGAATTGACGCGCTGTCACCGGACAATCCGCTCGTGTTCGCGGTCGGCCCGGTCACCGGAACGCCGATGCCCGGCGGGTCGCGGATCTGCATCGGAGCGAAATCGCCGCTGACTGGCGGCATCGCGAAAAGCGAGCTCGGCGGTTACGTCGGCTACGAGTTCAAGCGCGCAGGGTTCGATGCGATGATCGTCGAAGGCCGTAGAGAGTCGCCCGTGTACATCTGGATCCACAACGGGGAAGTGGCGATCAAGGACGCTTCGGCATACTGGGGCCAGTCCATCGACAAAGCCCATGACGCCATCGAGGCTGAGGTCGGCGAGCGCCTCGTGCGATCGATGATGATCGGACCCGGCGGCGAGAACCTGTCGCAGATCGCGTGCGTGGTCGGTGACCTGCGCAACGCGGTTGGTCGAGGCGGTCTCGGGGCGGTGATGGGATCTAAGAACCTCAAGGCAGTGATGGTCAAGGGCAGGTCCATGCCCAGTATGGCCGATCAGAAGGCCTACCTGGATCTGGCCCGGTGGATGAACAACAACTACATGGACGTTGGCGGCCGCGACTTCCACGAGACCGGCACCGGCAACGACGCCGCAATGATTGGCGGCAACGAGATCGGCAACTTGCTTGTCCGCAACTGGGGCGACGGCTACTTCGAAGAGGTCAAGAAGATCACGGCGACGACCGTTAAAGACACGGTGCGCGTCGACATGGAGGCGTGTCCCGCCTGCCAAGTCCGTTGCAAGAAGGTCGTAGAGCTCGAGAACGACCGCTTCGGCGTCGATCGCAGAGCCGGCGGTCCCGAGTACGAGACGCTGGCCGCATTCGGTTCGTTCTGCGGTGTAGACGACCTGGACGCCATCTGCAAGGCCAACGAGCTCTGCAATTTCTACTCGCTCGACACGATCTCCGCGTGCGCGACCGTGGCGTTCGCGATGGAGTGCTTCGAGAACGAGATATTCAACATCGAGGACACTGGCGGCGTCGAGCTCCGATTCCGCAACGCCGACGCGATGCTCAAGGCCATCGAGATGATTGCCAAACGCGAAGGCATCGGCGACATACTGGCCGACGGCACTCGCAAGGCGGCCGAGCGAATCGGGCAGGACTCCGAAGAATTCGCGATGCACGTCAAAGGCCTCGAACTCGGCATGCACGAGCCCCGGCTCAAGCGCGGATTGGCGATCAGCTACGCAGTAAACGCCATCGGCGGCGACCACATGGCCACCATTCACGACCCGCTGCTCGCGCAAGAGGGCCCGAATATGGAGAAGGCCCGAAGCATCGGCATCTCGTCGCCGCTCAGGATCGACGACATGGGCCCGGCGAAGGTTTCCGCCATACTGAAGTACCACTACTGGCGGATGTTCGGCGACTCGGCGATCCTCTGCCATTTCGTGCCCTGGACGTTCAATCAGGAAATCGACATCATCCGTATGCTCACCGGCTAGGACTTCGGTGGAACGGAGGCGCTGCATGTCGGCGAGCGAGTGGCCACCATGGGCCGCGCCTTCAACATGCGAGAAGGCCTGACCGCCGCCGCCGACACGCTGCCCAAGCGATTCTTCTCCGGCCACCCCCCGAGGCGCGCTGAAGGACAGCCCGCTCGACCCCGACGAGCTTCGCCAGGCGGTCAACACCTTCTACCAGATGTCCGGCTGGGAAAGTGAGACCGGCCTCCCAACCCCGGAGAAACTCGCCGAGCTCGGCCTAAGCTGGGTCGACGAGCAGATCCGCTCGCTACGCGGCGCGGCGGCGTAGGCGCTCCAGCCCGAATCGGAGACAGCGCCCGATGTCA
>JASMDM010000051.1 GCA_030752795.1 SAR202 cluster bacterium | reverse complement strand
CTTCACGCAATGCGACTCATTGCTGATCGGCGACCAGTGCGGTGCACACACGGTGCCATACATCGAAGTTCGTAGCCCGACCGCGCAGATGGCGCACGAAGCCACCACGTCCAAGGTAAACGACGACCAGCTCTTCTACCTCCAGCAGCGGGGCATCGACCTGGAGGAGGCCAACTACATGATTATCAACGGCTTCTGTCGCGGGATATTCAAAGAACTGCCGTTCGAATTCGCCGCCGAAGCGTCTCAGCTTCTTCGGGTGAACCTCGAAGGTGTGGTCGGCTAGGGCTCGATCGTCCATAACGAGAGAGTGGCGAGATTACGCCGCCATGCTCGCGGACTGCCGGAATCAGGCAGGTCCACGTTCCAGATCACGAAAGGAATCCACGGAACATTCATATGCTCGAAGTCAGAAACGTTCATGCGTCAATCGCCGACACCGAGATACTCAAAGGTATTTCGCTCACGGTAAACGCTGGCGAGGTGCACGCCATCATGGGCCCGAATGGCTCCGGCAAAAGCACCCTTGCGAACGTGATCGCCGGACGGCCCGATTACCGTATCGATAGCGGCGAGGTCATCTACGACGGTCAAAATATCGCGAAGATGCTGCCGGAAGAACGGGCGCTGGCCGGAATTTTCCTGGCCATGCAATATCCCGTCGAATTGCCGGGGGTCCGCACCTGGCAATTCCTAAAGGCCGCCGTAGATGCAGTGAGGCGTCACAGAGGCGAATCTCAGTTATCCGTCCGCCAGTTCGACAGGCTGTTGGACGAGAAGCGAGAGATCGTCAAAATCGATCCCGATCTGATCCGGCGCTCCGTCAACGAAGGTTACTCGGGCGGCGAGAAGAAGCGGAACGAAGTCCTGCAGCTCACGCTTTTGGATCCGAAGCTAGCGCTCTTGGACGAAACCGATTCCGGTCTGGACATCGACGCCCTACGAATCGTTTCCGAGGGAGTGAACGCGTTCAGAACGCCCGAAAAGGCGATCATCGTCGTCACCCACTACCAGCGCATCCTGAACTACATCAACCCCGACTACGTCCACGTGCTCGTCGATGGCCGCATCGTGCGGTCAGGCGGCAAAGAACTGGCGCTGGAACTCGAGGAACGGGGCTACGACTGGATTCTCAAGGAAGTCGCCGCGGCCGCCAACTGATGAATCACTGCAAACTATTGGTTGCAACCGCGCTAGGAAGTAAATGACTCAGGCATCGACAGCAAACAAGCGCTACGAAGAACAGTTCAACGAACTCGCCGGCGGAAACTCGGCTCCCGATTGGCTCGTCGCCCTCCGCCGCAAAGGGATGGACAGCTTTGCCAGGCACGGATTCCCGACGGCGCGGCGTGGCAACGAGGCGTGGAAGTACACCAACGTTGCACCGATCGCCGCCGCGACATTCGACCACGGATCGACCATCGTCGCCGATGTCACACTGGATTCGATAAAAGAGGTCGCGCCCTGGGACGATGACTGGACAACGCTTGTTTTCATCAACGGTCGCTACTCGGATGATCTCTCCGGCTCATCGGCAAACGGGTCGACGCAGGCGGGAAACCTGGCGTCGCTAGTACGAAGCAGCGGAACGTCGGTGCAATCGCGCCTCGGCAGTCTGGTCGATGCGGAAGGAGATGGATTCGCAGCCCTGAACACCGCGTTCACGGACGACGGAGCGTTCATCCACGTGCCAGACGGCGCGCAAATGGAACGGCCCATCCACCTGCTGTTCGTATCCACGGACGGGCAACGACCGTTCGTGACCTACCCGCGCGTGCTTGTGGTCGCCGGCAAGCGCGGCAAAGCGACGATCATCGAAAGCTACGTCGGCATCGGACAGAACGAGTATTTCACCGACTCGGTGGCCGAGCTCATCGTCGAGGAAGAGGCCGAAGTCGAACACTACCGGCTACTCGCCGAAAGCGACGCCGCGTACCACGTGGGCACCGCTCGAGTCGAGCAAGCGGACGGCAGCTTGTTCTCCTCCCGGGCTTTCTACGGCGGCGTCGGATTGGGCAGACACGATCTTGGGTTGACGATCAACGGGTCAGAGTGTCACAGTGACCTCAGCGGGTTGTACGTGACCTCGGGCGCCCAACACGTCGACGCCTTCGTGAATATCGATCACACCAAGCCGTATTCGTCGAGCCGCCTGTACTACAAGGGCATACTTTCAGGCCGGTCGCGGGCCGTGTTCGGCGGAACCGTGTATGTACGCGAAGGCGCGATCAAAACGGACGCCCAGCAGTCGGACAAGAACTTGCTGCTGTCGCTCGACGCGGAGATCGATACCAAGCCGGCGCTGTTCATCTGGGCCGACGACGTCAAATGCGGCCACGGAGCGACAGCCGGCAGCGTCAACGCAGAAGCACTGTTCTACATGCGGAGCCGGGGCGTGGACCTCGAAACCGCGAGCAAACTAATCATCTACGGGTTCGCGACCGAGATCATCGACACCGTGACCGTGCCGGGCCTGAAGAATTATCTCGAAAGGACCATCCTTGAGTCGCTGCCAGCCCACAGTTTCGAATTCTGATCCGGAAGCCACGGCAGTCACACAGAGAGTCCGCATCGTTGAAAGCAAGGAAACGCTGAATGTTCGACATCGAAGACCTGTATCAAGACGTTGTGATAGACCACAACCGCCGTCCCCGCAATTTCAGGAAGCTGGAGGACGCCAACCACACTGCGGAGGGATTCAACCCGCTCTGCGGCGACCAGGTCTATCTCTACCTCGATGTCGACGACAGTGACGTCGTCAAGGACATTGGCTTTACCGGCGCCGGATGCGCGATCTCGAAGGCGTCCGCCTCGATGATGACCGAAGCGATTATGGGGAAGAGCGTGGCCGAGGCCGAGAGGATCTTCGCGGCGTTCCGGCACATGCTGACCCGAGGTCCCGACGAAGACTTCGACTACGAACTGCTCGGCGACCTCGAGTTCCTGGAAGGCGTTGCGAAATACCCTGTGCGAATCAAGTGCGCGGTGCTGTCGTGGCACGCGTTGAATTCCGCCCTGGACGGAAAACAATCCGATGAACAAGCAGTTTCGACCGAATAATTGGGCGGCGGGTGGCGCGCGAAACTCAACGTTTCTGGGCAATTTCCTGATCAGCCGAGTCGCGCGATGGTGAGGAATAGGGAGGTAGGGCAATGCACATTCCGGTAAAGGTCGACTATGGCGTCCGAGCGCTGATCGATCTGGCGCTTCACGCCGATGCCCAACCTATCCGAGCCAGTGACATCGCGAGACGAACCATGATCCCAGAGCCGTTTTTGGCTCAGGTCATGCACGCAATGGGCAAGAACGGCATCGTGCGCGCCCAACGAGGCCCGCAGGGGGGGCATGCCCTGGCGATGAAACCGGAGGAGATCAGGCTGAGCATGGTGATGGACAGCCTGGGCAGCTCCGAGAACCTTATGGCGTGCCTGGAGAACACGACGTCGTGCGTCCACGTGCCGTCGTGTTCGCAGCGAGAGGTTTGGGAGAGCGTCGAGACGGCAGTGTACGAGATACTCGACACCCGAACCATCGCCGATCTGGTCACCCGAAGTCGCGCGATGACCGGCGACGAAACACGGGAATCGAATCGACAGGACATCGCGGTCCAATCCGCGAACAACTGATATTGGTTTGAAGACGGCTGCACAGGGTCGGCCTGAAGGCCGAGCCCACCATCCAGTTGGTGCTCTGGCCCTTCAGGGCCAAGCCGAGCTTTCAAGCTTTGATACGGGAGTGGCAACCGCTATCAGTGATTCCGAAAGGAAGAAGAAATGGGATTTGTGAAGGTCGGAACCGTTGACGAAGTGCCTCAAGGCGCGTCGAAGTTGTTTGAAATCGAAGATAAACAGGTGTCTGTCTTTAACGTGGGCGGAACGCTCTACGCCGTGGACGATGCCTGCCCACACCGAGGCGCCTCGCTCGGCGACGGCGAGCACGACGGCTTCGAGGTGCAGCGCCCACGCCACGCGGCTCGATTCGACGTGCGATCCGGCGACGTGTTGGCCCCGCTGGCGCAAGAATCGGTGACCACGTTCAGCGTCCGGGTCCAAGGGAACGACATCGAACTGGACGTGTGAAGCCAAAGCAGTCGACGACCATGATTCGGAACGCGATCGCATTCGATCGAAAGCAGGTGTATCAGAAACGGTGATGTACGACGTCAAAAAGATTCGGGACGATTTTCCGATACTGTCCAGAGAGATTTTCGGGAAGTGTTTGGTCTACCTGGACAATGCGGCAACCTCGCAAAAACCCAAGCAAGTCATTGAGGCGCTGACGGATTACTACACGAACTACAACGCCAACGTTCATCGCGGCGTTCACACGCTGAGCCAAGAGGCGACCGACCTCTACGAGGGCGCTCGGGCGAAGGTGGCCCGTTTCATCAACGCCGACCAACCCGAGGAGATCGTCTGGACGCGCAACACCACCGAGTCGATCAACCTCGTCGCCTACACCTGGGCCAGGGCGAACATCACGGCCGGTGACGAGATCGTGGTAACGCCCATGGAACACCACTCGAACCTCGTGCCGTGGCAGGAACTGGCACGCGAGTGCGGCGCGAAGCTTCGGACCATGCCGCTGGCCGAAGACGCCGGCCTCGACCTGAGCCAAATCGACGAATACATCACGCCTAGCACGAAATTGCTCGCGATGGTGCAGGTCTCCAACGGCATCGGCGCGATCAATCCGGTCAAAGAGCTCACGGCCAAGGCCAGGGAAGTCGGCGCGGCTGTGCTCGTCGACGGCGCACAAAGCGTGCCTCACATGCCTGTCGACGTGAAAGACATCGACTGCGACTTCATGGCGTTCTCCGGACACAAGATGCTCGCGCCAACTGGCATCGGCGCGCTTTACGTCAAGCGAGAGATTCTCGAAGAGATGGACCCGTTCCTCACCGGCGGCGAGATGGTTCTGGAAGTCTGGTACGATCGAGCGTCTTGGAACGACTTGCCTATGCGATTCGAGGCCGGAACGCCGAATATAGCCGACGCGATTGGGTTAGGCGCCGCTGTCGACTACCTCGAAGCCGTCGGCATGGACAACATCCGCGAGCACGAAATCCAGCTCACCGAGTACGCTTTGGAAGCGTTCAAGGAGCTCGAAGAAGTCGACCTGTTTGGTCCGCGAGAGTCCGATCGCCGCGGCGGCATCCTCTCGTTCCACACAGATGTCGTGCACCCCCACGATCTCGGCACGTTCCTCGACCGCGACGCCATCGCGGTTCGCACCGGTCACCATTGCACGATGCCGCTTATGCGAAGTCTGGGCGTCGTCGCCTCTGCCAGAGCAAGTTTCTACCTGTACAATACCGAAGAGGAAGTCGACCGTCTGGTGGACTCCTTGACACGCGCTCTGAGGTACTTTGGCGATGGCACCAGATGATCTAGACGAGTTGTTCGGGGACGACTTGATACTCGATCATCGGCGTCATCCCCGCAACCCCGAACACATCGACGACGCGGCCATAATCGCCGATGGCGCGAACCCGTTCTGCGGCGACGAGGTCCACTTTCAGATCGCGATCGACGAGGGTGGTCGGGTTTCGGACACCGGCTTCCAAGGCGTCGGCTGTGCGATCAACCAGGCGTCGGGCTCGATGCTGTCGGAAGCGATCAAAGGCAAAACCCTCGGCGAAATCCGTGAGCTTCACGACCTGTTCAGCGGCCTGATGAAAGGACGCATGCCAAACAAGGAACAGGCCGCCGTCCTGGGCGACCTCGCCAGCTTGACTGCCGTCCTCGCGTTCCCGATACGCATCAAATGCGCGCTGCTGCCCTGGTCCGCGCTCGAGGATGGCATCACAGCGAGTCCTAAGTAGGGCCGCGACCGATGCTGAACCGGAACGCCGTCGACAACCACCCGGTCGGTACACCGCTGTCAGACGGGCTTCGTTTCGTCGCCGAGAATATCGCGTGGATAGCCGGTCCTTGGTCCGTGGCGAGCGTTTCCGCCTGGCTCGTGCTCCCGGCGGTCCTCATCCTGGTCGGCGTACCGTCAGTCTTCTCGACCCCTGGCGACAAGAAACTAATCATAGTCGCGACGCCGGGACCGCAACGGTTCCTGATCGAACTCGCCCTGCATGTTGTGGCGGTTGTCGCCGTCTGGATCCTTTTGCCGTCGGGGTTCGCTGTTGCCGCCACGGCCGTTGTTGTCGCGGCAGTTCTGGCCGGAGTTCCGCGAACCAAATGGCTTCTCTCTGGGGCTCCGTCGCCGACCGAACAAGGCCCGCCGGAGCCATAGCCGCGTTAGGCGGATCAGTCCGATTCGGCGGTCGACACGATGCGCTTCGGAACGATTTTGAAAGCCACGACGTCTTCGGGCTCGCCGCGATAGTTCTCAGCGAACTCCCGACCCTTTTCCTCGCCGTAATACCGCACGGCCATCGACAGAACCAGGTCGTACAACGGACGATCGACCTCCTCGACAGGCCCGTCGATGATTACCGATTCGTACGGCAGCTCTCGCTTATCGAGGCACATGACCGCGTAGGGATGGCGCAGGATGTTGCGCCACTTGAGGGTCGTGCGTCCGGTGAAAAAGTAGGCTTCGCCGTTCTCCCACTCGAACCAGATCGGCACGGATCTGGGATTGCCGTCCGCGTCGACTGTGCTGATGACGGTCACCTGCGTCTCATTCAAAAACTCTTCGAGTCGTTCACTGGTCATGGACATCGTTCGCATATCCTCCCGTTGATTTCATAGTCTTGTTGGGGCGCGAGCCAGATCTTGCCGGAATGCAGCTGGTCGGGTATCAGGAGCCGTCCACCCATACTCGCGCCCAGTGATGATACTCGTTCCCCGCGAAGTTCGGGCGAAAATCCTGTACTCGCGGTTGAGCTGCCCAGATCGCGATTTTGGCGGCGGGCATGAACCGGTACGCTTGCTCGAAGACGCGACCCTGTATCCGCCCGATGAGTTCGGCGCGAATGGCCGGGTCGAGCGAGACCGCTTGCTGCTCGAGTAGGGCGTCGAGCTCTGGGTCCCGGTGGCCGGTCGTGTTCCATATCCCGTCGCTATGGAGGACGGGAAGCAGGTACCCATTCGGCGAAGCGATCGGCGCTGGCGGGCCAACGAACATCTCGTAGTCGCCGCCGAGCCAAACCGACTCGCCGAACTCTCGCCGATTCACGATCTCCACCACGGCGTCGAACCCAACCGATTGCATCTCGACGGAGATTGCGTGGGCATGCGCAAGGAACGCCTCGCCGAAATCGCCGACCTTTATCGTGACAGGGACCGGTTCCTTAATCCCGGCTTCACGAAGCAATTCCTCCGCGTCCCCGGGTCGTGCGAAGAGCTGCCGCGCTTCGTTGTCGGCGGGAATCCACCCGGGATCGTACGCTCGGAACCCCATCGAGACGAACGCAAAGCCGCCCCAGTGCTCGTCGATGGCCTTGTACGGGTCCATCGACCGGAATACGGCACGACGGACCCGTGCGTCGTCGAACGGCGCTCGGTCGGCCTTCAAGCCCACTTCGAGGCCGATCCCCGGTTCCTGAATCAGGATTGGCGATGCGCTCAAGGTCTGACTCTTGTACTCGGCCCAGGTTTGAGGGCTCATCTCATGGACATCGAGCGCGCCCACCAAGAACGAGGCGTTGCGGGTCAACTCGTCGGGCAAGATGTGGACCCGCAAGCCGTCGAGCAGCGGCTGCCCTGGATCGAAGTAATCGGGGTTTCGGACGAAAACGTGAGTGTCGTTGGTGTCCGATCGCTCCAGAATCCACGGCCCAACGCCGATCGTCGGTCCGGAGCGAAGGTCGCCGTTCACCTCCACCGCCTCGCGGGCGACAATCTTCGAATGTCCGTCTGCCAGAACGGCGAAGAAATCTGCGTCTTGGGAACGGGTCGTGATTCGAAGGTCGAGTTGACCCATCGCTCCGACCTCGGCCATGTTGTGCAGCAACGGTGAGTTCGGCGAGCTCGGTTGCCCCTGCCGAACGTAGCTGAACACGATGTCTTCGGCGACCAGGGCTCGTGCGTTCACGGGAGCGATGCCTTGCCAGCGCACGTCGTCTCTGAGCCGGAACACGAACGAAGTCGGGCTCTCCATTGTCCACGATTCGCAGACATCGCATTCGACGGCGAGGCTGGGCAACCTCACGCCGGTCCCTGACTTGAACCGCAGCAGGCGAGAGTACGCGAGACCAGGGCCCCAGGTGGACAGGGCAGGGGAGACGTCCATCTGCACATCCTGGTGCCCGATGTTGGCCCAACTCGCGATGTTCAGTACACCGCCCCGACGCCGAGAATCGAACGGCGGCATGGGCGTCGCGGCCTGCGTTGGAACGGCGAGTGGCGTTGCTTCCGCAGGTGCAGTTGGGACGATCGACGGCTGGACGATCGTCGTTGGGGTCGCTGGCGGGATCACGGTCGCGGTAGGAGGCGGCTCCGGCGTGCTTGTCCGCGCGGGAGCCGGCGCCTCGGCGGTCGCCGTTGCCACAGCAGTCGCGGTCGGGACAGGTGTAGGTTTCGGTGCCGGGTCCGAGCACGACGCGACGGCGACCAACATCGACGCGAAAATCGCGAGCAGGGCACGGCGAATGACAGCGCCGGCGCGCTCAGCGGGCACCGACGCCGCCTGCGGTCGCGTGGAACATCGGTGATCGGGCCGCGCCGTTTGTCGGTAGTATAATCATTGCCGTGCTCTATTGTACGCTTGGGCGCCGGGCGAACCATACATCATGCGACTGGGGGAACCATGTTTGTCGACTGTCACGTGCATCTCGACCCATACTCGGACGCCGAAGTGGGCGAGGTGTTGCAGCGCGCAGGTGACGTTGGCGTCCACGCGGTAATCTCGGCAGGCACCACGATCGATTCGTCCCG
The DNA here is from genome assembly GCA_030752795.1 of SAR202 cluster bacterium. GTDB lineage: Bacteria > Chloroflexota > Dehalococcoidia > Lucifugimonadales > UBA1123 > UBA2160. Next base: position 5,015 of record JASMDM010000051.1, on the reverse strand, counting down.
GCGATCCGTCGAGCTGTCCGCGAAATTCCCTGGTTTGTTTTCGGGTGTGGGCATACACCCGATGGACATTAAGTCTCCGTTCACCGAAACGACCTACCAGCAACTCCGTGGAATGGCGACCGAGAACGAGAAGGTGCTGGTCGTCAGCGAAGTGGGCCTGGACTTCATGGAAGGCGCGCCGGATAGAGCGGACCAGTATCATGCGTTCCGAGAGCAGATCCGCCTGGCCCGCGATCTCCAACTGCCGATAGTGTTCCACAGCCGCGAGGCGCACGAGGAATCGTTCCGCATCCTGCGCGAGGAGCGCGCGTACGAAGTCGGCGGCGTGATGCACTACTTCCAAGGCGACCGCGAGGTCGCGCAAAAAGTCACCGACCTCGGATTCTATGTATCGCTCGCCCGTCCGCTACAGAGACTGCCGGATCTCCAAGCGGCGGCTGCCGAGATCCCACTGGCGAACATCGTCCTCGAAACCGACGCCACACCGCAGCCGTTCAAGTCGAAGCGCGAGAACTGGACCGAGCCGCGACACGTGCGCGATGTCGCCGAGTTGCTCGCCCAACTACAAAGCGTGTCCGTCGAAGAGGTCGAATCGGCAACTACGCGCAACATCCGTAACGTCCTGGGACCTGGCTGGGACACGGTGCAGAGCTATCTAGACGGTGTCCCTTCCCCAAACTGATCGAGCGCCGCCGTTAGAGACCCATCGCGTCGAGACTATCCGAATTCGCCGAAGGCCGGCCCCAGTACAAGAAACCACGGGATAACAACGAGGCCCCAGCCCCAACCTGCCATCCCTGCGATGCCAGCCTGCCACCACGAAAGCTCGAGTACTTCGCGCACGGCCAGAACTCCCATGGGCAGCGTCCAAAAGTGCCCCAGCAAGGCGAGCGGGAAGCCCAGATACGGGACATTCAAAAGTAGCCACAAGACCAGCGGGCCGAAGCAAATTCCTATCCCTCGGAGACCTTTCCGGTAGCCCGTCGAACTGCCGAAGCCTTTGTTTCCGATCAGCCATACGAAAACCGCGAAGACAGACCACGCCATGACAATGGTCGAGACCGAAACGAACAATAGCATCAGGAGCGCGGTTCGTTGATCGTCGGCGGCATCGGTTCGAAAAATGCTCCACCAGCCCAACCCGAATCCCAATGCCCCGAGTAATACCACAGCCATCGACCGGAACATCGATTCCGGCTCATCGCTGATGTCGTCGAACACCGTTGAATCGAGTAAAGCGGCTCTGAGCGCCTGGTTGAACATATTCAACGTTCCTCTCTCCGGATTCCGCCCGATTGTACCTGCCCTGCGGGCCCGGTCTCAAGTGGGTGGTGTCCGCCGCGGCACAAGCTGCTGCGTCGATACCGCGTCGTCCCACAAACCTCGCTATTCAGATCGTTGTTCAAGCGTAGTTGCGCTATCCGCGGTGTTGGGCTTGGTGTACAATTCTCAGGGCATTTTCGATGTGGGGATTCAGCATGCCTTTGTTGCTCGCGCCCGCGATGGCCGAGGAAGCTTTGACTTTGACTGCCATTGGCATCGGCACGGCGTTCGCCGTCCTGCTGATTCTGTTGGTGACCATCGCGCTGATCAGACTTTTCTCAATCAGGGTCGCTCCGCGATTTGGCTGGGAGGGCGTTCCCGCCGCCGTTGCCGAATCGGAAGCGCCGGATCCGGAGTCACGGAACCGAGCTCTGGCTGCGGCAGTTGCCGTGACTGCGATGCTGGAGTCCAGAGCCGAACCGAAACAATCTTCAGGTGAGGACAACTCATGATCGCGATCCCGATTCTCAGGTGGCGCGTTGACTGAGCTTTTCGACTTTCTCCGGTCCACCGGCGTCTACAACATCGACTGGCGCAACATAGTGTTGATCGCTGTCGGTCTCGTGTTCGTGTACTTGGCCGTCAGCAAGAACATGGAGCCGTACGAGCTCCTGCCGATCGGCCTCGGTGTGATCGTCGCCAATCTGCCGATGACGGGGTTGCTTGCGCTCCCGACACCTGATTCGGGATATCAAGAATCGGGCGTATTCGGAATCATCTTTCACTTCGGGCTCTCGTTCTGGAACCTGCTGCCGCCGATCATATTCCTCGGCCTGGGGGCGATGACCGACTTCGGACCGATAATCGACAATCCGAAGACGTTGCTTCTCGGAGCTGCAGCCCAGGTGGGCATCTTCTTGGCATTCTGGGGCGCTCTGTTCGCCGGTGACCTGTTCACGCTGGCTGAAGCCGCGGCGATCGGCATTATCGGCGGCGCGGACGGTCCGACGACGATCTTCTTGTCGGCCAGGCTCGCTCCTGATCTTCTGGGCATCACCGCCGTCATCGCCTACTCGTACATGGCCGCCATTGCGTTCATACAACCGCCGCTCATGAAGCTGCTAACGACGAAGGCCGAGCGCGAAATCGTAATGAAGGCGCCGCGAGAGGTTTCGCGGACCGAGAAACTGCTGTTCCCGTCGATAGCCATGATCGTCATCATCCTGATTGTGCCTCGGTCGGCGCCGCTGATCTCGATGTTCATGATCGGCAACCTGTTCCGAGAAAGCGGAGTTGTTCCCAGGCTGACGTCCGCCGCCTCGAACGAACTTCTGAACATGGCCACGATATTCTTGATGCTGACGGTCGGGACCCAGCTATCGGCCGAGCGAGTATTCGCATGGGACACGCTCGCGATACTCGGACTGGGTTTGGTCGCGTTTGCGTGCGGCACGATAGGCGGCCTGCTGTTCGCCAGATTGATGAACCTATTCTCCAAAGAGAAGATCAATCCGCTGATCGGATCGGCGGGAGTCTCGGCCGTGCCCATGGCGGCGCGGATTTCGCATCACGTGGGCCAGCAAGCGAGCAGTCGAGTGTTCTTGTTGCCCCACGCAATGGGTCCCAACGTTGCAGGAGTGATCGGCTCCGCCGTTGTTGCGGGAGTGTTCATAGCATTGGTCGGGTCCTAGAGGTTGTTTCAAAGAGAATCTGTGGGGATGGATGATGAGCGAGAAACTGCGAGTGAAGGTCGACGGGAAATGGTACTCGGTCGAGGTGGTGGATCTGTCGTCGAAGCCGATCCGCACCATCGTAGACGGACATCCCGTCGAAGTGAACATCGAAGACGCTAAACCGGTGGACGTGGCGCCGGTTCTCGTCCCCGAGCAAACCGACGCTGTCGCCGCACAAAGAGCGTCGTCGAATTCGTCGCCGACCCGGCAGGTGGCCCCTCAACCACGCCCCGTGCCTCAGGAGGCGCCAGCGCCGCGAACCGGCGAACCGACCGGCAACGTGCTCGTCGCGCCGATGCCGGGGACGATACTGTCCGTCGACGTTCGCGTCGGAGACCCAATCCAGGCCGGTGACCATGTGTGTACACTCGAGGCGATGAAGATGCAGCAGTCGCTCCGTGCGGAATGGACCGGCGTCATATCTGATGTGTTCGTGAACCCCGGCGATCAAGTGCAGGACAACGCTCCGTTACTCGCCATAGGCTGATCGCGGCGATGCGCGATCTCGGGCGAATGTCGATCGGGCAGGCACGGATTCCCTGAATCTCAACCATACAATTCTCTGAACGGCGGAGGTTGATCGTGGCGAACGGCGACAAACTCGCGATAGACGGCGGAACCCCGGTGGTCAGCGAACCGTTGCCGGCCGGCGTGTCCGGACCCAGCGTCGTGGACGAAGAAGAGATCTCGGCAATCACCGACTTGCTTCGCAGCCAGGGGTTGTTCAGATATCGTCACGGGGGCCAAACGGCGCAGTTCGAGGCCGAGGCAGCGGAGTTTTTGGGCGTCGAACACGCGCTGATGGTCAATTCGGGCACAAGTGCGCTGATTTGCGCGCTCACAGCGGTCGGGGTCGGTCCGGGCGACGAGGTGATCGTTCCCGGCTACACCTACATAGCGACGGCGGCTGCAGTGATCGCTACTGGAGCCGTGCCGGTAATCGCCGAGATCGACGAGTCACTGGGACTAGACCCAAAGGACCTCGAAGCGAAGATAACGCCATACACCAAGGCGGTCGTGCCTGTTCACATGCGAGGAGTTCCCGCCAGACTGGACGACATTCTTGAGGTTGCCAAAAAGCACGGACTGAAAGTGGTCGAAGATTGCTGCCAGTGCGTCGGCGGTTCGTACAAAGGCCAACGCGTCGGTTCTTACGGCGACGCTGGTGCGTGGAGCCTGAACTACTACAAGACGATCAGTTCTGGCGAGGGCGGTCTCGTGTACACGAACGACCGTGACGTGTTCGAGCGAGCGTGCTTCACGGCGGATCCGGGGTTGCCGATGTGGACGAAGACCGACGCCTCGGTCGAGTGGCGCAACGAGTCATTCCCAAGGCAAACCTACAGGCCGAGCGAGGTTCTCGGTTCGATGGCACGCGTCCAGCTCGGCAAGATCGGTGACATCCTCGCCCACCAACGCGCGCTGAAGGCCGCGTTCCTCGGCGAGCTCGATGAATCGGGTTCGTACAGCCACCAGCATGTCGACGACCCCGATGGCGACACCGGCGTTTCGGCTTCGGTCATCGTTCACGACAAGGACCTCGCCATCGGGTACGAGCACGCGCTCAAAGCGGAGGGCGTCACGGTCGGGACGATCTACAATGATGGCTTCCCGGACAGGCACATCTACAGCTACTGGGACACGATCCTCGCCAAACGGTCGCCGCATCCGTCCGGTTACCCGTGGAAGGATCCCAGCTACAAAGGCAATGTCGAGTACTCGGAAGACATGTGCCCACGGACGTTGGACATTCTGGGCCGAAGCCTGCGATTCGACTTCAACATGAACATGACCGAAGAGCACGCGAGGCTGATGGCTCGCGCTCTCAACAAGGTCGACGCCGCGTTAGGAAGTTAATCAGGTTGCGCTGGCCTGGGGCTGTAGACCGTCAGCGAAAGTGGGACACATTTGGGCCTGAAATTAACAGAGACTCACATTAGGTAAAGCGAGCTCCTGACAGGGGGATAGAATGTCCCCAGGGAAGGAGCAGCAGTGATCGAGAACACAGAAGATAAGAAC
>JASMDM010000050.1 GCA_030752795.1 SAR202 cluster bacterium | reverse complement strand
CACTATTCCCTCTTCTTATGGCCCCTCAGCTATGATGTAAGCAGAGGCTGGCTCATGCTGGTTATTAGTTGTTAGCAGTTTAACCACATTTACATAATAAATAACGTAGTGGAGAAAACAATAGAGTACTGTAAATGGGATTATTGATTGCAAATGTAATCAACAAATAGCAATAATGTTCCTGACAACAAACAACTTCCGTTTTTCGCTTGGGGACTATTCAAACCCGACCAACTGGCGTACGGGCGTATCAAAGATTTCGCAGGCGAAAAACGAAACCGACTTAACCGCGCGGTCCCCCGTTTAGATTCGCCAGCGGTCCAGAACAGGCCTGAGAAGATCCAAGGGAACCCCATCCCGATGGAGTTCCCTTTTTTCGTGAGACGCCGTTGTTCCGTTGTGCCGTTACAATGACGGCATCACTACGAGTCGAAGGGCCCTACCCAGCAGTGGTGATGTATAAAGTTAACTTGAAAGACTCCGAGGTAGGTCAATGCCAGTCGTAGGATTCGATGTCAAGACCCAGCGGGTGCTGGCCGATGGCAAGTCATGGGACGGTGTGGGCCCTTACGAGGAGCTGTTGGGTACCCTCCATTTCGCCTCCGACCCCGAGAACGACGCCAACTCACGTATCACGGACATCGGTCTCACGCCCCGAAACGAAGAAGGACAGGTGGAATACACTTCCGACGTCTCTGTGATCCTTCCCGTGGACCGCACCCGTGGGTCCGGGAAGATGCTACTCGACGTTGTCAACCGCGGCAATCGAGTGGGTCTTCCAGTTTTCAACAGCACGCCGCGAGTCAACATAGAGCCCGACACGCCTTGGGATTACGACGTGGACCTAGGCAACGGCTTTCTGATGAGGCACGGCTATACCGTCATGGCCTGTGGATGGCAGGTGGATGCGCCGAAAAAACCGGCGCTGCTGACACTCCAGGGGCACAGTATCCCGAACATGACCGGACAAGTTTACACCCAATTGCAGGCGCAAGAAGATACCCACAACTTCCTCCTCTCGGACAAGGGACACCAAGCCTATCCTGCCGCTGATATGGCAGAGACCGGGGCGATCCTGGAGGTGCGGGACATGCCGGACACTCGGGCATACTCAGTTCCCCGGGACGACTGGCGCTTTGGCAGGATCGATGACAGCGGCAATTACCATTTGGACCCGAACTACATCTGCAGCGAGAAAGGATTTGAGAAAGGACGCCTTTATCAGATAGCCTACACGACAGATTGGATGCCGATTCTGGGGCTCAGCTTCGCAGCGTTACGCGACTCAGTGTCCTGGCTGAAGTACGGCTCCGATGGCGTAGAGAGGCCTATCGAGAACATTCATCACGCCTATGCGTACGGAATCTCCCAAACGGGACGGTACCTGAGGACGTACATCTACAACGACTTCAACCGGGACGAATCCGACCGAGAGGCCCTCGACGGCATCATCGCTAATGTGGCGGGCGGCATGCGCGGAGAATTCAACCAACGGCTGGGCCAAAACTCCAAAGACCGCAACAATATGATGACACACCTCTTCCCCTTCGCCAGTGTCCCCCAGACCGACCTGGAGACCGAAGAGACTGACTCTCTGCACAGGAGGCTGGACGAGCGCGGATCCCAGGTGAAAGTGATGTACACGAACTCCTCTGCGGAGTACTACCGAGGCGACGCTTCGCTGATCCATACCGATCCCGATGGCAAAATGGACATAAACGTGGCGGCCAACGCGAGGGTGTACCATTTCACCGGCACCCAGCACGGCATCGGGTCTTGGCCCCCTACCGACACCACCGAGAGCATCGAGGGCGTGAGCCGTTCCCAAAACATGCGCAACGTGATCGACTACTCGCCGTTGCTACGAGCCTGCCTGTTCAACCTCGACCGATGGGTCGTGGAGGGCGTCGAGCCGCCTCCCAGCAGCCATCCGCGGGCCGACGACGGCACCGCTGTCCCGCCGGCCATCATAAAAAAGGCCTTCGAACGCATCCCGAATGCGTATCATCCCGGACGCATTGCCATTCCCTACCGCCGCGACTACGCCCTCAAGGAGAACGTGGAGCAGATTCAGCAGATGCCGCCCGTCGTAGGCGAAGCATTCGGCACCCTGCTGCCGGTCGTCGATGAGGACGGGAATGAAGTACCCGGAATACGCCTGCCAGAAGTCGTGGTGCCGTTGGCCACGCATACGGGGTGGACCCTCAGGCATCCGGATATCGGCGGGGTGACCCAGTTGCTGATGTTCGCCGGAGCGACGATCCCCTTCGCCTCCACCATATCAGGACGGATTGCGACCGGCGATCCTCGTCGCTCCATCGCCGAGCGGTACACTTCCAAGGAAGAATACCTGGAGCTGGTGAGAAGGGCGGGCGTCGGATTGGTTGAACGGAAGTACATGCTGGAAGAGGACATTGAGCGATGCGTCGGACAGGCCGAGAGGTTCTGGGAATACCTGTCGATGAATGGGTAGCCGACGACCGCCCCGCTAACCTGATCATTCCCAGCTGTGTGAGCCTCGGAGGGGGCCGATGTGGTCGGGCTCCCGTGCTTCTTGACTGCCGAATATGTCCAGGAACTGACCCGTCATGGCCCCCGGGACGTTCGAATGGGGGTTGGTCAGCCCAAACCAATACGACTGTTCCGGCTTTGAGGGCGCGTTGTCAGAGTGCGGACTCAGCCGTCCGCCCATTGACGTCAGGGGCCAGATAAATGGCGTCGTTAGTCCCCTCAGGGATGGGGCGACCCCGCCGGTCGTTGAGGTGAGGCACGGGCATCTACCTGCAAAAGTTGTCCTTGGTTTGTAACCGGTGCAACGTTTCACCCTCAGGCTTTGATCATTAGCGCTCCGGGCATGATCTCGAACGTTGCAGGCAGCACACCGACAAGCTCTCCATCCGCTTCGATCTGCACTCTCCGATCCGCGCGAGCGGCGATTCGAACAGCGCGACAGGACCGGACTTTCGGATGGCTCAGGTGCGTGCCTTTCATCAATCGTGGGAGATTCAGCGCGCCTTCAACTAGGCCGAAGTCGCCCATGAGCACAACATCGAAAAGACCATCGTCCATTCGCGCCTCCGGGGCGGGAGTCAGTCCGCTGCCGAAGTGTCTGCCATTCGCCACCACGACGTTGTTGGCAACGACCGTGCGGTTTTCCTCTTCGTTCACGTTGAACGTGATTTCCGGGTTCTTAAAGGTCGTTATCGTAGACAGAATCGACCAAATGTAAGTGAACCTGGCGCCGAAAACCTTGGTCGTACCGTTAGCTCGCGCCGCAATGGCACCGCCTGAGCCGAAATCGGCAACGTTGAGGAAATGCCGAGTCACTATGCAGCCCGAGTCGTCGAGGGCCGTTATCTTGCCAACGTCGATCTGTCGAGTTTGTTGTTGGTTCAATAATTCGATGGCTTGTGCCATATCTTTGGGAATGCCCAAGCTCCTCGCCAGGTCGTTCCCGGTGCCGAAAGGGAGCAACCCCAGAGTTGGCCCGTCTTCATGATCCGCCGTCATATCGAAGCCGTTCAGAACTTCATTGGCCGTGCCGTCTCCACCCACCGCGACTATGAGGTTGTATCCCGCGCCGACGCCTTCGCGGCTAAGCTCCGTTGCCTGGCCTTGACGAGTGGTTAATTCCCAATCGACGGATTGGCCGCTTTGTTCCTGAATCTGCTTGAGAATGTGGTCCCAGCACTTGCCGAGACGGCCAGCGCCCGAGTTTGGGTTGGCAATTACGAGAGTCTTGCGCATGTCATCGTTTCCGGGCGGAGCGAGGCTATTTGTACAGTGTGGTCGAGACGGCGAAATGATCAGACGCCAGACTTTCCGAGATTTCGAATTCGCGAACACTGAGGTCCGGTGTGGTCAAGATATAGTCGATACGCTGCCACGGTGTGTCGGCCTCCGAGGTAAACCCGGAGCCCGATGAACCAGATGCGACGAATGCATCGACAAAGCCCGAATCGAACAGAGACAGCATTTCCGGGTGTTCGGCATGTGCGTTGAGGTCTCCCATCACAACGGTGTTGGCGCCGCCTGACCAGTGCGTCAAGATCGCCTCCGTCTGCGGAACCCGAAGATCGCTGTCTTCGTTGCCCGCGTGAAGATGTGTTGCGATTACGTCGAGCGTCTTGCCGCCGCCCAAGTCCACTGTCACGGTCAAAAATGCCCGGTTGAGCAGGATATCGTCGTTGTTTGGCATGAATTCATTGCTTGAATTAATGATCGGCAACCGGCTCAGAACCGCGTTTCCCCACACAGAATCCCCAGCAGGGCCCCATGCATAGGGCATCTCGAGGCGCTGTGACATCCAAACCAACATGTCCACCGACCCGTCTATCACCCACCCACGAGAGACTTCTTGGAGAGCGACGATCGAGGGATTTTGGTTCTCGATCACCTGGGCCAAAGCCTCCAATCCCAACGTACCGTTTACATCGAAACCCTGGTGGAGATTGTAGGACATGACGCGGATTGGCAAGCCGGCGCCAGCCGTCGGTTTAAGGTCGACCCAGGTCACAAATTGCACAGCCGGTAGCAATAGAAGGAGCGCCAACGGAACGACCGGCGTCCACCGTATTCGGACCGCCACGGGCGATCGTGCGTATGCGAATCCGCCCATCAGCAGCGGCAAGGTCGCTATGCCCGCGGCGATCGGTAAGATCGCCCCTCGCGGTATCGGAAGGTTGGCATCGTAGCTAGCATAGTATGCGAAAACAAAGATGAGAAACAGGAGCATCCCCAGGTTGAACCAAACAGCCTCACCAACACTCCGGGCGGCTCTAGACGATCCGCGAGCGCTGGCCGCGACTCTGACGAAAACTGCGGATGCGATTAGTTGTCCTGCCAACAGCGCAATGGCAGCCCATATCCCCGACCACTCGCCAATTGTCACCAGAATCAAAACAATGCCGGCCACCGCAACCGTTGGCCAGGCGACATTTTGCTCGATCTTGACCGAAACCATACCGGCAACAGCGCCAGCCAAATTGGCCGCCAAAATCAGCGTGTACGCTGCTGGTTGAGGCCAACCTGTCAGTACGGTCTGCTGACCGATGTTCTGAAACAGCATCAACTCGATTACGAGCAGCGGACCGATCGCAAGGAGCAGAGCGGGCTGGAATGCCGCTTTGCCGTTTTCGTGGCCGGGTCGACCGTCGAACAATCGCCACAACAATCCGCAAAAGGCTAACGTCATACCACCAACAACGATGTCTGCCGACGACCCTTGCACCCACGAAAGGTCCACTGTGTCGAACACTCCTTTGACGGCGGTGTCGCCTGAAATCCCAAGCAGCAAGCCGATCCCAACCGAACCAGCGTGCCCGGCGTCTTCATCTTCGAGTTCTGAGACCAAGACAGGGATGAACCACAGGAACAAAATCGTCCCGGCTATCGTGAGAGCCAAATCCACCGGCGCCGACGAGACGAATTGTTCGACCACCCTTGCCAGCGCCAGGCCAGCGCCGGTCACGATGACGGCGTTTCGTCGTGACAAAACCCGGGCAATGATCGGTGCCAAAAAACCGGTCAAAAAGACCGACAGGCTAATCAACCCAAGCAGCGCAATATCCACCTCTTTGATCTGTCGCAGGTAAACCGCAAGATCCGTTATCAATAGCCGTAGCATCTGCAACCCGAACATCGTGGTTAGGGCGACGAGCAACGGTGGAGTCAACGTTTTTGCAAACTCCTGGCGGCTATCAGATCCAAATGTATCAGCGAGTTGGTTTGACATTATTGCGATTAGACCTGTGAGATGACATCCTCGGAAAGCCACGCCAGTTGCTCCAAGGTTTGATTCAAGTCCGGACTGCGGACATCGAAAATCAGATCAGTCACGCCCAAATCGGCGTAGGTGTTGATGTCCTCAGTAATCTGTTGTGGTTCGCCGGAAAAGCGGCGGCGCTCTTTGCTCGTTGATTGATCGGTGTCGTAGAGCGGCGCTTTCATGGCTACCCCGACTTCAGACGGGTCCCTGTCGATGCGGCCAGCGTGCGTGTGCATGTACGCGATGTCGGCGGCGAGTTTCGTAGGCTCCAACGGTGTAGCGGGCGTCGCGCCAACCGGATGCCAAGCGTTGCCGTGCTCGACGGCGCGCCTGATGGCCGGGCGGCTTTGACCGCCAACCCATATCGGCGGATGCGGTTTCTGAACCGGCTTCGGTGAGAACTCGATGTTGGACAGGTTCACGTACTTTCCGTGGTAGGTCGGGTTGTCGGATGTCCACAGCTCTTTGAACGTCTCGAGGTACTCGTTGGTCACCAGGCCGCGGTCGGCGAACGGCGGAGCATCCAGCGCCTCGAATTCTTCCTCCGCCCAACCGACGCCAACGCCCAACGTCAATCGTCCCTCGGAAAGGACGTCCAGCGTCGCCAGAATCTTCGCGGTCAACACGGGATTGCGGTATGGAACGATCATGACGCTCGGGACCAGGCGGATCCGTTCCGTGACTGCCGCCAGAAACGTGAGCTCTGCCAGTTGTTCTAGGTGTTCGCCGTCGTCTTCCCACGGGACGTCGCCACCGATCGAGTACGGATAAGGCGAAGACATCACTTTGGGGGCGATGATGTGGTCGTCAACGACCATATAGTGAAATCCGTGACGTTCGCCGTCGCGAGCAATTTCGATCAGCGGCCCGCGCCTCGCTGTGAGACCGTGGCTCGGCAGATAGAATCCGAAATTCACGTTGATGCCTTTCGATGTTGGCCGTTCGGTGGTCGGGGATGTCCAGTTTATCTCTGCCGGCGAAACCTGTAAATAACAGAGACGCCGCGCTGCCAGTCAGATCTGAGTCTCGAAAGTCGTCTGGATTCAAGATCGGAGTCACTGGTCATCCGAGTAGACAAACATCGGCAATTGGCTAAATGTGCACCTTGTAGTAGAGTAGCCGCATCACAAGCTACCCAGCGGCTTGGGGATGCCCGTCCAAAACATTGAGAGGTTGCGCTCCCCGAGGAGAAAGCCAGATGATTCGTCTAACCTATATGTTGCGCCGAAAACCTGAGATGACACGCGCGGAGTTCCAGGAGTATTGGCGAGAGCGCCACGGACCGTTGGTGGCCAGTCATGCACAGACATTGAACATGCTGCGTTACGTCCAGGTCCACACCCTGCTCGATGCAGCTAGGGTCACCGAAGGGCCTCGCGGGATGATGGAGGAACCGTACGACGGTGTCGCCGAGGTGTGGTGGAGGACTCGCGATGACATGGCCTCCGCCAGAAACTCGACGAAAGGGCAGACGGCCGGTAAGGAGTTGGTTGAGGACGAGGCAAAGTTCATCGACTTTCCGAACTCCCCTTTATGGTTCGCGTACGAGTACCCACAGATCAACCCGTCGCCGGAGAACCTGGTGGCCACCGAGATGAGCTCGCTCGTGAAAACCCACTATCCGTTGCGCCATCTCAAACACTTGTCACTCGAGGAAGCCCAACTCTACTGGCGCACCAACCATGGTCCCATAATTAGGGGCGGACCAGGTGCAACAGGCCGCATCAAACGCTACATTCAGGTGCATCGATACGAAGACGAGTTCGAGGCTGTGCTGCGACAGGCACGGGGTACGGTCGTGGAGCCGTACACCGGCCACGCTGAGCTCTGGGCCGACCGCACATACCGAACGCCCGAACTTGCGATACCGGAATCAGTTCGAGGCGGTGAAATGGCCGTCGAAGATGAGTCGAAGTTCATCGACTTCAGTCGGTCGGTTTCATTCCTGGCGAAGGAACGGGTGTTCGTCGATTACCGGTAGCGCGAAATATTTCGGACTGACAAAATCACGGTCCCTCGAATTTCGCGACGGGCTCGACGCCCATTTCCCGCGTTGGCGTGTCGTCGAACTCGGCGACTTTCTGGCGTTCCGCAACGTTAAAGGACCGTCATCACTGTCCTTCGGGAATTCACATCGATCATGTAGTTAGCCGAATGAAGATGGCTGCGCCTGTCAGTTCGGCAACTGAAACGCCCAAAATCGAAACAGCTTTTCGAATTTCGAGCATCGCCAATGAAACCATGACCGGCTGAGGAATGGAGTTCGTCGGGCGATGTCTTTGTGGTTGTGAGGGTGCTAACAGACTCCCAAAACCGATCCTCGCGCTCTACTACTCCGCCCGTTCCTCAATGTCGGCAGTCCAGGTGATGTCGATCGCATCCTTCACGCTCTGGTAAGCAGGGCAGCCTCCGGCGTGAACGCGAACCGCTCTCTCCGCGTCCTCACGTTTTCCGCTGACGATGCTGATCGAGTAGTTGACCGCGATCTCGGTGATGCGGATCGTGCGATCGACGCTTTCGATGCGTCCCTCAGCGGTTGCCGTGTAAGTGTCGATGTCCAGACCAGTTTCGCGCGCTGACAGCGCGCCACGCAGAGTGCCGTACATTCAACCGGCTACTGCGGACACGATGTGATCCAGCGTCGACGCGATCGGCGGGGCATCTGAGGGCGCTCGGTAGTACTCTTTGAGCGCTCCTTGGACGCCGTAAACCACAGGTTCCGCGATCTCGCCCTGGTAGGCGTTTCGGTACCCGTCTTTCATCTCAAATCGCGCTTCCGATACGTACACGAATTGTTCAGTCATCGGTGGGCCTCCTCCACTGTTCCCAGATGTATATAGACTTGCAAGACAATATCCCGATCCCTAATTTCATATCATCATCACCGCTGTTCGCAAAAGACGACCCGTGGTTCGATAGGCTCACCACAAACGTGGGAAACACTTTCTTATCCGTGATGAACCCGAGTTCGTGGCGGAACCAAGAAAAGAAATTCTCACCGCTCCGTTCGGACCGAGTTTATCGAAGGTGAGCCGATGATCCGCGTCGATTGCATAAAGGCTTGGCCGTCGGTTCAAATGATTCTATTCAGACACAAACTCTACCGTAGCAGGGTAGGGGCGGCGCCAACCTTCTAGGCCGAAGGCGGGATCTTGAGACATGTCGCCGGACTGGGCTAGGCGGTCATGCATCGCGAACCGGTACGACTCCATGAGATCGAGGGTGAGGTCGGTGTCGAGTCGTCGGTATTTGTCGACGTGGGCTGGTTTTGACGCTAGGTTGTGTTGCTCGGCCGGGTCATCGCGCATGTTGAACAACAGCGTCTCGCCGGTCGAGTATTTGGCTAACTTCCATTCGCCGTCGAAGATGCACCAGCCGTTGGAGAGCATGCCGACGATCCGGTCGCGAGGGGGCGCGTCGGACAGGCCAAGACCAGGCAGCGTTGTTGAGTCCATGTGTGAAGGGATCGTCACACCTGCGGCGGCCAACATCGTCCCGGTGACGTCACGGAGTTCAACGAGATCGTCGGATGATTGACCTGTTGGGCCGCCTGGCAGACGCACGAGCATGGGGATGTGCCATGCGGATTCGTAGAACGATGCTTTGCCGATCAGGTTGTGATCGCCCAGATAGTCGGCGTGATCTGTTGCGAAGAAGATCACGGTGTTGTCGAGTAATCCGTTACTGCGGAGCGACTCTATGATCGCGCCAACTTCGTGGTCAATCTGTTTGACCAGGCCGGAATAGTGGGCTCGGATGGTCTTTTTGTGGGCATCGGTGAACTCGGTGTAGTCGACGCCGTTCCAGGGTCGCTTGTTACCGTCGATGTTTTGCTGACGCAACACTGGGGTGTCTCCCGCGACCTCTGGGATGGCTTCGGGCATGTCGTCCGGGTCGAACGTCTCGGGGAAATCTGGCGAAGGATCGTACGGGCAGTGCGGACCGGGGAAACCGACCATCAGGGCGAACGGGCCGTCGCCGCCGTAGTTGTCGATGAAACGACACGCCTCGCGGCCTACGAACCGGTCGATTGAGTGCTCCCAGGGCAGCAGATTCGTGATCGCGCCTCGATTCTCGAGATAGCTTTCGTGTTCGTTGCCGTGGTACTTTCGCAGTCCACGCTCTCGGAGGTACTGGTAGTAGTCGTCGCGGATATGGAGCCAGCGTTTGTCCTCGGCGATGACCCGATACTGGAAGCCGTGGCGCGCGTCCCACGGGTAGAAGTGCATCTTGCCGACGCCCGCGGTGTAGTACCCGACATCGGCGAGGAGCTGCGGCCACGTCCTGATGCCGACTTCGTTGTAGTCGCCGCGCACCGCGTGCAGGTTGTCGGCGACGCCGTTACGGATTGCATTCATGCCGGTGAGCAGGGCTGTGCGGGCTGGGACGCACACGGGTGACGCGGAGTATGCACGGTCGTATCGCGTGCCCTGATCGGCGATCCAATCGATGTTTGGGGTGTCGATGAAGGTCGCGCCGTAGCAACTCAGGAAATCGGGTCTCAGCTGGTCCGGCAGGATGAAGACGATGTTCGGTCGATCGCTCACGCTCTCGGCAGGCCCAGGCCTCGACGGGCGATGATGTCCCGTTGTATCTCGGACGTGCCCGCGGCGATGGTCGCTGAGACGGAGCTCAGATAGGTGCGCTGGATGTAGCCTTCGAGCGGCGCCCACTTCGATCCTTGCGAGAGCTGCCCCGCCATGCCGAGGATGTCCATGCCGGTTGCGGCGACGCGCTGAGTGAGCTCAGTGCCGTACATCTTGGACATCGACGCCTCGGCGTTGGGCACCACGCCCCGGCTTTGCATCCAGGCGACCTGATACGACAGCCACCGAGAGACGTCGGTTTCGACGAATCGCTCGGCGAGCTTTCGGCGAATGATCGGGTCCTCCGACAGGGGCTTGCCGTTCTTTTCGGTCTCTTTGGCGTACTCGACCAGAGTCTCAAGGATCCGCCGGGCGGAGGCCGAATACCCGACACCCGAACGTTCGAAGTCAAGCGCCACGGCCAGGGAGTACCAGCCGCGGTTCTCCTCGCCAACCAGGTTGGTCTTGGGTATGCGAACGTCCTCGAAGAAGACCTCGTTGAACTCGTGCCCGCCCGCCATGTTGACGATGGGCCGCACAGAGACTCCGGGCGACTTCATATCGAGCAGGAACAAGCTGATGCCCCGATGCTTCGGCGCGTCGGGATCGGTGCGAGCGGCGAGCCAGCCCCAGTCCGCGATGTGCGCCGCGCTGGTCCAGATCTTCTGACCGTTGATCACGTAGTCGTCGCCATCGAGGGTGGCGGAGGTTTGCAGCGATGCCAGGTCGGAGCCGGAGCCGGGCTCTGAGTAGAGTGTGCACCAGTATCGCTCGGCCTCGGCGATGTAGGGCAGATGCTCACGCTTCTGCTCTTCGGTGCCCGCGATCATGAGCGTAGGGCCGACCCAGGTGATGGCACCAACGCCGAGGTCGGTGCCGGGCGCGCCCCAGTAGCTCATCTCCTCGCGGTAGACGAGTTGCTCCATGATCGAGCGAGCCTGTCCGCCGTACTCCTCGGGCCAGGCGAGAGTTAGCCAGCCCTTGTCGGCAAGCTTTTTGGACAACTCCTTGGTGAAGGGAAACTGCCCTGGCGAAAACGGACTGCCTTGCCCCATCGGGTCCCAGTCGTCGGGGAGTTCCGTGCGCAAGAACTCTCGGATTTCCTCGCGGAAGGACTCTTCGCTTTCGGTGAATCGGATGTCCACGTTCGCCTCCGAGTGCATGGGTGGAGTTGGGATCGACGAGCAGTCAGAGATCAGCGATCAGCATGAGGTTGTGTGAGGGCCGAGATCATGCCCGGTGGGGGAGAGTTTTAAACCCTCCCGCCAATCTTGCCTACGGACAACGTTGCCCTGCGGCGATCAAGTAGCTTGATGCCGCATGACCTCGCTGGTGTGTATGCGAATCGCACGGGAGGGTTTGAAACCCTCCCCTACGACTATCTTCCAATGGTTCTGGTCTTACTCTCGCGGCGCTTGGCGCGGGGCCGGATTGACAAGGTCCATGCCCAACGTGCCTGGGAACATGACCGCGATCTCGTCGACCGTCCAGTTGCCGGCAACCGTCATCGCGCGTGAGATCTCCGGATTGTTCATCAGCGAAATCTGGCCGCCGGTAACGTGGAACACGTAGCCGTTGACGTCCTTGGCCGCGTCCGAGGCGAGCCACGTTACGAACGGGGCCACGTCATCGGGGTCGCGGTTGAGTTCGAGGGTCGGGCGAACCGGACCCGCAGCTTGAATGCCGCTCGCAGCGCGAACCTGCTGAGCGGACGCGGGTACGGTGGCGGTCATTCGGCTGCTTGCGCCAGGCGAGATGCTGTTGACCCTGACGCCGTATCGGCCCAGGTCACGAGCGACGCCTCGCGTGAATCCGGCTATGCCGTCTTTGGCCGCGCCGTAATTAGCCTGGCCGGAGTTGCCGTACAACCCGGACGTCGACGAGAACGTGATGATGCATCCGCTGCGCTGCTGGCGGAACAGAATCGACGCGTATTTGGAGACCGAGAACGTGCCTTTGAGGTGGACGGCGATAACCGCGTCCCACTCTTCTTCGGTCATGTTGAAGATCATTCGGTCGCGAAGGATGCCCGCGGGCGTCACGACGATGTCGAGCTTTCCGAAGTTGTCGATCGCGCTCTTGACGATGGCCTCTCCGCCTTCCATTGTGGCGACGGATTCATAGTTGGCGACGGCGTTTCCGCCGGCAGCTTTGATCTCAGCGACCACTTCGTCGGCTGGTGAGTTGGAGTCGCCGGTGCCGTCAACAGCGCCGCCAAGGTCGTTGACCACGACGCTTGCGCCTTCCGAGCCCATGAGGAGGGCGATTCCTCGGCCGATGCCCCGGCCCGAGCCGGTGACGATTGCTACCTTATCTTTCAGCATATCTCCCATGAGTTTTGTTCTCCTAGCATGTGTTGGGGAATGAACCTTCGACAATTCGCTCCGGCGTTACTGACGCGGAGGTTGAACCGGCGACGGATTCGGAAGGTTCTGTGTAATGTGCTTCGGGGCCAGTTCCGCGATTTCGTCGAGCGTCCATCGACCCTGCTTGAAGATCGTGCGGATCCTTCGGGGCAATGACAGCAACGTGACGTTGCCTTCGTACAGAAGGAATGTCTGTCCATTGACTCCGTCGGCCATGTCGGAGGCCAGGTAGCACACCATCGGCGCAACGCCGCTTGCGTCCATCGAAGGCGGCTGGACTGGCTCGGCGTCGTCTCGATCGCCTCGTGCGTTTCGCATCTGTCGGGCGGTGTCGGGCACCGTCGCCGTCATCCGTGTGGAAGCCCTGGGCGCGATCGAGTTGGCGGTGACGCCGTATCGACCGAGGTCGCGAGCGACCACTTTCGTGAATCCGGCGATTCCCGATTTGGCTGCCGCGTAGTTGCCTTGGCCTGAGTTGCCGAAAAGTCCTGACTCGGAGCTGAAAGTAATGATTCTGCCGCTGCGCTGCTGGCGGAACAGAATCGATGCGTACTTGACGACAGAGAAGGTGCCCTTGAGGTGGACGGCGATGACCGCGTCCCATTCCTCTTCGGTCATGTTGAAGATCATCCGGTCTCGAAGGATTCCGGCAACCGTGACCACGATGTCGAGCTTGCCGAAGTTGTCCAACGCGGACTTAACGATGTTCTCGCCGCCTTCCATCGTGGCGACCGACTCGTAGTTGGCGACCGCTTCGCCGCCGGCGGCCTTGATCTCGGCGACAACGCTGTCTGCCGGCGAGCTGGAATTGCCTTCGCCGTCGACCGCGGTGCCCAGGTCGTTGACCACAACCTTGGCGCCTTCCGCCGCCATCAGCATGGCGACTCCCCGGCCAATGCCTCCACCCGAGCCGGTGACAATGGCCACTTTACCTGTCAATGAGTCTGTCATGATACCTCCTGATTAATGAGTTCAAATGAATTGCCATCTCGCGGGCGCCTGTCCCAGAGCTCGTCGACGGAAAGTCGAGCCTCAGAGGAACCTCGCATCGCGGTTGGCGATACCAGTTTACAACAAAAGTGCGCGCGTTAGCACCTGCCTGAGATTGCTTGGCTAGTGTGGCGCAACTGCAGCGTCGATTCAGCGCCGTACACGGGTCGAAACCGTCCGGGCTGGCCTGACGTTCTTCTCTATTTTCGTGCTCGAGTCACGATGAACGTGGCCGCGACAATAGCGACGATCCCGAGCCCGACCGCGATCGTGATCCACATGAAGTAGTCGTCGAAGAAAGTCTGAATCGACTCGCCGAAAACGAAAATCAACACGCCTATCAGGAAGAACCTGGCCCCGCGGCCAATCAATGAAGCGATCAGAAACGGGCGTACCGGCAATTTCATGACACCGGCCAGGATAGCGAACACCTTGTACGGTATCGGCGTGAACGCGGCAATGATGATGGCCCACACGCCAAACTTGTCGAACAGCGACTCGGCTTGCCCGAGCTTCCTGTCCGATACGAACCGATTGAGAACCGGCCGGCCGAGTTTGCGGCCCAGCGTGTGGCCGACGAACGCTCCCGCAACCGATCCAACGGTGACCAATCCGGCGAGCCAGATGGCGGAATCAGGCTTCGCGATTCCAATCGCCATCAGCAGCGGGTCAGGAGGAATCGGAAAGAATATCGACTCGCTGAAAGCCAGCAAGAACAGAAGGATCGACGACCAATCGCTCTGCGCGAACCCATCGGTCCAATGCGCGAGTTCGGTGAGCAGCTCGCTCATGCGGAAAGGGCGCAGGCTCGGCTCAAAGGCCGAGACCACCGTTCACCGAAAACAGAGTTGGCGCTCTGGCCGTTCACAGCCAAGCTGGCATCGCGCTCCGGATTAACGTCGCCTGGGCACAATCCGTAGGGGAGGGTTTCAAACCCTCCCGCCGCGCCTCGCCGGAGATCTATCTGGCCACGGCAGGCACATGCGTCCTGTCTCCGATGAGATTCTTTGTCTGCGGACTCAGAGGCGTGATGTTTGACGCATTTGCGTAACGCCAACACCCTTACGCCATCCCCGCCATCCGGAGCACCGCCGCGATGTTGTCGGGGCTGGGCTTGCGCTGGCCGGTGTCGATCTCGCTCACCACCCGGACGATCGCATCGTTGATCGGGGTCGGGACGCCGGATGCTCGACCCTGGGCGGAAATGTAGCCGTTCATGAACTCGACCTCGGTGTGACGACCCTTCAGAACGTCCTGGCCCATGGACGACTTCCAGTCGGTGCCGCCGGGAGGTCCGGGTTGGAACTTGGCGTCGATCTCCTCGTACACTTCGCCGTCGTCGGATCTGGCGTAGGTCTCAGCAGCGATGCCCCTGATCGGCTCGACATCGTAATTCTGGGCCAGCGCGACCTGGCACGATTCTTTGCAGATGTTTATCTGGATTCTGCGCGCGTCGGAGTTGGACGCCACGCCGTACGACCCGAGGTCGGTCATCGCGCCGACGGGGTTGCCGCTGGAGTTGGTCGTGAGCTTGGACCAACGTTCTCCCCAGATGTTTTCAGTAGCCTTCGTACCGTCGATGCAGGAAAGCATCTCGGCGATCTCTTCGACCCTGGGAGTGATTTTGCCGTGGAGCTCGCCGACGCGGAACACGGTGTGTCCCGGCTGGCCGCCGCGGGTGACGTGTCCCGGCTCCCACAAAGCGACCGTGATGCCGGACATCACGCAGCCCACCTCGCGGCCGTGGCCGACGATCGACGCGATGAGCTGGTCGTTCATGCAGTTTTGCGAATCGACGACGACTCCGTCCGGAGCGAGGAGACGCTTCAGGAAGTGCGCCGACCACTCCGTGTCGTAGCTCTTCATCGCCAGGAACGCGATGTCGAACTTGCCCTGTATCTGCATCGCGTCCGACAGGTGCATAGCGTTGACCGGCACCGTGAAGTCGCCCTGGGAGCCCGACGCTCGCAGACCGTTCGCGCGCATCGCCTCCACGTGCTCTCCCCACATGTCGATCAGGGTGATGTCGTACCTCTCGCGGGTGAGGAACGCTCCGAGGTAGCTCCCGGCGGCGCCCGCGCCGAAAATCGCGATTCGTTTGCTCATGGTTGTCTCCTGTGCTGCGTTGTTTTGCGGTCAAAGCGGCGATCAGGTTTCGTGCCGCACCTCGACTTCGAACTCGAAATCCTGACCGTCCATGGTGACGGAAACGGGTCTGACATCGGTGCGCTTCGGAGTCGCGATCGAATCCGGGCGCGCCACGCGGTCGCCAGTCTCGGTCGTTACCGGCAGCGACATGCCGTCGGCGGCGATGGAGAATGCGCCTGACCGGTCGACGCCAACGGATCGCTTGATCTCGGCGATCATCTGCTCCTGCTCGCGCAGTATCTCGTACGCCTCGGCGACCGTGACCGCCGCGAATCTGACGGTGTCTCCGACCATCGCTTGGGCTACGAGCCCAACGTCCGGACTGATGACCGTCGCGACTTTAGGGTAGCCTCCTGTTGTGCCTCGGTCCGCCAGCAGAATAATCGGTTGGCCAATCCCCGGCACCTGGATCGATCCGAAGGCGTTGGCGTCCGACACGATGTCGGGACTGGACACGTGCTCGATCACGGGCCCTTCCAGCCTGCATCCCATGCGGTCCGAATCCGCAGTGACCGTGTATTGCGACGACAAAAAAGTCGAGACTCCAACATCGGTAAACGCATCTTTTTGCGGACCGAGAACCACCCGTAGTTCGTGTTCGTTTCCATACACGGGCGGCTCGATATCTTCCGGCATCTCCTCAGCTCGAAAACCCGAAGCGTTAGCGATGAGCAGAGACTTCAAGACATCGCCGGAGACGAGCGGCCTACCTTCGAGACCGCCGATGCCGCCGAGCACGTAAGTGGATCGGCTGCCCATGACCACCGGCACGACGATACCGCCGGTAAGCGCCAGATAAGCGCGCATTCCGTCGGATGGGCCGGTGAACTCAAGTGTGCTGCCGCTCGCGACCGGTACGCTCCGCCATCGAGGAACCGGTTGGCCGTCGATGAGCGCCCCGAGGTCAGCCCCGGTGATCGCGATGACCGTGTCGGACAGGAACGTTGCCTTCGGGCCGATGGCGGTCACTTCGAGGGCAGCCGCCCCCTCACGATTGCCGACTAAGATGTTGGCGACTCGCAGAGCCGTTGGGTCCGCGGCGCCCGCGACTGGCACGCCGAAACGTTGAAACCCCGTCCTGCCAAGGTCCTGGACGGTCGTATGCATTCCGGGCGTCTGTATCTCAAGGGTCGCGACGCTCATGGTCCGCCCTCGATCGTGACGCTGAAAGAGCCGTCCCGAACCTGATTTAGAATGCGCTCGTATTCGTCAGGGCCACTCATCGGCACGAACCGCACTCGGTCGCCCGCATGGATGACGGCGGGCGGGTTGACGTCGGGGTCGAACAACCTGATCGGTGTACGGCCGATTAGCCGCCATCCTCCAGGGCTAGCCACCGGGTACACGCCGGTTTGGGTCTCTGCTATGGCGACGGATCCGGCCGCGACGTGCGTTCGCGGGCTCTTCAGTCTGGGAGTTATGAGGCGATCATCCAAACCGCCTAGATAGGGAAAGCCCGGGCTGAAGCCCATCCCATATACCAAGTAATCAACGGAGGAGTGTATGTCGACGATCACGTCGTTCGAGAGGCCCGAATTTTGTGACACGAAATCGATGTCCGGTCCGTGCTCACCCCCGTACAAGGTCGGGATGTGAACGATTCTCGGAGACCTGGCGACAATCTGGGGGTCGGGCGACAAATAATCCGAAACTGCTGTTTGCAGAGCATCGGGCGTGGTTGTCATCGGGTCGTATGATATGAGGAGCGACCTATAAGTGGGGATCAATTCCACGACACCGGGAACGTCGGCAGTGTCGATGCTCGCAGTCAGATCGTGGACGCGTTTGTTGATGTCGGGATCGATGGAATCGCCGAACTCGACCAACAGAGCCCTGTCTCCGACCGGCACGATGACCGGGTCTTGGTTCATCGGACCCTCAGACCAGCTCGCCGAGCGGGAGGATGTCGACGCCCTCGGCACGCAGTGCGGCTTTGAGCGCCCGCGCCATCTCGACCGCGCCGGGAGTGTCGCCGTGCAGGCAGATGCTGTCGGCCTCCAATTCGATGACCTCGCCGGATATCGCCACAGCCTTACCCTCGGTGACCATTCGCAAGCTTCGTTCGACGACCTCGTCGGTGTCGTGGACCACGGCTCCGGGTAATGACCGTGACACAAGCGTGCCGTCCGGGTTCATGGCTCGGTCGGCGAAGATCTCTCTCGCCACACGAAGCCCGGCGTTCTTGGCGACGTCGATCCATTGCGAGCCTGCCAGCGCCAGCAGCACGACGTTGGAGTCGACCTCCAGCGCCGCTTCGCAGATGGCTGTCGCCAGCGATTGGTCGTCGACCGCCATGTTGTACATCGCGCCGTGCGGCTTCATATGCTGGAGCTTTTTGGCCGACGTGAAAGCCTGCAATGCGCCCATCTGGTAAACGACGTCATTTTTGACCTCTGTGGGCGTGGCGTTCATGTTTCGGCGACCGAACCCGCTCAGGTCCGGGAAGCTCGGGTGAGCGCCGACTCCGACGCCGTTCGCTTCGGCGAGTTCAACGGTTGTGCGCATCCAGTTCGGATCGCCGGCGTGGAAGCCGCAGGCGATATTGGCGGATGTGATGTGCTTGATGACCTCGTCGTCGAAGCCCATCGTGTACATGCCGAAGCTCTCGCCCATGTCGCAATTGAAGTCGATTTTATTCGCCAATCGTCACCTCCTCAAGCGCGTTCTCGTCGTCGCTCCGGTTGGCGCGTCAATTATATCGTTTGGCCCGCCAAGTCGCGAATCTACGGTCGCACAGCGCTGCCGTCGGCGCGCCGAATCGTGCCCCAGGCGCCTCCGTACGCACGATCGCGGAACGGATACTTGGCCGCCAGCGCCTCGTCGACGTCGATCCCGAGGCCGGGCCCGCCGTTGGACCACATGTAGCCGTCACGGACCTCCGGACAGCCAGGGAAGACCTCTCTGGTGCGCTCTCCGAAGATGGCGTACTCCTGGATGCCGAAGTTCCATGTGTTCAGATCAAGCATCAGATTAGCGGCGTGGCCAACAGGTGACGTGTCGCCCGGACCGTGCCACGCGGTCCGCACGTTGAACGCTTCGCACAGCGCAGCCAGCTTGCGCGCAGGCGTAAGCCCGCCGATCTGTGAGATGTGTACTCGGATGAAATCGATCAGCCGATCTTTGATCATCGGCGTGATCTCGTGCGGGTTGTTGTAGAGCTCACCCATCGCTAGCGGGGTGCTGGTCTGCTGGCGAACGATGCGGAAGTAGTCGTTGTCTTCGGGGGCGAACAGGTCTTCCAAAAAGAACAGCTTGAACGCCTCGACCTCTTTCGCGAGCTCGACGCCCATGATCGGCGGGATGCGTTCGTGTACGTCGTGCAGAAGCTCGATGTCCCAGCCGATGCTCGATCGCATGTGATCGAATAGCGCGAGCGCCGACTTCACGTACGGTCGAGGTTCGAATATTCCGGCGGGGTGAGCGTACAACGTGTCGGGATCGGGGTTTTCGACTCGGTCCGTGACGACGCGGGCGCCGGTCCGCAACTCTACGTCGGGGTTGGCGCCGTGCGTGCCGTATGTGGCGTATCCCGGTGTCGAAGTCTGGACGCGGATGTAGTGAAAGCCGTCGTCGATGAACGCCCGAGCTCGGTTTTCTACCTCCTGCGGATCGCGCCCAGTCGAGTGGACGTACACGGCCGCGGCGTCGCGCGCCTTACCGCCCAGCAGATCGTAGACGGGCATGCCTGCCAGCTTGCCCTTGATGTCCCACAACGCCTGGTCGACGCCGCCGAGTGCGTTGTTTAGCACAGGCCCGTTCCGCCAGTACGACGAGACGTACGACGACTGCCAGATGTCTTCGATGTCGGCCGGATTCTTGCCGATCAGAAACGGACGGAGATAGTCGTTGACAGCCGCGGCGACCGTTGTCGGTCGCTGCGTGAACGTGGCGCAACCGACGCCGTAGAGCTCGGGTTCGTTGGTCTCGACTTTGACGACCACCAGCCTGATCCCGTCAGGCTCGGTCATGATGACGCGAACGTCTCGGATCTTCAGGTTGCTCATGGTGAGGCGCCTCCGGTTTCGGATGTGGTGTGGTCGCAAGTTACTACCTGATCCCGGCATTGGTCAATGCAAAACCTGACCGACTCAGTCGCGTACCCCCGCGGTGGGTTCTACGCGGAGCGATGATGTCGCCTCATGAGAACGGTCCCGGACGTCGCGATCGCGCTCAACTTGCCCTCCCGTCAGTCCTCGTCGTCCCGTCGGTCCCTTGCCGCCTTTCATGGTGTACAATTCGCCCGAAATCACCTCATGAGGGGACGCCTGTGACCGAAATCAAGAAGACCCCAGACGGCATCGAAATTCCACCGCCGGGTCCCGACGACGTGTTGTACGAGAAGAAAGACGGCTTCGCGGTCGTGACGATGAACCGTCCAACCGTGCTCAACGCGATGAACAAGAACATCTTGCGGCTGCTTGACGCCTCGCTCGACAAGGCTGAGGCCGACGACGAAGTCCGGGCGGTCGTGCTGACTGGCGCCGGTCGGGCGTTCACGGCGGGCGGCGACCTTTACGCATCGATGTATCCCGACGACGACCCTGCTCCGAGCGGCATGGAAGTCCAGCTACGGATATGGTCGTTCGCGAAGCCCGTAATCGCCGCGGTTCGCGGACATGCGGTAGGGCAGGGGTGCGAACTCGCCGGCGTGTGCGATTTCACACTGGCCGCCGAGGACGCCAGATTCGGGGAGATCCAGATTCGTCACGGATTTCCCCCGCCAGTGCTGATTACGCCGTTTTTGGTCGGCCTGAAACGCGCGAAAGAGATCATGATGCTGGGCGACCAATTCGGCGCCGAAGAGGCTCGCGAGATCGGCCTCGTGAATCGGGTGGTGCCGACCGACAGCTTGCTCGAAGAAGCGGAGAACATGGCGCACAAACTCGCGTCGCTACCACAGACAACCGTGCGCTTGAACAAAATGCTCATCAATCGAGCCTATGAGCTCGCCGGGTTCCAGGAGGCGTTGGCGTATCGAGACGACCCGAACCTGGAGGCCGTCGCCAGCGGAACGCGAGACGATGAAGTGGCGAAAGAGCGCCTGAACCGCCTCACCAAGGAAGGTTGGGGCGCGTTCAAGCAGCAGCGCGACATAATGCACGAAACCGAAACGGAATGACCGGAATACGACGATGGCACCGACAGACAGAGAAACAGGAGGGGCAGAATGAAGCTAGCATTTTTCAACGATTTCACACTTGGCGTGGTCAAAGGCGATTCGATAGTGGACGTATCCGGCGCGGTAAGCGATGTCCCGCACCTATCGCCGCAGGATCTCATCAACGGCGTAATTGCGAACTTCGCGCAATACAAAGGCGCGATTCAAGCCGCCGCGGATCAAGGGTCCGGCGTCGCGTTGGACAGCGTCCGGCTGCGGTCGCCGATGCCCAAACCGCACAACATCGTGGCGATGGCCGTTAACTATATGGAAGACGGCACGCGAGACGAGCCCGCGCCAATCAACGCGTTCCTCAAATCGCCAAACGCGGTCATCGGAAACGGCGACACTGTCATCTTACCCGACGTGCCCGCGTCCATTTTCGAATTCGAAGCCGAGATGGCCCTGGTAATCAGCAAGCACGCGTCGAACGTCAAAGCAGCGGACGCCTTCGACTACATCTTCGGGTACATGAACTTCCTCGACGGCTCCGCCCGTGGGGTCACGCCCTTTTACCAGATGAAATCTCGCGAGACTTTCGCGCCGATGGGCCCATACCTCGTCACCCCCGACGAGTTTGCTAACCCTCAGAATCTGCAGATTCAATCGTGGACCAACGGCAATTTGAGGCAGAACTTCAACACCGACGACATGGCCCACCAGCTCCCGCGTGTGATCGAATGGGTGACGTCCGTGCACTCGCTCGACGCCGGCGACGTGATCGCCACCGGCACGAACCATCGAGGACTGATCGCGATCATGGGTGGAGACGTACTCGAAATCGAGATCGAGACTCTGGGCAGGCTCAAGCTGGACGTGCAAGACGACTTCAAGCGCACCTGGCCCTACGAGACTCGCTTGGAGCGAATGGACAAGGGTCTCGAAGGCACTGCCGCGCAGGCGACGGGCAAGTACGCGTAGAGGCCAAGCTCTCAAGCGGAGGGTCGCTCATCGGATCTTTAGTGTGGGCGACCCTTCGACAAGCTCAGGGCGAGCGGATCGGCGGCGTTGGACTCATTCGTAGTGAGCAACGTTATGCCTGCAGAGAAGGCAACGCATTGGACAGCAGCGGCGCTCCACATTTCTGTCAGTCTGAGGCCGCCGCCGAAGAATTTGGAGCCCCGCAGGGAGACATTTTCGCATCCGACGAGATCCTTCGTCCTGATTCAGATCGGGAGATGGCGAGATGAGGAGCCGTTACTTGGAAGTCCCGACGCATCGGGATCCCGGCGTTGTCGGACCTGTCGAACCACACCCGTCTACCATGATCGATGCCAGAAATGAGAAGTACCGCGAGCTACTACGGCTTCGGGCCGATCCATAGGAGCGACAATAATGCCATTTGCCAGACTATACGCCGGGGACGACGGGCAGTCTCACATCGAACACATCGAGCTCGACGACCATCCGGACTGGACGACGATCCACGATGCCAAAGGCGTCGTCTTCAGGGTGTCACAGCCGGGCAGCTTCTCCGATTGGCATCACGCCCCGCAGCGTCAGTATGTGATCACGCTGGCAGGCGAAGGTGAGATCGGACTTGGCGACGGCACGCTCTTCCGCTTCGGTCCGGGTCAGGTCACGTTCTGCGAGGATATGACCGGGCAAGGCCACACGACTCGCGTCGTCGGCGACGTCCCGCGGGTCGTCGCGTGGGTGACGGTGCCTGACTAAGTCGGGTTACGGCGAGGTCGCCGACAAAAACCCGTCGATGACTTCAGTGAGCTCGACGGGCTTGTGGTAGCCGATGTCGTGAATTGTTTCCGGCACCCAGTGGACCTGGCTGCTCGCGACCGCCTCATGGGCAGCGGCGACGCGTTCGCGCTTCATCTGCGCCATTGGGCTGTCCGCGCGCTCCGGAGTCGGGCCCGCTGCTACGATGAGAGTGGGGCAGGTGATGTGCGGCCACGCTTCCGACGCCGGGTCGTGCCACATCGCGTGCATGACCTGCGAGTGGTTCTCCGGCGTGAGGATGTCGTGCATCTGGCCTTCGTCGTCTTCCCACACCATGGTCTGCACGATGCGTTCGATCTCGGGACCCCAGCACTGGGGCAATTGCGTGGCGAAACGGTCCATCAATTCCTGGCGTGTCCCTGAGACGTCTCTTGGCGCGGCGCGTTGCCTGAATTCTTCGTAATTGGAGGTCACTCGAGACCTGCCACCGAAGAATCCGCCGTCGATCATCACCAGAGCGGAGATGCGGTTCGGATGTTTGGCGGCCAGGTTGATCGCAACGTTGCCTCCCCACGAATGGCCTAGCACGGCGAAGCGATCGATGCCGAGGTTGTCCATCAGCGCGATGACGTCGAATGAAAGCGACGCCCAATCGTAGCCGTCCGGGGCCTGCGTGGTTTGGCCGTGACCTCGCTGATCGGGAGCGATGACGCGGTAGCGATCGCGAAGCAGCGGCGAGACGAGGTCGTACCAGTGCGCCGAGGATGCCAATCCGTGCAGCGCGGCGACCGGCGGCCCGTCGCCGCCCCAATCGAGGTATCGAACGCGAAGGTCGCGCACGTCTACCCAGCGCTCGGCAGGTTGTTGCGGATCGGACGAAGTGGTGCTCAATGTTCGCTCTCCAGGTCGGGTCGTAGTTGCGAGCTTTCGGATCGTTTCCGAATGCCGCCCGGAGAGCATATCACTTTGTTCGACGGCGCCGGGTTCGAGATGTCGCCTCGCTACGCGCCGTTCATCGCTCGCTTGGGGGCCCTGGCGGTTCCGAGAACTGCGATCGTCACGAACGAATGCACCGCGATCCCGATGCCCCAGCCGATGAGAGGCCAGTAAGACCGCCAACCGCCTCCGGTGGTGCAATCGAGATTGCCATCATTTCGACCATGATGATGAAAATGGCGATGTGGAAGTACAGCGCGCGTAGCCCGATGACGCGCCCTTTGGATCGTCGAGCCGTGGGGGCCGCTCCTGTAGTTGGCATCGGCGCCGAACCAGCGTCTTCGGTCACGGACCGCTCGACATCAAACCCCTCGATTACTCCATCATCGGAGCAGCCAAGGCGTCCGAGCATCACACGCGCCAGCCTGCCCGAGAGAAATGCAACCGCGTTCATCACATGCAGCGAAATCAACAGCGCGGGCACTCCGATCAATGGGAGGTACCATGCGGCCGGGTACGGATCGAATGTCCAAAATCCCCATTGAATTTCGTCGCTGGTCCATATGTACGCGAGAGCGAAGATCAAACTCAGCGGGATCGCCACCAAGGTCACCGCGATCGTAAACGTCGCGATGCCGATCGGGAACCGGAGGAACAGGTAAAACAGCCCGGTCCAGGTTATGCGATTCGATAGGTGCAGCTTCAGACGACGCTAGACGCCAACGAACACGCGCTCCGCCGAACTGAGGTTGTCGTCTTGAGGGTTGACAGCCGGCTTCAATATGGATCGAGGTATGTCTTCCTTGAGAAGAACCACTGCCATGATGCGTTCGAACTCGCTCATCGCCCAAGATCCGGCAATCACGAGAGCCAGAATGGGAACGCCCACCCAAATAACGATCAGTCCTACGCCGACCAAAATTCCGGTGACCAACAATACGAAACAAGCGGTTCCGAGAGGCAGGCCCAGCAGCAGCAGAAGATATTGATCTAGCTCGGCGGATCAACGACAACGCCGAGTATTCGATTCTGTCTAAGCTCGTCCGTCGTTGCATCTCCCTGCGATGAAGGATCCACGGGTCCCATTCACCTGCCGACTAGAACGCGGAGATTTACAAATTATGTCGGTGGAATATCGTCTGTTACGGCACGTCCATGCGCTGAAGTCTACGCACAGTGAGCCAGAAGAATGCGACAGTTGCGATAGCCGCGCCGCCGACAGCGGCGGGGAACTCGATCGTTCGGATCTCAAGCTCAGCCAGCGCGGTCGTGTCCAAGCCATGCATAATAGCCAGCGTGTAGCCGCGGACGCTGAAGTAATCGACGCCGTGGATGAACGAGCTGATCAGCCCTTCCCACAGCAACACGTAGACGAGGGCGAATGCCAGCGCGCGCGTCGTCCTCAATCCGAGCCATGTGAAGATCGAAGCGTATGCCGCCACGCCGATGAACAAGCCAACACCCACGGCCGTCGCGGTCTGGACATCCGAACCCAGTCCGAGCACCGTCGAAACCGCTCCGCTAACGGCGAGTATCGGCCCAGCGATGATGATCGAAGCCAGCAGCTTGGGGAGCGCGATCCGCCATCGAGGAAGAGGCTTGAGCACGATGTAGCTTAACGTTCGGTCGTCCATCTCGTTGCCGAAAGATGCGGTCGCCAGGGCCATCGTCACCAGCGGCAACACGGCGCCGACGAGCAACCCGTCCAGCATGATGTTGATGAAGCCTTCTTCGAAATCTTCTTCTTTGCCGGCGAGAACTGACACGGTGATCGCTAAGCTGATCTGGAGAACCACCAAAAAGAAAATGATGAGGAGTCGCCATCGGCCTCCGAGTTGTCTGAAGGACAGTCCCAGTACGGCGCTCATTTATCGATCCACCAAATATCCGAACAGGGCTTCTAGCGAATCGTCGATTGGCTCGACGCGCAGGAGCCTGATGCCGTTTGATTTCGCCAACTCAGGAATCGCAATCTGGATCGGCCCGACGTTTCGACACAGCACGATCAAGGACTGATCTTCTTCGACTCCAACCGATTCGACCTCTTCCATCGCCACTAACGCCGCGGCCATCGCCCGTGGAGCGTCGACGACGATGCGCACGCGGTAGGCGAGCCCATCCAGCTTCTCGCGGATGGCTCGGAAGTCGCCGGCCGCCGCTAGCTTGCCGCTGACCATCAGCAGAATCCGATCGGCGAGAGTCTCAACCTCTTCCAGGATGTGAGAGGAAATCAGAATTGTCTTGCCTTCTCTGGCGAGGCGACGCATTACGTCTTGGAATTCGATTCGCTGGCGAGGGTCGGTGCCGTTCAGAGGTTCGTCTAGAATCATGACCTGAGGCTCGTGCACGATCGACGCCGCCAAACGCATCCGCTGACGCATGCCGCGCGAATAGCCTTTCAAGGGACGGTCTTGGACATCGGCTAGCCCCACGATGTCGATAGCCTTTTTAGCGGCGGCCTCGATTGCATCGAGGCCGTGTAATTGGGCCGACATCTCGACAAAACGGCGTCCGGTCTGGAATCCGTAAACGGCTTCGTGTTCAGACATGAAGCCGAGTCGCGTGTAGATTCCGGGATTTCCGCGCACCGGTTCATCGAGAACCTGAACGTCTCCTTCCGAGCATCTGGCGAGCCCGGCGATCATGTGCAGCATCGTTGTCTTGCCCGCGCCGTTTGGACCCAAGAGAGCTGTGATGCCAGGCGTGACCTTGAACGCGACCTCGTTGACCGCGACGACGCTCCCGTACCATTTCGACACGTCGGCGACGTCGATCGTGACGCCTGATCCGTTGACGATGTTCTCGTTGGCGATCATGCTCATGGCGACATCCTCCGGTAGCGAGCCAACAGCACGAGCCCGGGCCCGAGGATCCACAGAAGATACCAAAGGACAGGATAGACGTTGTTGAGCTTCGCGACTTCGATGCCGAGTTGCTCGTCGGCTTCTTTGTCGAAGATCATGTCGCTCAGATGGATGGGCGCGCTGCCGATGTCGATCAGGCCCAGCCACTTGGCCGCGCTGCCGGTAAGAGGTTCGCATCTCTCTTCGACGACTTGCCCGTTAACTATCGTGACGTCGTGTTCCTTGCATTCGACCAGTATATTGGCCACGCTGATCGTGACCACGAACAGGCCGATGACGAACACGGAAGCGATCGCCCTGCGCGACGTGAATCCGGCCACCGCCAATGGAATCGTGGTCGTCAGCAGCGCCACGATGGCGCCGGCCGCGAGGAATCGCGGGATGTCCAGCCAGTTGTCCTTCAGGTACGTCAGCGGTTCGTCCGCGCCCAAAGCCAGCCCGAGAAGCAGCACAATCTGACCTGCGTAAACGAGCAGGATGGTTATCGCGAAGAAAGCCACCCATCTGCCCGCAACGTAATCCGTGGACGTCAACGGCCTTACCATGTACAAGCTCAGGACGCGGTTCCGACGGTCTGAGCACAGCAGTTCGGGGGCGATGATGGCCGAGAAGATCAGAATCAGCAAGGATACGATCTGGTAGTAATCGGCGTGTCCAGGGAGTTCGGCCCCGGGTGTTAGGGTGTCGCCAATGGTGGACGCCCCGAGGGCGAGAAGAATCGCTGGCGCCATTATTGCGGCGAAGAACGCGAACGGCAGCAGCTTGGCTGTTGTGCTGCGGCCAAGGCCAAGGGACGTTCGCACGCCGTTGACGAAGAGCGCTTTGCGCGCCCTCATCCGGCCTTCTCGCGGACCTTCGTAGTGCTGGTACCCGAGATCGAATAGCTGGCCGTCGGATTCGGTCATGGACCACCGTCCCGGAAGATCTCGGTCAGCCTGTGCCTCCGTGGCCCAAGCGACCGCAAACGCGCACCTGATTCGGCCAGGGCGTCACGGATCAGGTCGTACTCAGCGTCACCGACTTCCTGGACCGCGATCGACGCGATGTACGGCTCAGCTTTGATGCCGCGCTGCGCCAAGGCGGCCATGACTTCGTCGTGATGATCGACGACTTCGATGTAGACGGTCTCTGTCTCACGCGTGAAGCCCGAGACTTCGCCTTCCTGGACGACTTGACCGGCTTCGAGGACGATGATTCGGTCGCAAGTACTTTCGACGTCGCCCATCAGGTGCGTCGATAACACGATGCTGATGCCGAAGTCGCATCCGGTCCGACGGATAAGATCGAGCATCTCGTCGCGACCCGCAGGGTCGAGGCCGGCGGTTGGCTCGTCCAACATCACGACAACCGGGTCGTGGACCAGGGCCTGTGCAAGCTTCACCCGTTGGACCATGCCGGTCGAATACTCGCCAATAGAGCGGTAGCGCATCTCGTCAAGACCGACGTGGCGAAGGATGTCGGCTGCCCGTGTTCGTGCATAAGCGGGAGGTAGGCCACTAACCTGGGCCATGTATGTCAGGAACTCGGACGCGGTGACAGCGGTGGGCAGGCAGTCGTGTTCGGGCATGTAACCCAACCGAGCTCGCACCTCGACGTTTTCGTAGGGTCGTTCGCCAAGGACCTCGGCAGAGCCTTCGGAAGGTTGCAGCAACCCCAAAAACAGCTTGATGGCGGTGCTCTTCCCCGCGCCGTTGGGACCTAGAAGACCGGTCACACCATCGGAAATCGTGAACGTGACCTTGGCCAACGCGAGTGTGTCGCCGTAGGACTTCGTAAGATTATTCGCTTCGAGCAACGATGCCACGGGTGGTAGTATACCATGTTCGATCTGGGGCCGTTGCGATTTGACGGCTCGTATGTGACTCATCTTGCTGGTATCCAATCGCCTCGGATACACCCATCGGCAACAAACCCGAAATCGCCGGTCGAAAGGGACTAGCCGTTGCTAGTCCTTTTTATCGAACGCCGGCGTTGTCGATCGTCTCGGTCCTGCGCCTCTGATCAAGCTGTGGTTGCTCCCCACCGGCTCCCACATGAAGCTTGATATAAATGACGTTCTCGTGGCCCCGCGGAAAATTCGGCACTGCGGCCAACCTCCGGAAGCCAAGTCGTTCGTAGAATCGCGAAGCCTGAAAGCTGTGCATCGAGAGCACGATCTGGCGACAACCTCTGCGAACGGCTTCCTGTTCCGCGGCCTGCATCAAGGCTGCGCCGACACCCGTACCCCTGCAAGCCTCGTGCACCCAGAGAGTTCTAATCTCACAACAACCGCCCCAGGTGTGGCCGCTGATGCCTGCAACGATGTCGCCGTTGTCGTCTTCCGCCGATGTGTTGAGCAGACGCCCGTCGTGGATTCCGGTTGTCGCTGAGTTGAATTCATAGAGGCGTTCTTCGAGATACGCCTCCAATTCGGGCCGATACTCGTCGGAAATCTGTAACTGACTGTTTGGCATGTAATTGTGCCTACTCTCGTAAGGGGCTCCGCTTTACCTGGTCAGGTCGCTATCCTAGCCTGCAAGGCGTCCCAGCGCGAACTAGGATAGTGCTCACGACCTAGGTACATCGGCCAAAAGCACGCTATCTGACCGACGCGACCAGATCGAAGACCCATGAACGTTTCGCGCCACCTTCTCATGGTTGACTGTATTCCATAGATGCCGTACTCGCGCCCTCGCTGATTGCCCTGAAGGTCCACGTCTCTTTCCTCGAGGCTCCGGGGACGCTCGCGCCTTCAGGGCTGACGTACTGGTTGTCACGTGCTCCAGAACGCTCGTATCACTGATATCCGCCAATTCCCATGAGTGACCCGTTGTTACGTTGGAGCGCAACGTGACTACCATCACCGTGTCGGCATCCACTGTCACTTCTTTGACCACCGCGGACCCAGCGTCGACAGTCGCGAAGTCGTCACATGAAACTTCGTCCAATGGTTCTGACGAGTCGTCACCTGGATCGGAGCAGGCTGCTGCCGCCAACAGGCTTGCGACGATCAAGATGACAACGGTTGACGCCAAAACATGATGTTTCATCGACCATGCCCCTTTCTTAATCGGAACTTCGAGCAATATCGCTTTGCAATCCCAGGTGAGATTCATCACGACTTACGATGCCGCCCAATGAGTTGGTGCAAACAGCACACCTTGTGTTCATGCCGGCAGGTCGTCGGCGCTCGCTGCACAGTAATGTTGGGCGCACGAGTTGCGATCAGGCCCTGATCCCTGACTCGATGACTGGTCCCGTGGCTACCGTCGGTTCGTGTGGTACCGTAGCATCTATCGGCGATTCTACAACTGGCGCCAGATGGCGGAAGGAGCGGCGACGTGCAACAATCCGACAATCAGGCGACAAACATGGGCAGCCTGACGTACCCGTTCGCCGGCCTCGTCTCGTTTCTGAGGTCGGACGTGTGCACCGACCTCGATCAGCTCGACGCAGACATCGCCGTGATGGGGGCGCCGACGGACGAGGGCTCGCCATTTATGCCGGGCGCCCGATTCGGACCGCGAGGCATCCGAGAGCACTCGCTGCGGTTCGGCAAGGAAGGCTACTACGACGGCGAAGCGGAGCGGATGTTCTTCGAGTACGAGATGGTCAACCGCCGAATCGTCGACGTCGGCGACGCCGATGTCCTGCCGACCAACGTCGAAGACACGTTCGAGAACATCACGACGATGACGCGGAAGATCCTTGACCGCGGCGCGCTGCCGGTGGTCCTGGGCGGAGATCACGCGATCACGTTCCCCGTTGTTCGCGCATATTCCGAGCCGCTGCACGTCGTCCACTTCGACGCCCACATCGACTACTCGCCGTTCGTGCACGGCTTCGAATTCACGAACTCGCACGCGTTCAGGCACATCTACCACATGGACCACGTCAAGAGCCTCACCCAGGTCGGCATCCGGAGCCTTCGCAACCGCAAGGAGTGGGTTGACGATTCGGTGAACGACGGCAACCGCGTCATCGGCATGGAAGAACTCGGACGCATGGGCGCCGACGGAATGGCCGCGTTGATCCCCAAGGGCGAACACTGCTATGTCAGCATCGACA
The DNA here is from genome assembly GCA_030752795.1 of SAR202 cluster bacterium. Taxonomy (GTDB): domain Bacteria; phylum Chloroflexota; class Dehalococcoidia; order Lucifugimonadales; family UBA1123; genus UBA2160. Next base: position 11,115 of record JASMDM010000050.1, on the reverse strand, counting down.
TCGACGTTCTCGATCTTCCGCTCGTGCCTGGTTGTGTCTCGGCTGAACCGAACGGGATGACGTACGCCGAGCTTCGCGACGCTTTGATCGCGCTTGCGAAACATACGGAGATCGTTGGTTTCGATCTGGTGGAGGTCAACCCGCAACTCGATGTCGGCACGGGCATCACGTCGTACCTCGCCGCGCACACCGTCCTCGAATTTCTCGGGCATATCTGCGACCAACCTGCCTGGGCGGCACGGCGCGAGGCCAGGGCTTGAGCGTAGTTGGAATTAGATCGGCGAGGTGAACGATGCCAGAATTGATCGCGTACTTGAACGGGGATTTCATCCCGGAGAGCCAGTGCGTCGTCCACGCGACCGATCGCGGGTTTCGGCTCGGCGACGTAGTCTACGACCTTCAACGCACCTTTGATGGGCGGATATTCAGACTTCGGGAGCATCTCGAACGGTTCATGCGCTCGCTGAAATACACGCGCCTTGATTCAGGGTTGAGCATCGACGAGCTCGAATCGCTCACCCGAGAGGTGGTCGAGCGAAATCAGGCCGCTCGGCATCCGGGAGGGGATTTCACGATCACGCAGTTCGTCACCCGGGGCAGGACAACGCGTGTGACCGATCCGGCCAACCCGACGGTTTGCATCTTTGCGCAGCACATAGACTTCGGCCAGTACGGCCCGTTGCATCGAGACGGCGTCCATGTCGTATTCCCCCGGACACGGGCGTACTCGAACGAATCTCTGGACCCGAAGGTGAAGCACTACAGCCGCATGAACTTCGTGCTGGCGAACCTAGAATCGGCCGACGTCGATCCAGACGCATTCCCTGTGTTGCTAGACTCGGACGGCAATATCGCGGAACACATCTTGGGCAACTTCTTCATCGTCAAAGACGGTGTGATTCGAATGCCCGGCGACCGGAGCTCGTTGCAAGGCGACACGCGACGAGCGGTCGTCGCGCTCGCAGCGCAACTCGGCGTCCCGACGACGGAAGAAGATCTGCAACCATACGACGCGTACACCGCCGACGAGGTGTTCATGACGAACACGACCTATTGCATCATGCCGGCGGGCAAGATCGACAATCGCCCACTGGACGGCCCAGTGCCCGGACCTGTCACACGGCAACTCCAGTCCGCCTGGAGCGAAATGGTCGGGCTCGATTTCGTGGACCAGGCCGTGAACTATCGGCGTCCGCAAAGGTAGACACCGGTCTCGGCATTCAGGCGTGGCGCGCGAGTCGGTGGCAAAGTCAATGGTCGCCAGTCCGACTCATCCACGCCCCGACGCACACCGTGTCTCAGCCTGTGGGTGGAGAGCGCCGCCAACCCTTGGGTCGAATTAATTCATTCGATAATTGTAGGCGCTTCATCACATATTCGTTGACTGACGGTGTACGCTTGGAATACTTCGGTTTGGGTGGAACGTGGCGACGCATGTCGCGATGAGCCCACTCGGGTGTATTTCATCGTTGTGATAGCGGCATGCCGTGGAGTTACGGCAGCGTAGGTGCGAGGGGTATCTGGTGACGTCACTACGAATTCTCATCGTCGACGACCACCACTTGGCGCGCGAAATGATCAAGACGACGTTTCGTTTTTGCCAGTGCGCCAATCCCGAGGTCGTGGGCGAAGCGCCGGACGCAGCCACCGCGTTCGAAATGGCGCGAGACCTTAAGCCGGACGTGATCACAATGGATGTCAGCCTGCCGGACATGAACGGACTCGACGCCACCCGTGAACTCATGAAGAACAATCCCGAGTTCCAAATCGTAGTCGTCACCATGCACGGCGAGCGCGAATACCGCCTCGCCGCGTTGGACGCGGGCGCCGCCTACTTCATATTCAAGATGCACCTGATCGACGAGATGCCCGCTTATCTTGACCGTGTCGCCAGGGATCCGGCGCTCTGCGTCGCGGAGAACGTCTGACGGCGCAGGTCCCGTGATTGACCGACAAAAAGCATTGCACCAGGTTCCTCGTTTGGCACGCAAGGCCAGTCGTCGCATGACCGCCTTGCGCTCGTCGCCACGTCTTCACTCTGACCCGGCAATCGCGGCGTCTACGGCACTCATCTAGTCATCGGCGGTCGCCGCTTCCATCTTGGCCTCTTCCTCTCGCAGGGCTGGCATCACCTCTTTGGCGAACAGTTCCATGGATTTGCGCACCTTTGAGTGCTTGAGACCGCCGATTCGCATCTGTGTCATAAAGCTGGTCGCGCCGAGTCGGTGCATGTACGTCTTCATCGTTTCGATTACCCGGTCGGGCGTGCCGAAGGCAGTGCCGCGCTCTAGAACGTCGTCGACCGTGATCGCGGAAAGTGCGGACGGGTCTTGAGGGTAGTTTTCGTAGCCGGAAGGCGGGGCGGGCCGGCCCGGCGCCCCAGGTAGAAGCGTGGCCATCAATTTGTAGAACCATACGACGTGCTCAGCCTCGGCTCTCGCGTCTTCCATCGTCGGCGCGACGTAGGTCCGAACTGACAAGGGTTGATCGAGGCTGTCCGGGTCGTGGCCGTGCTCTCGCATCATCGATCGGTAGGTCGTGTACGCTTCAGCAACCGTGTCCAATGTGCTGAACTGAGGCGCCCGGAGCAACGACATGCCGTTTCGAGCGGCGATATCGAGGCTTCGGGGCGTGACGCTGGCCAAGTAGAACGGCGGGTGCGGCTTCTGGATCGGTTTGGGGAATATCTCCGTGGGCTCTTCGATGTTCCAAAAACGACCCCCGAATGTGAACTTCTCCCCGCTCAATGCTCGCCTGATGATCTCAAAGCTCTCGTTGAACATGGCCGACGAATCCGATTGCGGCACGCCAAATCCGTGGAACTCCGGCGGTTGGTATCCTCGACCCAATCCCAACAAGAGCCGTCCGCCGCTCAGCGCGTCCACGAGGGCGGCATCCTCGGCCACCCGGAGTGGATGCTGGAACGGGAGAATCATGACCGCCGTGCCGATCTTCATCTTCGTTGTGCGCTGTGCGATGGCGGCGGCTAAAGTCAGCGGATTGCCCAGCATACCGTATACGGCAAAGTGGTGCTCCGGAAGCCAGATGGAGTCGAATCCCAACTCTTCTGCGTATTCGATCTCGTCCAGAACTTCGTTGAACACCTGGTCCTGCGGGATGTTGCCAAAGTCGCTGAATAGATAGAACAGTCCGAAATGCATGACGCCCTCCTGAATTCACTCACATCCGGTATTCGACGATTCGGATTGATTCGGCCACACGCCGTTCGAACGCCCGCCGTGTTGCGTCCTGTCAGCACGGAGTATGAATCAAATCTTCACAGGCGGCTGGGTATGGCAGGACAGCTCAGAACCGTCGCCTGAGACGATGACGCTCTTCAGCCAATTTTCGTCGTCCTGAGCAGGGAAGTCGTTTCGGTAGTGGCCCCCAAAAAGACCTCCTCTGCTTTCCTCACGGTACAATGCGGCGCTTGCGAGAATGCGGGCCAGTTCCACTTGGCCGTCGACCTCTATCGCCTGGCGCAACAGGGCGCCCCGCTGGCGAGGGTTCTCAGCCCAGGCGGACATCTCCGGAAGCCTGTCTCCGATGCGGTCGAGCTCGTAGAGCGCCTGAGTCAATCCGTCTCCGTTGCGGACGGCATTGAGATATTGGTACGCAGTGCTTTGGACAGCCGATCGTATCTCGCCGGGCGCCTGTCCCTCCCTCGGAAACAGCATCCCGTCCATCGCGGCTTGCAACTCCGCTTCAGCGTCATCGTTGCTCGGAGGCGCGTCGATCTGGCGCGAATACTGGGCGGCGGCTCGTCCCGATATCGCTCCGAAGGCGAGGGCGTCGGACAACGCCGAGCCCCCGAACCGGCTGGCGCCGTGTACGCCTCCCGCGGCTTCGCCCGCGGCGTACAATCCAGGTACGCCTGCGCCTCCGGATTCGTCGATCTTGACTCCGCCCACCAGGTCGTGCAGCGTCGGCGTGAGTTCCACCGGCTGGTACGCAACGTCGATTCCGGCGCGTTCGGCAGTTGCCCACACTTCGCTGAATATCAACTCCTGCATATGTTGCGGGACATCCGAAAGATCCAGAAACACGCCGCCATGAGGACCCGCTCTGCCCTCGCACAGTTCGAGTCCGATGGCTTTAACGAGCGACTCTCCGTCGAGTCCCTTTTCGGCCGACTCTGGGAACTGCCGCTTCATGAAGCGCTCGCCCACCCCGTTGTACAGCTTGGCGCCGCCTTCGTTGATCAAGTTGCCGACATGGCGTTGGAAGCCGTCGCGAATCCGCATCCTTGGCGGATGGCACGGCGCTGGGACAAAATGACAGAATTCCATGTCGATGAGCTCGGCGCCTGCTCTCAGTGCCAGGGCGTAGCCTTCTCCGGTGACCCCGCCGACGTTGTCGGTCGCCGGAAACAGGTGTCCCATGCCGCCAGTTGTCAGAATCACTGACTTCGATCTGATCAGGACCGGCTGCCCGGTATGGTACTGAACTCCCCAGGCGCCGACGACGCTACCGCCGGCTTTCAAGAGACCGCCGACCACGGTGTGAGGCAGGGACCGCACTCCCACTTCCTTGCTCTTCTGACCTAGGCTCTTGGTCACGGCCTTCCCGGTTGTGTTGTAGTGGTGGACCATACGGGGATAGGTGTGTCCCGGCCATGGTATTTGGTCGAGTTTACCGTTTTCACGGATGAGATCGATGCCCCATTCCTCCATCTCCCGCGTCAATCCGACGATCTCGTTCACCCAGGTTTTCACCAGACTCTGGTTGTTGAGGCCAACGCCGTTTCTGACAACGTCCTCGAAATGCACCTGCGGATTGTCTCTAGGGTCCACTGAACCCAGCGCAACCGCGTACCCTGCCAGGGCGATCGACGAGTTGCCAGAAGGGTACGGTCCTTTGGTGACGACCAAGGTGTCCGCACCTTCACCCGCGGCTTTGACAGCGGCCATGGCGCCCGCTCCGCCGCCGCCTATTACGAGCACGTCTGCGTTGAGCCGCAGTGTTCCGTTGTCCGTGGTCATGCATGCTGCTCCCATTGGGTCGAATCTGGCATGTTGAGATCGTCAGCCGGTCGGTCGAAGCGAGGCGTGGGCAGCGTCGTGAAACTCAGCCCATTGGAGGCGCCTGTGAGGTTCAGGCGATTTCCCGCACTCGTTTCTGGGTGACCATAATCGTCGTCGTGAACAATAACAGAAGCACCGCCAAAAGCCCAATGGCGAATTGCACCCCGAGGAAATCAGCCACAATCGAGGTCGGCAGCACCCCGAGCGGCATCAGCCCGCGGGTCATCATGAAAACGCCCATCACTCTTCCCCTGAACTGGTCCTCGGTGTTCTCGACGACGAGCGATTGGTTCAACGTTCTGAAGCCGGAGTCGCCGAGACCCAGCGGTATCATGAAGAATATCGCGGCCATGTAGAACGGGATCGTCGCCACCAACAACAGTCCAATTCCCGATAGGTAGCTGCCTATGATCAGCAGAAGGCCTCTGCGCCAATTGCTGAGCGACGCCACAAAAAGTGCGCCGCTCAAGGATGCGGCCCCCATCGAGGAAACGAGCAGCCCCATCTGTTCCGGGCCCATCTTGTATACGTCGACGATGAACAACGGCATCAACATGCGGAACGGCATCGCCAGCACGGCCGCCGCGACGCCCAATGCCATAAGAGCCAATATCAACGGGCTGCCCCGTACGTACGAAAGGCCTGCACGGACGTCTTTCATCATCGAATTACGTTGGCGGCTCGAGCTGTCTCCGGTTCGAGGAACTTTCGACGTTATTATCACCGCGCCGTAACCCAGTGCAGATATGACGAAGTACACGTTGTCCGGTCCGGCGTAGGCATACAAGAGGCCGGCGAACGCGGGAGCAGCCAGCGTCATGGCGCTCATGGCCGCGGAGTTGAGGGCCATCGCGTTCGTGAGCTTGTCGGACTCCACCAGGTGAGGAACGATGGCCTGTCGGGCCGGCATCATGAATGCGAATGCCACTCCCTGGACGGCCGCGGCGATCATCAGGTGCACCCAGGTGATTTGGCCGGTGTAGATCGCGACGCCTACCGCGAGGGCTAGCGTGGCGAAGATCGCCTGTCCGGTCTGGATGATGCGCCTACGGTCGAAGCGGTCGGCGAAAGCGCCGCCGAACAAGGAGAGCGCGAGCATCGGCAGCGCGTTCGCCGCGGCGACGACCCCGAGAAGCGATGCCGAGCCCGTGATTTCGTAGACGAGGTAGCTGCGCGCGAGCATCTGCATCTGCATGCCTGCCATAACGCCCAGCATGCCGAACCACATGAAGCGAAAGTTGCGGTTGGACAGCGACCGGAAGGTGTTCCGCCAACTCGCAATCGGCGCTGATGTCGGCTTAGAAGGCGCAGATTCCGAATTTGATTCAGGTTGCTTGGACTGAGATTCGTCGACAATGGGCCTTGCGCCGCGATAACCGGATGCCGGCCCCACGTCGCCGTTGGGTCCTGTCGAACCGTCAACCTTTGCCGGACCAACGCTGTTTCGGTCGGGGTTATCCGACAACTGTGAACCTGACCATGTACACCTCTGCCAGGCTATCTTTCTCAAATGGGAATCCCGACCGGCGGTACCGTGTTGGCCAATCGTAACCCGCACCGTGAAAACAACGCTCGCCAGCCGCTGGCAATTATCGGAAATCCGAGTCGTTGTTCCGGGCAAGGGAAGGAACGGTAGAACAGGCTGTTCTGTCCCGCCGCAGCCAATTCTACACCGTTGGTGTCGCGGCTCAATCGACCGTCACTCTCGGAGCGGCCCAGCAAAAAAACCGCCGGCGAATTGACGGTGATACAATTCCGCCTGATCCATCCGGACCAACCCGATTGAGACTCATTGGGGGCGCAGAATGGCAAGCAAAACCGGTCGTTCACCAGGCCTCGACTACTTCCCCGGCAACTACCGATGGTCGGCTGCCCTGCGGATGGCGATATCGTCGGCAAAGAACGGCGGCGCCGAACTCGGAGAGGTCGATGTTGTCGGCCAAAGGCTGGCATCGGCCGATGGCGACGACGAAGCCTGGTTTCGCGAGTGGCGTGCGATGGCCGGTCACGTTCGAGGGCTGGCCCTTGACGCCGAAACTGCGGGCCACAACCTGACAGCAGCAGGGGCGTACCTGAGGGCGGTGACGTACTACCAAGTTGGTGAGCGCTTTCGCACACCCAAAGACGCCGATGCCTTGGACGCGTATCGAGCATCGGTCGACGGCTTTCGTCGCTACTCCGAACTCATCGACCGGCCACGAATCGAAATCGTTGAGGTTCCTTTCGAGGGCGGAAATCTGCCAGCGTATTTTCTGCCCGCCGAGAACACGAATCTCGAGAGGCCGCCGTGCGTGGTGTTCTTCGACGGGCTCGACGTCACCAAAGAGATTCTGTACATCCGCGGAGCAGATTTGGCTCGACGAGGCGTCGCCTGTCTGTTAGTGGACGGACCCGGCACCGGTGAGGCGATCCGATTCCGTGGACTTCCGCTTCGATATGACTACGAGGTCGCTGGCTCAGCCGCGCTCGACTACCTCGAAAGACGCCCCGACGTCGACTCAGATCGGGTTGGAGTGCTGGCGTTAAGCCTGGGCGGGTACTATGCACCACGATGTGCGTCTCTGGAGAAACGGTTCAAGGCGTGCGTCGCCTGGGGAGCGATCTGGGACTACCATGCAACGTGGAAGCGCCGAATCGACGCCGCGTTTCAGACGGCGCTGTCCGTTCCCGGCCATCACATCTCTTGGGCCCTTGGGGTCGACACGCTGGAGCAGTCGTTGGCGAAGCTGGAAGACTTCCGACTTGACGGGATCGTCCAGCAGATGGAGTGCCCGTTTCTACTTACTCATGGAGAACTGGACGCTCAAATCCCGATGGAAGACGCGCAAGCGCTTTACGACGCGGTCGGATCGAGCGACAAGACGTTCAAGGTGTTCACCGCCGAAGAGGGCGGGCATCAGCACTGCCAGTGCGACAACCAGACGATCGGCACGACGTACATCTTCGACTGGTTCCAAGACAAGCTCTGATCGGAGAGGATTGCCCAGGCTAGCTTGGCGTTTCGGGATCCGAGTCAGTGATCGGGGCGAGCCCAACAAAAACTGAGGCCACTCGATTTGAGTGGCCTCGTACGTTGCTTATCCGCCAGCGATCGGCGGAAAGATCGCTACTCTTTCATCGCCGTTCAGAACATGGCCTTCATCCCGCCCGACGTTGTTGACGAAGATCAGCTTCGATTGAGCCGAAGGTATGCTCAACGCCGCCAGGATCTCTGCGACGGTGGCGCCGTCGGCCACCTGCATTCGGAAAGTCCCCCGTTTTTCACCGTCCGGGCGATACTTCCGCAGGGTTGCGTACAACGCCACGTCCACTGCAATCAATCCGATGTTCCTCGCTGGCCCAGCGCCGGATCTAGCTCCCGAATACGCTGTCCATCACCGTGTCCGGGATGTTGTTTATCTCGTTGAGTGGCGGAAGCGTCTCGTTCGACATGAACTCAGGCAACCGGTCGTCGGCCTTCGTGAAACCTGCTTGCGCGTTAAATTCACGCTCGGATTCGAGGATCTCCATGCCAACCCTGCCGACATCGTCTACGGTCCAGTTAGTTCCGAGGACGCCGTTTACCGTCTCAACCATGCCTTCCATGCCGCTTGCAATGTCCAACATCGCGAAAGCGGTGAACAAGCAGTAGCCGTGAGCGTCGATGAAGGCTGTCGCGGCCTGCATTGTTCGCGAAAGGTCGCCTTTGCCTTCGACGGCGGTTGGGTCGAGCTTGCCGCCCACGCCAAGGATCTCTTGCGCGTTCGTGTATCCTGCAGTGTGGTCGGCGCCTTGAGGGCTGGTTGCGTAAGTGACGCCCAAGCCCTTGACCACGCGCGGCTCGTACGCTGGCATGCCCTGGCCTTTGACCGCCGGTACTCGGGTGACGCCATAGGCTTTGCCCGTGAACGTCGCGCCGTTGCCGAGGATGCGCCCGGTCGGGGTCGCTTGGTCGACCTCGTTGAGCAGGCTGATCGCAGCCTTGCCGTCGCCGAACTGGGCGACGCCTGCTTCCATGGCCACTCCCAACGTCACGCCTGCCTCGATCGTGTCGACGCCGATATCGTTGCAAATGCGGATCATCTCGGCCACGTCGTCCATGTCGTCGACGCCCAGGTTCGCGCCGAGAGCCCACACCGATTCGTATTCCATCACGGATACGTGCTCGCTACCGTCGGACTTGGCGTAGATGTTCGAACATTCGATGACGCAACCGGGTGAGCATGAGTGGGTGGATTTGCCCATGCCACCGCGCTCGCGGATGATGTCGGCCAGCGTCTCGCCGGAGATGTTGTCGGCTCCGTCGAACGAGCCGGACCTGAAGTTGCGGGTAGGGAGACCGCCCGCTTCGTTCATCACGTTGATCAAGGCATTGGTGCCGAAGGTGTTGAGCGTGCCGCCCGGCTTGGTGACGTCGTGAGTCTGCAGCGCTGAGAGCATCTTGCGCTCACCGGCCCGGAACACTTCACGGTTTTTGACCTCGACGCCTGGCGCACCTGTCTGGTCGACCACGATCGCCTTTAAGCCTTTGCTGCCCATCACTGCGCCCAGCCCGCCGCGACCAGCATATCGGCTCGCTCGGCCCTCGGCGTCACTGAAGCACACGCCGGCCATCGCCATCGTGTTCTCGCCAGTGGTGCCGATCGAGACTACGCCGACCTGGTCACCGTAGCGCTCGAACATGGCTTGGTTCGTTTCCGTCGTGGACCTGCCCTGCAGGTCGTCGGCAGGGAGCGTCTCCACGCCGTCCTTGTCGATTTTGAGCATCCACCAGCCGGATTCGGGTTGGTTTTCGACGATGATTCCTTTGATCCGGAGCCTGCCGAGCATCTGCGAGACCGGGGTTCCCGCGTTACTCTCCTTGGTGCCGCCGGTCAGCGGAGACTTGCCGCCGATGGATACCCGACCAGACGTCGCCGCGGCGCTGCCGGTCACGATCCCCGGGGCCATGATGAATTTGTTGTTGGGTCCAAGCGGATGGCATCCGGGCGTGATCTCATCCATGATGACCCGAGAAGTGAATCCACGGCCTCCAAGCAATTCCCATTTGCTCGGAACTGCCTCTTCTGCCACCGACTGATCTGCCATGTTTACTCTGAAGATCTTCGCCAAGATAAGCCTCCTTGTGTTAGTGACGGAGCCCGAATCGCATATGACAACAACGACCGAAAGACCGAACTCCCTCAATTCCACACCGCCGCACCAGCCGGCTCGGTCCCGATCTCACGTTTGATTAGCGTAGGGTACAGGCAGGGAACAGCGCAGTCAAGAACGATTCTCGACTCACGCGAAACACGTAGCGGTGCGGAGATTGGAGGTGTGATTCGAGTCGATCGATATCTGAATCGACTATGTTCGCCGATTCAGATTCAGTTCAACTGGGGCGTGGTCGACAGTCGGGGACCGCCGGTGGAGGATTGGCTGTTCAGGCGTCCGATTGTGTCGCCGACTCGGGCGACCTGGGCAACGTGAAACTGAACGTGCTCCCTTCGCCGAGCTCGCTCTCCACCCAGATTCGACCGCCCTGAAGTTCGACGAGGGCTTTGCTGATCGCGAGCCCGATGCCGGTCGAGGTCGCCAGCAAGACTTTTTCTTGACACTCGTAAGAGACTTTGAAGAAGGGCTCTAGCTCTTTCTTGGGCCTCACCACCACCACCTGTTTGTCTCTGACGAGCACCCCGTTGAACAGCGCCCTCGCCATTCGGTTGCGCTGTTTCTGATCAGCTAGCCGCCAGCCTTCGACGACGTTCTCAGCAGGGCCGCCTGGCGCTCCAAGGAATCCTCATTCTGGGAACCGGTATGCAGGCTGGCGATCTCCTCTTGGATACAATCGCGCCGTGACCTGTACTCGCCTTCCTCGATGTCCCTCCATGAATACAGGTCTTTCAGTCGCTTCAACTTCGATTCCAGCGTCGCCTTCGCTACGGCAGTGACCGTACTCGTCTCTAAGTCGCTCGTAGATGCGCTTGGCTGTGTGACGCTGCTTCTTTGGTGAGGTCTGATCCTGTTCCAGGATCTGATCGATTACGCCCTTGAACGGGTCGAGCTTCGGTCTACGCGGCGGTAGTTGTCGTCGATACCCCGGAGGCACGGAGTACTCCAGCATCTTGCG
>JASMDM010000049.1 GCA_030752795.1 SAR202 cluster bacterium | reverse complement strand
AGGACGATGTGGATCTTCTCTTCTGGGGGGTACTTCCTTCGGGTGGCCGATCGAACCTGACGAACGAATCGCTTGGTGTCCTGGATTCGCTCTTGTGCGGCTAGGTTCTTATCTTCTGTGTTCTCGATCACTGCTGCTCCTTCCCTGGGGACATTCTATCCCCCTGTCAGGAGCTCGCTTTATCTACCGACTGTCTCTATTAATTTCAGGCCCAAATGTCTCCCACTTTCGCTGACGGTCTACAGTCTATCAGCAAACTGAAAGCAACCCGTTATTCGTGACAGAAGTCGTGAAGCTGCTCGCCGAAGAGGGAAATCTCGATTCCGACGAGGACGTCGAATTGCAGATATCGATTCCCGACGGCGTTCGGGATGTTATCAGCAGGCGGCTAAATCACCTGCCGAGGGAGTTATCGGCTGGCTCACCACCGCTTCTGTGATGGGCCACGAGTTTGGGCTCTACGAGATCAAGAGCGTAATCGAAGACGCGGTAATCGAAGACCTTCTGGACACCATGGACCAAGCGGTCCTGTCTGGATTCGTCGACGAAGTGTCGGACGTCCCCGGTCGGTATCGTTTCACCCATCGGTTGACGCAGCAGGTTCTCGCAGAAGGCCTGACGAAGACCCGACGGACGATGCTCCACGCAAAGATCGGTGAAGCTCTGGAGCAGCTCTACAGTGGGGACCTGGTCGGCCATTCCGCTGAGCTCGCTCACCACTTCGGCGCCGCGGCGCCGCTAACCGGAGTTTCGAAGCAGATCGAGTACTGCGTCATGGCCGGTGAGCACGCACTTGCCACATACGCGTACGAAGAGGCTCTATCTCAGTTCCAGCGGGCGTTCGAGGCGAAGGTGGGACAGTCCGAAACGACTGTTTCAGCCGATCCCGGCAATACCCGGCACATCGACCAACAGACCGCAGAGATACTGTACGGACTCGGCAGAAGCCAGCGTGCGATGGCCACCTTCCAGATGCAAGACGCTTGGTCCACGCTGAGCATGGCCTTCGAGTACAACCTCGAAGCAGGCGACATCAAGCAGGTCGTCGACGTGGCCGAGCACAGGCGCACGACCGAGCTGCTGGCCCGGGCGTTGAATCTGGTGCCCAGCGGCTCCCATCTCGAAGGGCGCCTGCTCTCCAGGTACGGCAACGCGCTGAACTTCGAGAAAGGCGACTTCGACGGCGTCCGCGACGCCTTCCACAGAGCAATGACCATCGCTCAAGAGATGCGAGACCCGGCGCTGGAAATGCGGACGATCACCAACGCCGCGTGTCTGGACGGCGAGCACCTGAGGATCCACGAAAGTCTCGAAAAGAGCCTTCGGACGGTCGAGCTCGCTCGATACGTACCCAATCCGCAAGCGGAGCTCCTGGCCCGATTCTGGGCTGCAACGGCACACTACTCGTTGGGCGAAAGCTCTCACGCGATCACGCACGCCGCGGCTTGCCTGGATCTGGCGAACCGACTCAAGGCGCCCAGCCAATTAGCGACCGCATTGTGGGCCAACGAAACGCTAGCCCGAATGAAAGGCGATTGGGAGGCCGCGCGATCGTACTGCAACTAAGGCTTTGAACTGTCTCCCATGGATTGCAGACTTCTGTCCAGTTTAGTGCTCATCGAATACCAGGCCGGCGATCATGACGAGGGCTCCGCGGTCCTGAATCGACTTCTTGACGTGATGAAGCAGGAAGAAGATGGCGCGGATCTCGAGTTCGCGTTGCCCGCGATCACGGTTCCGCTGGTCGTGCATGTGGCGAGCGCCGATTCCGACCTGACGGCCGCGCGCGAAGCGGCCAAGACTGTGCTGTCCGCGGAGTCGGCAACGCCAAGCCTTACGTTGCGCGCCCGCGCGGGTTTGGCACTAACGGCAGTTGCGCAAGGCGACGCATCCGAAGCGCACGAACAGTACGAATACCTGGTGCCACACGAGGGCACCATGCTGTACGGCGGTCTCGGATCGGTCGATCGCATCCTTGCGCTGATCTGCATCGTCACCGGACGCTTCGAAGACGCAGATGCACACTTCAAGGCGGCCGAGAACTTCTGCCGCATGGCTTGCTACTGGCCAGAACTCGCCTGGATGACCCACGACCACGCAACGTCGTTCATGCTTCGCGACGGCCAGAACAACACTCAAGGGGCGATCGCGATGCTGGACGAGACGAACCGCATCTGCGAGGACCTCGGCATGAACACCCTCGAAGAGAAAGCCCGCTCCCACCGGGCGCTCCTGGCCGCGTAGGCGACCCCGCCCGCGATTGCTTCGTCCGGCGACGCTGGGCGTTAGCAACACGAGTCACGTCCTCCCCGATTTCCTCGCCCTTTCGGTTCGCGGTCTTCACACGGTCCTTTCACCGGCGTTCGAAGCCTGATTCAGCGTGGTACAGTTAACCGAACCGAGCAATGAAGGGAAATCTCCGAGAATGCAAACGATTCGGTACAGGTCGCACCCACTGAGGCTTCATGCGGGTCGCGACGCGCTCGCGAATCTGGGAGCCGAAGCAGCGCGACTCGGCGCTCGCAGAGGGTTCGTCGTTTGCGGCCAATCGATTGCCAACAAGACCGACCTGCTGGACCGTGTCCGCGCCGAGCTCGGCGACCGATACGCGGGTGTATACGGCGGAGTCCTGACCAGCTCGCCGCTGGCGTCGGTCGAAGCCGGAGTCGCAGCCGCCCGAGACGCCGATGCGGACCTCATCGTCGCGGTCGGCGGGGGCAGCGCCGTGGTCACCGCGCGCGCCGTCGTGATCTTGCTCGCCGAGAGCGGGACGGCACACGAGCTCTGCACCAAGTACCCATCGGACGGCCCGCCGATCTCGCCTCGATTGATGGCCCCAAAGATCCCGAACATCGTGGTTGCCACGACGCCGACAACCGCAATGACGCGTGCGGGCACGGCGATCGTGGACCTGGAGAGGCAACACCGACTGGAGCTGTTCGACCCGAAAACCCGACCGACCGCCGTGATCTGGGACGCTGACGCAATGATGACGGCGCCGCCCGATCTGGCGATGAGCGCCGCCGCATCCGCGTTTAGCGGTGTTGCCACGGGTTTGGCGGTTGAGAGCGTCAACCCCATCGCCGAGGGCGACCTCCGCCAGTCCATCCGTTTGCTGAGGGACAACATGCTCCGTCTGCGGTCCGAGCCGGCAGACCCGGACGTGCGCATGAACCTCGCTGCCGCGTCGTTTCTCGCGAACCGTGCGGGCGACGCGGAGTCGCGAGGCGCCGGCGGCGGCTTCGGCGTCGTCGCTGCCGTGGCGCACACGATCGACACGCGATATCCGGCGTGCAGCCACGGAGCCGCGTACGCCATCGCGACCGCGCCCGGATTGCGATACAACGCATCGCACACCTCGGAAGGCCAAGCGAGGTTGGCGGAGGCGTTGGGCGCGGCGGACAGCAGCCTGTCAGCGCCGGACAACGCGGCACGAGCCGCCGACGCAATCGCGTCGTTCTACGAATCAGTGGGCATGCCGGTGCGATTGAGCAACGTCGGAATACCGGAAGGAGACCTGCCTCGCATCGCTCAAGACGCCCAGGAGGAGTTCGGCATCCGACGAAATGCCCGTCCCGTGACCGGCCCCGAGGATTTGATGCCGTTGCTGCGAGAGATCTACTAAGGTGCCGTCAACGTGAAGATCCCGACCTTCGCATTGGAGCAGTTCCAGTCGCTCTGGGAGCACACCGTCGACTACAACCTCACCGGGAGCGGGGTGCGCGCGTACACGCTGGACGGACTGCTCGACGACGATCAGCCGACCGAGTTGCCTTCATTGCCCCTAACGTACGGACATACGAACGGATCGTTGCCGCTTCGAAATGCCATCGCTCGGATGTATCCGGACGCGAGCTCAGAGAACGTCCTGGTCACCAACGGCTCCGCCGAAGCGAATTTCGTCGCTACCTGGGGAAACTTGAACGCGGGCGACGAGATTGTCTTCATGATTCCCAACTACATGCAGATCTGGGGAGTCGCGCAAGCAGCCGGAGCAGTCGTCAAGCCGTTCCATCTTCGACCGGAATTGGACTGGCAACCGGACCTCAACGAACTTCGAGACGTTGTGAGTCCGCGAATGAAGATCATAGCGGTCACCAATCCGAACAATCCGACCGGGGTGGCAATCCGCGACGAAACGGTCAGCGAAATTGCAAGGCTTGCACGAGAATCCGACGCCTGGCTGTTCGCCGACGAAGTCTACTGCGGCGCAGAGCTGGATGGGCACGAGACTCCTAGCTTCTGGGGTCGATACGAGAAAGTCGTCGTCACCGGCGGGTTGTCGAAGGCCTACGGGATGCCCGGGCTTCGTCTCGGGTGGCTCGTCGGTCCGTCCGATTTCATTGCCGACGCTTGGTCGAACAGCGAATACACAACGATCGCACGGGGCATCCTGAGCGACCGGATTGCAACGTTCGTGCTGGAGGACGGCCTTCGGGACCGAGTGTTCAGCCGCAACCGCGCCATACTGAACGAGAATCTGACCATCCCCAGGCAATGGGTCGCCAGCCAGAGCGACTTGGTCAGCTTAACGCCGCCCGAAGCTGGAGGCATGGCGTTCGTGCACTATGAGCCTGACGTCAATTCCACGGAGCTGACGACGAGGTTGCGGCAGGAGCATTCCGTTCTGATCGTTCCCGGAGACTGTTTCGGTCTCGATCGCTACTGGCGACTGGGGTTCGGCTCCGAAAAAGGTTACTTGATGGCTGGGTTGGAGCGAACCGCGATATTCCTGGCTGGGCTCGAATGATGACCGTCGACGTCGTCCGAGAAGTTGTGGCGGCGGAGAAGCGAATTCGCAGCCATCTTAGTCCAACTGAACTGGAGTACTCACCTCGGCTGAGCAATCTCAACGGCGGCAGAGTCTACCTCAAACTGGAAAACCTCCAGCCGACCGGCTCGTTCAAGGTCCGCGGCGCACTCAACGCGATGCTCACGATGGACCCGGCACGTCGAGATCGCGGCGTCGTGGCGTCGTCGTCAGGGAACCACGGGCTCGCCATCGCTTACGGCGCAAAGACGCTGGGGGCGCCGTGCACTGTATTCGTTCCGGAAGGCGCGTCTGCCATGAAGACGGACGCCATGGCCGAACTCGGCGCCGAGGTGCGACGCAACGGGCATGACGTGGCGGACACCGAGACCTTCGCCAGAGAGTGGGCACGGGAGCACGACCAAGAGTACGTATCGCCTTACAACGACCCGCACGTGATCGGCGGCCAGGGCACGATCGCGACCGAGTTGGGTCAACAACTGCTACAAGTCGATGCGATCTACGTCGCGGTTGGTGGCGGCGGGCTGGCGTCGGGCGTTGCCGCGTACGCCAAGTCCGTGTTCGAAGGCGTTCAGATCGTCGGCGCCACCCCTTCAAATTCCGCCGCGATGGCCGATTCGGTCGAGGCTGGCCGCATCGTCGAAGTAGCATCAATGCCGACGCTGTCCGATGGAACGGCAGGCGGCATCGAGCCCGGATCGATCACGTTCGATCTGTGCCGCGAACTCGTGGACCGATTTGTGAGGGTGTCAGAAGCAGAGATCGCCACTGCGACGCGCCTGTTTCTCGAATGGCATCAGATGATGATCGAAGGCGCGGCCGGCGTAGCGATCGCGGCGTTCTTACAAACCTCGGGAGATATGCAAGGCAAGGACGTGGTAATCATCGTTTGCGGAGAAAATGTGGATCAAGCCACGCTTGACGCCGTTCTCTGATCGGGACGAACTCAATCTCAGTACGAAAATCCGTACCGCCCGCGCAGCCAACCGATGGCATGAAGCTGTGATCTGAAGAGCTGGACCCGCCCACATAGTTTCGTCTGCGAAAAGGGAAAACGATATCTAGGGTCAGAATCCCGAGCTCGGTTCGAATGAATCTGACCGCCGTCACAGAGCACAATTTGCACTCCGTGATCTGTGTGCGCGGATCCGTTGGTTCCGATTACTGCTCGCCTGGCCTGGACCTGACGAGTCAATCTCCGTCGCCGAGTTTGAAGCCGTCACGGGTGTCTGGGGCACACCCCGGCTTCGCGGACCGGAAAGTTAGCTGCCCTTGCCAATCCTGAACATTTTGGTCCCACAGGTGGGGCATACGCCCTGAGTAGCGGGTCTACCGTTTTTCATCGTGATGGATTCGGTATTCTGCATCTCTTTCGATGCCCTGCACTTGACGCAGTATCCGTTCATAGAAATCCTCCTGAACTATTGCTTCTGACGGGTGCGCCTGGGTCATCCCCCACCGCACACGATGCACGCAGCCCGACGCGCGACAACCTCTCGCCTTGCTCCAACCGGTCATCCGATGTGACCGAAGCGCCCCCAAAGCACTTGAAGCTTAGCGCTCGCCGTTATCCACGCCAGGACTACGAAAAGCGACACGTTGATGGAACGATCCATCTGCCGCCGACCGAATGGCGGCAACGTTGGCGTGCGCCCGTCCTTGGTTGCGGGGATATCCTCCAGGTCGCCAGTTTGTGGTTCTACTGAAACGCGGTTGTACGCATTGCCCCGTGCGTCCTGACTATGATAACGTCTCAAATCGGTTTCGACTACCCTGAATTCAGGCTGTTCAGGCACGAATCCTTGAGCGCGGGGCGAAAATGTCCCCCAATAGGGGTTTTCGGGCCAATTCTGCATGATTCGGCCACTCGCGGGGCGAGCGCATCAGTCGCAAGGGACGCCCATTTTCGCAGCTTGTTTGGTTCATGAATCGGTGTTCATGTCACATCCATGCACTGAAATTCATCATCTCCTGCTTGATCTGTCGGAGCCCAATTGAGACAATCCGCATCATGAGATGAAGCTGGGCGGCCGGCGCCGCTCACGCGATTCAACGTGTTCTCGACCAACTTGTGTCAGCCGACCCAATGCCAACGAGGAAGCTGAACCATGAGCCAGAATGCCGGCAACAAGCAGAGCAGAGTACCCTACCCGTTGTCCACGGCGAGGGCTCTGGCGTTGGATGCCCAGGGTCTTGCTACGCCCCTCAGTGGCGAGACTGGACCTGACGCGACATACGAGACGATCGAACGCATCGGTTGGCTCCAGATCGACACGCTTCAAATGGTCCGCCGCAGCCAGTACCTGACCATCTGGAGCCGGTTGGGCGCCTTCGATCCCGCCGACCTCGACGGCTTACTGTCCGGCGACTCAGACGACGGCAAAGGACGGCGGCTGTTCGAGTACTGGCGGCACGCGGCGTGCATGATTCCTCTCAGCGAGTATCGCTACAGCCTGCCGAATCAACGAGCGTACAGAGAAGGACGAGCCGGATGGTATCGAGGTTGGATCGACGAGCCCGGCAATCGCGAGCTGGTCGACTCGGTGCTGGAGCACATCCGCGAAAACGGCGCGGTCCGCTCGGCCGATTTCGAACGCGATGGGATCAAGCTCGGCAGTTGGTGGGATTGGAAGCCCGCCAAACGCGCTCTGGAGGCGTTGTACAACCAAGGCGATGCCATGGTCGCTCGGCGTTTCAACTTCCAGCGGGTTTACGACTTGCGAGCCCGCGTAATACCCGAGTGGGTGTCTCAAGACGAACCTAGTGAAGAAGAAGCGACTCGCCGTCTTCTGGAGAAGTCGATGCGCGCGTTCGGCGTTTGTGAGCCGAGACAGGTGGCCGATTACGTGAAGATGAAGCGGACCAGGGCGAAGCCGTTCATCGAGGAGATGATCGCCGATGGGACCTTCAAGCTCATCCAAGTGCAGATCGATGCGGACGATACGGCGGAGATGGCTATCCACAAAGATGACGCACCGAAACTTGAAGCGGCGGCGGACGGTACGCTGGCGCCTAGCCGCATAACGTTTTTGAATCCGTTCGACAATCTGTTCTGGGCGACCGATCGAGACAAGCAGTTCTGGGGGTTCAACCAGATTCTTGAAGCGTACAAACGGGAGCCGGACCGGATCTGGGGTTACTTCTGTTTGCCGATTCTGTATCGGGACCGGTTGATCGGCCGGTTCGATCCTAAACTGGAGCGACAGACGGGGACGCTGCGGCTCAAGCGCTTACACCTGGAACCAGGCGTCGAACCCGAGGACGAGATGGTCGCGGAGATTGCCGGCGCGACGCGAGACTTCATGGCCTTCCACGACGCCCACGACCTCGTCATCAACCAAAGCAATCCCG
The DNA here is from genome assembly GCA_030752795.1 of SAR202 cluster bacterium. Taxonomy (GTDB): domain Bacteria; phylum Chloroflexota; class Dehalococcoidia; order Lucifugimonadales; family UBA1123; genus UBA2160. The sequence continues at coordinate 15,229 of JASMDM010000049.1, read as the reverse complement.
CCGAATTCGGGGCAAAGTTGTCGGCGGCTCTGTGAGCTTCGCGCGGGTCTCGCCTGCCTGAGGCGAAACGACTAATGCCCATCGCACGTCTTTCGCCTTCGACGAGTTTTGACTTTGATTTGTCGCGGCCTCCCGGTTTGTCCCAAATCCCCAGCGCCCCAATCGCACGGCAAATCTTCGCTTTGCACCCAAACGCATTCGGTGCGCTCCCCGATGCTTCACGACTCGCCGACCCCAATGATGATAGGACAGGCTACGGCCAGCGCGGTCGCTTGACGCCACCGACGTGACGGATCGAACGCGTCGGTGCTGACACCGTTAGCCGTGAATGATCGTTCGTTGCATGAGGAGTGCGTCTCGAGAGAGGACATTGGCCAAGGAACGGATGCGCCTCCGCTATCTTCGGGCAACGGACTCGATGACCGTGAGATTGTCGGTAATACTGGCGTTGCTGGGTTGTCTCGTTGCCATCTCGTATTTGGGCACGAGCAACCACACCGAGTTGATCCGAGCCAACGCGGCCGCGATGGGTGCCAGCGGGCGTCAGCAGGTGTTGGCGCAACAGATCGCGTGTCTCGTCGATCACGTAAGTGAAGCCGACGGCGACCACCGGACCGACATGCAAGATGATTTGTTGACGTCGGTCCACATGCTCAGTGAGTCTCACGAGGCGCTCATGAATCGCGACGCGACCATCGGCGCCGTCACACCTCTATCGGCGGAACTCGAGACTCTATATTACGGCGACCCGGTGATGTTGGATGCGAAGCTGCGCAACTATCTCGCAAACGTCGTATCCGTGGCCACGGCTCGAGGTCGGACATTCGACCAGCTATCATCGCCCATATTGCCGGAGCTCCGAGATTCGTCGGCCGACATCGCCGTTGCTCTGGACATCGCCGCCGCCGAATACTTGAGGCAAGGCGATGATATCAATCGGCGCGACTGGTTCTTGCAAGCGTCGGTTCTCGGCGCCACTTTGGTCGTTGTGACTCTCATGGCGATTCTGGTCTTTCGACCGATCCTTCGCCTTTTCAACATTGAGGTCGAAAACCTCCGAACGAGCAACGTAAAGCAGGAGATGCTGACCCACGAGAACTCCGTGCTGGCCAAGATCTCCCGCGTGATCGGATCGTCATTGGAGATCGATGACGTCTACACGCGGTTCGCCGAGGAGGTTCAAAACTCATACCGTTCGATCGCATCGTCATTGGGACGATAAACGTTGAACAGAACACGTTCACGCTTAGTTACGTTCTCGGATTGACGATGGATAATCGGGATCAAGGGACCACGGTGCCGCTCGATGAAACTCAGGCCGAAGGGGTCCAGCATCGACGCTCCGTCTTACTGGTCCAATCGGATGATCCGCAAGAATTGGCTTCGAAGTTCCCCGCTCTGGTTCCTCTATACGATGCCGGGCTCAGGTCGTTTCTTTCCGTCCCGCTGATCTCGAGAGATCAGATAATCGGTACGCTGCATTTGCGATCCTTTGATATCGCCGCATACGCCGAACGACACGTCGCTCTGGCTCAGCGAGTCGGCGGTCAGATCGCGGGAGCGATCGCCAACTCGGAACAGTACACGGAACGGTCCGGGCCGAGGTGGCGCTGCGAGAGGCGCACGACATGCTGGAAGCCCGCGTTAACGATCGTACGGCCGCACTCCGGCGCAGCGAAGAGGGCGCCCGCAGGTCGGCTCGAGAGAACATGGTGATGCCGAGCTCGGACGTATTACCAGTTCATCTTTGGACATCGGAGACCTGTACGAGCAATTCGCCGAGCAGGCCGGCACACTCGTCCCATACGATCGGCTCATGATCGACAATGTGCATCTGTCTGACGGAACCGTAACCAAGTCGTACGTCGCGGGGCTCGATCTTCACAGCCGGCGCAGCGGCATGATCCTGTACCTGGAAGGCACGCTGACCGCATCGGTGGTTCGGGCCCGGTCAGGAATTCTTGTCCAGACCACGGAGCGCACGGTTATCGCAGAATCGTATCCGGTTCTTCTTTCGGATTTTGACGCTGGTTACCGATCGTTGTTGAGCGTCCCATTGGTATCGGAAGGCAGCGTGGTTGCCGTCTTGCATTGGAGGTCGCTCAAAGAAGGCGCCTACACCGAACGTGATGTCAACGTGGCCGATCGGATTGGCAGGGAGATTTCGGGCGCCATAGCCAACTCCCTGCTTCACGAGGAGTTGCGACTCGCTAAAGAGGACGCCGAAGCCGCCAACCAAGCGAAGAGCGAATTCGTCGCGAACATGAGCCATGATATTCGCACCCCAATATCGGGGATAATGATGGCCACCGATCTCATGCTCGGAGGCGGTCCGACGGATCAGCAAAAGAAGTACCTCAGCATCGCAAAATCTTCCGCCGATTCTCTGCTGATCGTGATAAACGACATCCTCGACTTCTCGAAAATGTCCGCCGGAATGTTGGAGATCGACGTCGTGGACTTCAATCTGCGAGAGACCATGGATGACATGTTGAGCGGAATGGCGACACAGGCCAAGAATCGAGGACTGAATCTGACAGTGGACGTCTGGACGGAAGCGCCGGATACTCTCACGGGCGATCCGTTTCGATTGAGGCAGATTCTCGTGAACTTGGTGGGGAACGCCATCAAATTTACGACAGCCGGGACGGTAAAAGTAGAAGTGGCCACGGTCAACCAGACAACCGACGACGTTTGCCTGGACTTTGCAATCACCGACACCGGAATTGGGTTGTCACTTGAACAGCAGAAAGTGATATTCGACTCATTCGCACAGGCCGATGGCACCACGGCGCGCCGTCACGAAGGAACCGGATTGGGCTTGACGATATCGTCGAAATTGGCGGAGATGATGGGTGGCCATATTGGCGTGGAGAGCGTCTTGGGGCAAGGCTCCACTTTCCGTTTTGAAGCGCGCTTCCGAAAACAAAGCAGTCACGCAGAGATGGCCACGGTGTCGGACCTCGAGAGCGGCGTGACCGAGGACGGCATAGCTAAGAATTGGGCGCCCTCGATGATCCTGGTGGCCGAAGACAACTTGATCACACAACAGTTGGTCATGGAGCTGCTCACAAGCGAAGGACATACGGTTGTCGTAGCCGGCAACGGCAAAGAGGCAGTCGAAGCCCTCGATAGACGACTATTCGACCTGGCCTTGATGGATGTGCAGATGCCGGAAATGGACGGCATCGAGGCGACCGCACAGATACGTGCGCGAGAGCGGGGCGCCGACGTCCACGTCCCGATTATCGCGATGACAGCCAGCGCCCTGAAAGGGGATCGAGAGAGATTCATCGAAGCAGGCATGGACAATTACGTGTCCATGCCATTGAGAATCAACGAGGTCCTGAACGCCGCCGACAGGTTTGCCGAAGCACCGGATGCGGGCGAGCCAAGCGACTCAAAGGCCGACGACGGAAACGAAGTATTTGGTCGGACCAATGCGGTGGACGCCGTCGGGGGCAGAGAACAATTGCTGAGGAAATTGGCATCGATGTTCGTGGCCGACTGTCCCAGACATATCCGCGAAATCAATGAGGCAGCCAATGAACGGGACGGCGAGGCGTTTGGGAAGGCAGTTCACGCACTCAAAGGTGTGATCGGCATCTTCGCTGGCGGCGATTCAACCCGGGCGGTTGTCGATCTGATGGGACTGGCCCGGGCCGACGAATTGCAGTGGGATCGAATCGGCCGCTCGTGGTCGGTGTTGCAAACGGAGATCGACAGGCTTCGTTCGGCGCTCGATGATTTCATTTCGGAAAATACGCCACTCGCGTCTTAGCGCCGCAGCCGCTTCGAACGCACGTGGCCTGGTCCGGGCGCATTGCCTCACAATTCAGCTGCACGAAGCTAATGGCGATGAACAAGTTAAGTGGCGTTGGAAGAATCTGGTCGCTGAACGTGCCATTTTGCCTGAGCAAGCCCAAACGCTTCTTTTCATCCGGGCCATCCAGCATGGCGAGAAACGTCTAGAACAACGTATTGGGTCAACGACCGCAATGACTCATCGACTCTTGCGTGTGGGCGGCCCTTCGGCAGGCTCAGGGCGAACGGATGGGTGCGTGGCTCACCATGGGCGAATGCCCAGTATCGCGAGGAGCATTGAGTACAACTTATTGGTCGATGACCATTAGCTTCGAGGGTTAGTCATTCGAGCGGAGAGCCTGGCGTACGCCGAAATTTCCTCTCCACCGCTGCCCGTTTACCCCGACGACGCTGCCGTTTTTCCCAACGAGCACTTCGACGTCGAAATGTTTCGGAGACCCTGTTGTGTTGCTGAGCTCGCCCGCTGCCGTGGCGTCCGCTCTGTAGACCCATGCACCCATAAATGTAATGTTGGTGATTTCCGAAACGGTAACCGATCTCACATCCGGATGCTGTTGGCGCAAGGATCGTGTCACGACCAGAGTGACTTCATCGCTCGCGATGATCCGCTTGTTCAAATCTCCGAGGAACACGCCCTGTCCACTGCTGTCGCGACGACTGGCGTTCGTGACTTCTTGCACCGTAGAGCCGGATTCTTGTCGTGTAGGCTCTTCGTCCGGTCGTGGGTACAATTCATCTAGTTCCGAATCCGTTAGATCCGGTTCCGAGGGCGCGTCATTTTGCGGTACGTCGCTTTGAGGCGCGTTGTTGTGGGGTACGTCTTTTTGACTCGAGATCTCGGCTTTTTGTTCCTCGATAGCGACCGAAGGCGCGGGCGCGGGCGCTGCGATTTCGCGTAACGGAGCCATCGTCTCGGCCACTAGCGGGTCGAGAATCGCTTCCATTCCCCATGCCGCGGCACTCATCGTACGGATCAGAGTGTCGACGTCGCTCACGTTGTTCTATAGCAAGTAGGACCATTTTGCGTTCTGCACGGATTGGTCCTTGCGGATTTCCGACGAGAACAGAACGATCCCGACCGCTGGATAAAACTCTCGGATACGATGTCCGGCCTGAATGCCGTTGGGTTCGCTGCCGAGTTCGATGTCCATCAGAACAACATCCGGCTTCAGTTGTTTCGCGAGTTCAATCGCTTCCACCCCGTCGGCCGCTTCTCCCACCACATCGACTTCCGGGTGCGAAGCGAGGATCTCGCGCATCATCACTCGAAATATACGCTCGTCGTCAACTATGAGAACCTTCATGACGCTCAAGACAAGCCTCCTCAAATGACACGTAAACAGTCATCGAGGTCGTCTAAACGCTGTCAAGATGAAGAATCCATGGCACAACCAGTCGAAGTGCCGCAGCGGAGTGCATCGACAGAAATCGGTCGATACATTCGAGGTCGCAGATCGTCGAGCGACGCTCTGGAGTTTCATTATCCCGAGCGTTGAATCCTCGCCCAGGTGTCGCGAAGCGGGACCGTTCGGTTGAACACGAGCCTATCGGGGGTGGAGTCGTTGTCGAGGCAGAAGTAGCCCTGGCGTTCAAACTGGACGCCCTGCCCGATCGAAATGTCGCGGACCGAAGGCTCGACCTTGCAGCCGGTGAGCACTTCCAGCGAATCTCGATTGAAGGTGTCGCGCCAGTCGACGCCCTCCGGCACGTCTGAGGGGTCTGTCGCTTCAAACATGTGGTCGTACAAGCGGACTTCCGCGTCCACTGCGGTATCCTCCGACACCCAGTGCAACGTGGCGCGCACTTTACGGCCGTCGGGGGCTGAGCCGCCTCGGGTTTCGGGGTCGTAGGTGCACCGCAGTTCTAAAACCTCACCGGCGTCGTTTTTGATCACTTCTTCGCACTTGATAAAGTAGCCGTACCGGAGCCGGACCTCGCGCCCAGGCGAAAGCCTGTAGAAGCGCCGAGGCGGGTCCTCCATGAAATCGTTTCGTTCCACCAAGATCGTTCTGCTGAATGGAACCTGCCGGACTCCGGCATCCGCATCCTCGGGGTTGTTCACGGCGTCGAGGTATTCGACCTGGCCTTCCGGATAGTTCTTGATGACCACGCGCAGCGGATGGAGCACGGCCAATTTTCGACGGGCTCGCACGTTCAGATCATTGCGAAGGCAGTGTTCCAGCAACGCGGTTTCTTTGATGCTGTTGGCCTTGGCGACCCCGACTCGGGCGCAAAAGTCTTTGATCGCTTCCGGTGTGTATCCTCGGCGTCGAAGGCCGGCAATGGTGGGCATTCTCGGATCGTCCCAGCCGGACACGAGCCCGCCGTTCACCAACTGAATGAGCATGCGCTTGTGCATGACGGTCTGGCTCAGGTTGAGTCTCGCGAACTCGATCTGACGAGACCTGAACACGTCGAGCTGTTCGAGGAACCATTCGTACAAAGGTCGGTGATCCTCGTACTCCAGCGAGCACAGTGAGTGGGTGATCCCTTCGATCGCATCCGACAACGGATGCGCGAAGTCGTACATCGGATAGACGCACCACTCGTCGCCGGTGCGGTCATGCGGGACCTTGCGGATGCGATAGATCGTCGGGTCGCGCATGTTCATGTTAGGCGAGGCCATGTCGATCTTAGCTCTGACCACATGCTCGCCGTCGTCGAAATCGCCGTCGCGCATCTTCCGGAACAGGCTCAGGCTCTCTTCTAGGTCCCTGTCTCGGTGCGGGCTGTTGCGTCCGGGCTCGGTCAGTGTGCCTCGATACTCACGAATCTCATCGGCGCTCAGACTGTCGACGTACGCCTTGTCGTCGCGGATGAGTTCCATGGCGAACTCGAAGAGCTGCTCAAAGTAATCCGAGGCGTAGAACAGGCGACCCTCCCAGTCGAATCCCAGCCAACGGATGTCCTCTTGTTGAGAGTGGACGAATTCCACGTCTTCTTTAGTGGGGTTGGTGTCGTCGAATCTCAGGTTGCACATCCCGCCGTATTCGTGGGCCACCCCGAAGTCGAGGCAGATCGCCATGGCGTGTCCGATGTGCAGGTAGCCGTTTGGTTCCGGAGGGAATCGTGTGTGTACCCGCCCGCCGAATCTGCCGTCGGCGAGGTCCTGATCTATCGCGGCCCGAACGAAATCGACTGAACCGGTGGACTCTTCTGTGGTCATTTGGTGTATGGCCCTCGCAAGAATTGAGCCCGGACGTTCGAGTGCCGGGCATCACCCATTGTGCTAAGCCACGACTCATGCGTCAACTGCGGTGTTGGTCAGGCAAAAGGCTTCTTCGCGCTTCGAACCTCGCCGTCTGTTATCGCCGAGGCCGCGGCGTCAGCTCGATTCGCCCAGCGTTCGGTCGAGGTTGAACGCCGCGCTGATCAGCGACAGATGGGTGAACGCCTGCGGGAAGTTGCCCAGCGCTTCGCCGTTTTTGCCGGTTTCCTCGGAGTAGAGCCCGACGTGGTTCGCGTAGCCCAGCATCTTCTCGAACATCAGGCGGGCTTCGTCGAGCCTTGCTCGGTCGGTCTTGCCCGCGCGGGTAAGGGCTTCGATCAGCCAGAACGAGCACATGTTGAACGTGCCCTCGTCGGTGTTCAAGCCGTCCGGCGAGGCCGTTACGTCGTACCGGTACACGAGCGAATTGGACACCAGGCCGCCGTTCTGTGGCGATCGATTGATCGCATCGAGGGTCGACAGCATTCGGGGATCGCTCGGCGACATCAGAAACACGAGCGGCATGATCAGACTCGAGGCATCGAGGGAGTCGGAGCCGTATGATTGCACGAACGAGTTGAGCTCGGCGTTCCAGCCCTTCTCTTGGATCTCCTCGTAGATGCTGTCTCTGACTTCCAACCACCTCTGTCGATCGCCGAGAACGACCGTGTGTCGGCCAGCCGCAAAGCTCTGTCGACGGCGACCCAGCACATCACCTTCGAGTAGACGAAGTGCTTCTGTCCTCCACGGGTCTCCCAGATTCCTTCGTCGACCCTATCCCATTTGTCGCAAACCCAGTTGGTCATGTCTCGGGGATGGGTCCAAAACTCGTAGGAGATCGGCTCTCCGTACTTGTTGAACAGGTAGACCGCGTCCAACAACTCGCCGTATATGTCGAGCCGGAGCTGATCGTATGCGCCGTTGCCGACGCAGACCGGCTTCGAGCCGCGATAGTCGTCGAGATGGTCCAGCGTGATCTCAGTGAGTTCGTGCCTGCCGTCGAGCCCGTACATGATCTGCAACGGTCCTTGAGGACCGGTTTCGCGAGCGCGAGCCTCCATCCACGCCATAAACCCTTCGGCCGCTTCCGTGAAGCCAATTCGAAGCAGCCCGTACAGCGTGAATGCAGCGTCTCGAATCCACGTGTAGCGGTAGTCCCAGTTTCGGAAGCCGCCCAGATGCTCTGGCAGGCTGGTGGTGGGAGCCGCGACAACCGCGCCGGTCAGCTCGAACGTCAGAAGTTTGAGCACCAGCGCGGAGCGCTCCACCATCTCACGCCACCGCCCCTTGTAAGTGCACTGTGACAGCCATTTTCGCCAATATTCGACTGTGGAACTGAACATGTCCTCGCCCAGCGATTCCGAGGGCGTCATTCCGTGATCTTCCGGGGAGGAGATATTGACGACAGCAAACGTCGCAGTCTCGCCTTCTTCCAGCACAAACTCGACCTCGACGCCTTTTCCGGTGTGCGTCAAGGGAACGGCCGTGCACAGTTGAAGCGCGAGCTCGGACGAGACGAATCGGGCACCCCGACGATCGACAATTACTTCGTGCGAATCCCGTGCGTAGCCGAACGCGGGTTCGCACTCCACTTTCCAGTGAATTCGACCTCGAACAACGTCCACTCGACGGATGATCTGAGGCCGATTGTCGCCGTTTGGCGCTGCGACAGGCATGAAGTCGATGACCTCTCCGACGCCTTCGTCGGAGAGGAAACGCGTAACGAGAACGTTGGTTTCGGGCCAGTAGAACTGCTTATGTGCCGTAGCTTCGTGTACCGGGTGAATGCTGAAACGGCCGCCTTTTACATCGTCGAGGATCGCCCCGAACACGCTCGTTGAATCGAAATTCGGGCAGCAGAACCAGTCGATGCCGCCATCGATGCCCACAAGCGTAACCGTGCGCATTTTGCCGATGACACCCTGGTCTTCAATGGGAAGATATGCCAACTTTTCCTCCAGTGAATACGTCGCCCCGACTAGCCGCGAACGTAGCTCCGGCGCCCGATTGCGCCCGAGCGAACCTACGAGCCCGGCCGGTCAGGACAAGCGCGACGGGAAAGGTTGCCAGAGCCGGATATGGTTTGGTCCGTGACTCACACGAACGGACAATTTCCGATCAGTTCGCGGCGATCAACTGATGACGCTTGACGTCCAATTTGGCGACGAGTTGGTCATAAGCGTCCGCGAATGCCTTGACGCCGTCGGTCAAGAGTTTGGACGTGACAGCGTCCATGTCGATTCCAACCGATTCGAGAGAGGCCAGACTCTGACGCGCCGCATCGACTCCCGCTTCCAGGGTCTCGGACGCTGAGCCGTGATCCACGAACGCTCTGAGGGTAGCATCGGGAAGCGTATTTACCGTGTCTCGACCTATCAAAGTTTCAACGTACATGACATCGCTGTATGCAGGGTCTTTGGTCGACGTGGAAGCCCACAGAGGGCGCTGGACCATCGCGCCGGCGGCACGCAACTCCGCGAACCTGTCGCCGCGATACACAACCTTGAATGCTTGATAGGCGAGTCGCGCATTTGCGATCGCCGCTTTTCCTTTGAGGTCCGCGAGCTCGGAATTGCCTTCGCCGGTACGGGCGTCGATCAGGCCGTCCACGGCGGAGTCCACCCTGCTGACGAAGAAAGAGGCCACGGACGCAACGCGGCTCACGTCTCCTCCGGCCCGACGCCGAGCCTCAAGTCCGCTGAGATACGCCTCGCTGACCTGGTCGTAGGCATCCAACGAGAAAATCAATGTGGCATTGACGTTGACGCCTGCTTCCAACAGGCGGGCGATTGCCGGCATCCCTTCGGGCGTAGCCGGGACCTTTATCATTACATTGGGACGGTTTAAGGTTTTAAATATCCGCAGACCGTCCGCGACTGTGCCGTCGGTGTCCGCGGCGAGGTGCGGGTTGACCTCGAGCGACGCGTATCCGTCGGCGCCGTCGGTTCTCTCATAGATCGGCTTGAGAAGGTCGGCGACTGAGCGGATGTCCTCAACGGCCATCGACTCGAACACGCCGTCAACGTCCATGCCCTCGCGCGAAAATCGCAGCATCGAATCGTCGTAGTCGGCGCTTCCGGACACCGCCTTCTCGAATATCGACGGATTGGAAGTCAGGCCTGTAACGCCCAAGTCGATGAGTTTGCCAAGTTCGCCGGAGGCAATCAGGTCACGCGAGATGTTGTCATACCATACGCTTTGACCCAATCTTCCCAGTTCATGGAGGGAGCGTGTGTTTTCGGACATTGAAATGATCTCCTTGATTTTCCGGGCCTGAGAAGGGCCGCGCGCGGAACGCCAGAAGGAATTTTGCGGCGTCTCGTCCTTTGGTGAGCCTATATTGTGCGTCAACGGGCGCTGCTAACGCAATTCGTCAGATTATCGACTGCCTTTAAGCATACACCTTCAAATCTCCTGGATCTGAAATGTGTGCATATCGTCCCGCGAGGCGTGGCAAGCTTGCGCCGAAAACCAGGATTCTTGCGCTCAGAATCGGCTTGCCGCTTTCACGCGATGACGAGCGGAATCCGCATCTCGTCAGCGGTCAATCCGGAATGGTGGCAATTCAACAAGACGCCTCTCGCCGATCCGCGCGCCGCGTTGTATTCGATCATGTGGGCGCCCGATGAGATCGCGATGAGGTCTCCCATCCGTTCTTTGGTGACGGGCGACAACGGGCCGGGACCGAACAACTCGAGCTGTTCGGCCTCGTCGACGCTGATGACGTAGAAGCGGTTGCCGAAGCGACGCTCGAAGTGTCCGCGCACGCGCGCTCGCGCCCAATCTCGCGTGTGCAAGAACATGATGCGTGTGTCTCCGGACGGCGGATACCGCAGCAACGGAGTCAGGTCCGTCGACGGACGCAAAGTGTGGCGCGACGCGGGCGGTGCGTCCAGCAGGCCGTGGTCGGCGGTGACCACGATCCTGGCTTTCCGGCCGATCGCCGTGTATAGGCGCGCCAATTCAGAGTCGGCTTCGTCCAGCGATTTGGTAACCTCTGGTCAGGTCATGCCGTGCAGGTGGGCCAGGCTGTCGACCTGTGGTGTGTAGAGATAGGAAAACATCGGCTCGTTGGCGCCGGCAACCCGGTCGATCACCGTGGAAACGCCTTGTTTGAGCGAGCCATATCCGACCGTGGGGTGGCCGCCTCCGAAGTAAGTCGAGTACGTCGAGTCGGCGATATTGCTCGGAATGACCATCAATGAGTCGCGACCGATTGCCCCGATGATCGACGGCGCCGGGAAGACTTCTTCGATGTCAGCTCCCAGTTCAGCCAAATCGCGGTCGTCGGAACGAGTCACGTAGCGAAGGATTATCGCCGTTCTGTCGATTTCACTGATGTGGGTCCACCACACGGTAACGCCGTGCTCAGCGGGCCAGGCGCCGGTCGCCAGGGAAGTCAGAGCTACGGAAGTCGTGGACGGGTATGCGGTGGACAGTTCGTCAACGAGATGCTGGCGCAAAAAACTATCGGGCGGCATCGTTTCCACCATAAACATGCCAACGCCGTCGAGCAGCACCGAGACGACGTGGTCGGCATTGCCGATCTGCCGCTCCATGTCCGTCGAGTTGAGGGTGGGGACGGCAGCATCGCTCCCCGCTGCTCGGGCGACGGCACGCGACAGATCCACGATGTTGGGTTCACGGTGCGACGGGCGCACCGACACGCGTTTATCGAACGCTTCGAGGAGTTCTTCTATGCCGGGCATTCACGAACCGCAATGCTGATTTGCGGCCTCATGCTATCATGAATACGCCGAATCGCGCTTGCATTTCGAGCCTCGGCGACCATGATTGACCCTTGCAGAGCAAATTGAGCGCTACAAGTTTCTCTGACATCGCAACCAGCATCAAGCGGCAGCTTGGCTCCGCGTATGCATCCTTTCATGGCAGCTCCGACGCTGGCACGTCGGACGGCGATGAGGGCGACGAGACTGATCCGGCCAAACCCGAAGAAGACCTGCTGGCCGCTCTAGCCGAGGCCATCGCTTTGGCGCGGGCGTTCCTCGACGAACGTGGCGCTGCCCTCGACGATGTGATCCAAAAGACCGGATTCGAGCGCAACGCCGCCATCGTCGCGTCCAAGGAAGCGGCGAACGAGAACGACGAGACCCGCAAGCGCTTCGAGGTGATGTGCCGTGAGGTGTTCAAGAAGTTCAAGGCGTGCATAAACTCGAAGGGCGTAAACGCGCATCGGGCCGAACGAGACGCAATCAACATCGTCTACAAGAGCCTGCAACAGGACACTGAGCAAGCCGACATCTCGGAAATCATCCGCCAGTTGCACGAAGTCGTGGATGATGCGATCGATACACAACGCCGGGAAATCCGCGAGGAGCGTGAGCCTTACGACATCAGCGCCATCGATTTCGACAGGCTGAAACAGGAGTTCGAACGCAGTCCCGGCAAGAACACTACTGTCCAAAACCTCAGAGAAGCCATCGAGAAGCGGCTGCAGCGTCTGCTCCGGCAAAATCCCCTTCGCACCGACTTCCAGCGAAACTTTGAGGAGATCGTCGCCGAATACAACCGCGCGAAAGATCGTATGACAGTCGAGCACACCTTCGAGGCGCTGCTCAAGCTAGTCCAAGAGCTCGACGACGAAGACACTCGAGCAGTTCGCGAAGGACTCGATGAGGAGTCGCTGGCGATCTTCGATCTGCTGAAAAAGTCAGATCTCAACGCTGCGGAAGTGAAACAGGTCAAAACCATCGCGGTTGAGCTGTTGGGCACACTCAAAGCGGAAAAACTTCGGGTCGATCAATGGCGCGAGAAGGAAGCGTCGCGCGACGCCGTCAGGCAAGCGATCCGAGATTTCCTATGGAGCGACAACACGGGGCTCCCCATCGCTCTCTACACCGAAGACGACGTGAACGTCAGGGCTGGCGATGTCTTTCGCCACGTGTACCAGGCCTACCCCACGGTTCCCTCGCCGTATTGCGAGACCACCGCAGCGTGACGATATCCATCACTTCGGCGCTCTCCCCTCAATACGAGTCACCTGACCTCAACCCGTAGCCGAAGATGTCGCCGTGGCGGGCGCCGTAGCGGCCGTGGATGGTGCGGCTCCAGCGTTGAGCTCGGGGATCAAGACCATGGCGAGCAAGCTGCCGCCGGCGTCCGGCTAGCTCTTGTCACACGTCCTTGTCGTGGGCGTTAGTCACCAGCGCCTAATGGCTCTTCGGCCGATTCGAGCAGCCTTTGCGGCACTCTGGGCTTGGGCAGCACCCAGAAGGAAACGCATGCGGCAGAGTAAAGCGCGATGATAAGGATGAGCGCCCAGAAGTAGCTTTTGGTGTAATCAAACACGAAGCCTGCGAATATTGGTGTGCCCATGGATAGAAAGCTGTGAACCGTGGTCACGCCCCCGCGAAGGGTCGCAAAGCTTTTCCTGCCGAAAAAGTCTCCGATGAGCGACCAGGTCACCGCACTCACGCTCTCGGCGAAGGCAAGCAGCACAACGAAAACCAGAAGCTGCCAGAAGACGTTTCCCGCCATCAGCAGGACCACTACTCCCAGCGCTCCGAACGCCATGCCGACAGACGCCACTTTCTGGCGTGACCACACATCGCTGAGGTAGCCCGTCACGAACCTCAGCGGCACCGCCACAAAGGACATGATGCCGATGAGCAGCGGCGCCACCACCTCGGGCTGCCCCTTCCAGACCAGTATGGGGATCATGTGAACAATCAAAGCCGCGTGAGCCGCTATCCTGAGGCCTATGGCGAGGGACATGAACCAATATGAGAGCGTCTTCACCGCCTCTTTGGTTGTAAAGTCTAGAGTGGGTGAAGCGATCTGTTTGCGACCGTCAACCCGGCGCGGGGGAGCGGTGTCGCCATCGGGCAGCAGTCCCATGCTTTCGGGAGTCGAACGAATGAAGTACGAGAGTGGAACGGAAAAAACAATGAGGGTGACGCCCGCGGCGACGGCGCCCACCCGCCATCCAAACTGGAACACAACGTAGGCCATCAGCGGCGTCAGGACGGCCCCTCCGAGGGATATGCCAGAGGCAACGATAGCCATGGCGAGACCGCGCCTTCGGACGAACCAGGAGTTGACCGAGGTCATGATCGCGTGGTTGAAACCGCCGTTGAAGCCCACGGAGAGCACTCCGACATAGATGATCAGAAACATGGCGTAGTTGCTTGCCTGTGAGAGGAGAACGAATCCGAGTCCCGCCACCACACCGCCGATCAGAGCGATCTGTCGCGGACCGAACCTGTCCACGGCATACCCCACGAGAGGTCCGCCGAGGCCGCCTTCGAGTCGGGCCAGTGAGAATGCGGCGGAAGTTGCCGCGCGACTTAGCTCCAGGTCGCGGGTTATGGGCAAAAAGAATACGCTGGCCCCCGTCCAGTAAGTTCCGCTGGCCATCATATTCATGACTAGGCCGACGATGGTGATCCACCAACCGTAAAAAATACGCGGTCGCCCGATCTTCAAATACTTACCCTTGTATGAACCGGAACATAGGTAACAGTTAATCTGGGGACATGGGTGACACCTGTACCGGTATGCGCAGAGTAGTCTTTTTGTAGTCGTCGAGCAACCCGATTTTCATAGGGCCGACGTGAATGCTCCAGAAGCGGTCGTCTTGCTGAAGCAACCCGACAGGTTCGCCTCGCAAAGCCACGCTGATATAGGGTGTCGTCCCTCGCCACTTGATTTCCCCAATGCGTCGCACTCACCGGACCTCGTAAGATGGGTTGTAGTCGATCTCAGGGATCGTTGAAGGGAACGAGCGATCCGAACGGTGATACTGACTTGAAGGTGTTCGTTGTCCTAGAGCCTCGTGCGGGCGCTCTTGATTGTAATGATCCTTGAAAGCCGCGAATACTTGCTGCTGCTTGTCCCAGGTTGACTGAGGCGGATGCGCCGTTTCTGCCTTGAGCGTTCGATGGAACCTCTCGTGACTGCCGTTCTCCTCTGGATGGCCCGGTCGTATGCGCTGAGGCAGAACTCCCAATTTGATACACCACACAGTCAGCTTAGAGAGACCGCCCAGTGTGTTGCTGGCGAATGGAGTTCCATTGTCGGAGCGTAATGCCAAAGGAAGACCGAACTGCCGAAAGGCGTCTTCAAGAGAGTCTTTGACGTAAGGCCCCGTGGGTTTTGGAAGATTCGAGCACACCAACAGGTACCGTGATGCGCTGTCCAACAATGTGAGCGGATCGCAACGTTGACCGTCTTGGG
>JASMDM010000048.1 GCA_030752795.1 SAR202 cluster bacterium | reverse complement strand
GAGCAACGTGACTCCTTCGGACGTGTTGAACGGCCGGAGAGAACAGATATTAGAGAAACGCAAGGAGGTTCAAGTCCGAACGATACAACGACGACGATTGTACAATCATCAACTCAGAGAGCTCGCGATATCAGCTCAAAGTCTCTATTACAATCTGTCCCGTTTCTGCTGACAGCCAACAGCGACTCAAAGTGCTCCCCTTTTGCGCTGCGGTTCTGGCTTCGAGTCCGGCGTCGGCGCCGGCGCTTCAAAACCATCGACGACATTTCGAACCGATATGGTTTTGGTGAAATCCTGCGGATACACGCATAGGCCACGAAAAACCCGGAGTTGCGTGCTGCCGTATGAAATGGCAGAAGTTCAGCGATTCCGTGTGTATCGTAGACCACACGTTGCGTCCGTTTTTAGGACAGCCGTACGATTTATATAAGATAGGAACACATTGTCAATTGTCTAAACATAGTTTGTTGCGGTGCTTGCCATAACTAGACGTTCATGATTGATGCACGTTAATTAAACGTTAGGCGAACTAATCGAAAACGAGTAATTTCGATACGGTGCGGTGCGAATCGTACGCAGGGTCAGCGCGATTCTGTGCGGCTGAAGTGACTGCGAGTTAACCGACGGATTCGGAGATTTGTTGTCGGGTTTAATCCACGGAACGCGATACGGCACAACTCCGCCTGTGGACGTCAGATGACGCCGTTGGCGCGCATGGTCGCGATCTCGCCTTGATCCATGTCGAGCATCGATGAGAGGACATCTTCAGAGTGCTCGCCCAAGAGCGGAGGCGGCTTGATCTCGATCTCGTTTGAGTCGATTTTGATTGGGCAACCAATGACCTGGTAATTGCCGCGGACAGGGTCGTGCATGTCGATGATCATTTCGCGCGCTTTCAGGTGATCGTCGTCGAAGACCTCGCACGTGTCTTGGACCGCGCCAACGGGGATGCCGAGGTTCGCCAAATCGGCCATGATCTCGTACTTGGTTCGCGACATTGTCCACGCGGTCACGATCTCTTCGACTTCGGTCGCGTGCTCGACTCGCGATTCGTTGGTCGCATATCGCTCGTCGCCGATGAGCTCGGGCCGGCCGGCCAGCGCCATCACGCTGTCCCAGGAGTCGCCGGCCAGCACCAGCGCGACGTAGTCGTTCGGGCCGCCGGGCGCGCACGGGTAAACGAACGGGGGACCGCCCCATACTCGGTTGCCGACACGCGGGACCGGCTCGCGCGTGTTGAGCGTGTCGATCATCCGAATCCGCATCAGGTTGACGATGGCGTCCTGCATCGATATCTCGACGCGCTGGCTCTCGCCGGTGTTGTCGCGTTGCCGAAGGGCGGCCAGCATCCCGATTGCGGCGTGGAGCCCGGAGCCGGAGTCGCCGACGCCCGGAGCCACGAACTGCGGAGCCCCGCCAACCTCGCCGTTTGCGCTCATCGCGCCGCCCATCGCTTGAGCAATATGCTCGAAGCACTTGATTGCCGCATTGGGGCCGTACGTTCCATATCCTTTGATCGTGCAATAGACGACCTTTGGGTTGGCTTCGCGCAGCGTGTCGTACCCCAGGCCGAACCGCTCCATCTGGCCGGGACCGTAATTCTCGACGACGATGTCCGATAGCGCGACAAGCTTGAGCAGCGTTTTGCGACCCGAATCCGACCGCAGATCGAGGCAAATCGAGCGCTTGTTGGCGTTGAAGACGATGAAGTAGAAGCTGTCGATGTCCGGGTCCACGGCGCGCTCCGTTCGCGTGCGGTCGCCGACGCCGGGTTGCTCGACCTTGATGACGTCCGCGCCCATCCATGCCAGGAGCTGGGTGCACGACGGTCCGGCTTGCACCTGGGTCAGGTCGAGGATTCTGATGCCGTCCAGTGGGCTGCTCATGGTTCGTCTCCTGGATTCAGCTTGTGGTCAGTTGAAAAACAAAAGGCACGCAGGCTGTCGATAAGCCAGCGTGCCCTCTGTGCTCGTTTGTTTCTGTGTGTGCTCAGGTCCTGGCGCCTACCTTCCGAACAAGGCCGCGATGCGTTCTCCGACGATCTTGTCCTGGCCTTCGCTCATCCCGAATCCGTGGATCACGATGTCCGACTCGCCCTCGCGAACCCTGGTCCACACGGGAGGGTCTCCGGCTTTCAGCTCGTCGACGACATCCTGCGCGGTCATGCCCGTGACATCGGGGTCGACGCCGATCCGAACGCCGAAGGGCTGATGGCCGATGATGTTGTCGAGCAGTTCGACATCGAGACCGGGGATCCCCACCAACGGCGCCATCACCGTTTGGCACTGCTGCTCGACCTGCGCGAGTCGCTCCTCATGGTTCATCGTGAACCAACGCCGCGTTGCAGCGATCGTGCCCATCATCTCCTGGCGGTCGATCTTCTGGGGCCTGCCAACGCCTCGAATCCGGCGCCCCTCGTAGCCAACGAACGACTGATAAGACAGCTTGCGGATCATGTCTTCCGTGCCCAGCGCGAGCCCCGTGGACTGGGGAGCGCCCATGTACTTGGCGGCGATGCACTGGAAGTCCGCGCCCATCCGAACGTACTTGCCGAAGTTCTCCAGCGGGTAGATCTGCCCGGCGGCGTCTACGGTTACGAGCACGCCCTTTGCATGGGCGATCTCGATCGTGTCTTCCAGGGACAGGGCCTTCGGATCGGGCGACTGTTCCACGGCGTAGTAGTGGACTGCAGCCGTGTTCGGGCCGATCGCGTTTTCGAGATCTTCGCGAGTGGTCTCTTCTTCGGAGCCGAAGTCGACGAGTTTCGCGCCGGCGAGCTCAAGACATCGATCGTACCAGTACCGGTGCCTGCGCTGTATCAGGATCTCGTTCTTCATACCGGTGGTGTCGGGAAGTTGCTGGATCTTGTCGTCGTCGTCGCCCGCCATGATCGCGGCTGTCGCAAGCGTCAGCGCCGAGCCCGCGCCGGAGGTGACGTACGCGGCGGGCACGTCGATAATGTCAGCCAGCCACTGGCCGGCCTTCTCCTCGAGCTCCATCAACGGGATGTAGGCGACGTCAGCCGCTTCCATCGCCTCTTTGACCTCGGGCAACGGAGTCGAGCCGCCCAGCATCGTCACGCTGCCGATGGCGTTGATGATCGGGGTGGCGCCGATCTCTTTGTAGATGTCTCCCCACGCAGATTCTGCCATTATCTTCTCCTCATGGGACCGTTCCCGACATTTTCGCGAATCGTGCATCGTGCATCGTGCAACCGATGCGTGGCAGATATGCTACCGCAACTGTGAGGCCATCACAACAGGCGCGCTTCTTTGGATCGGTGATCCGGATGCGGTCAGGATCTTGCCGAACTCAGTGCGCAAATACGCCCCGCGAGTCCGAGGGGCTGCGGGGGCGCTTGCCATGGTTGTTTTGAGGCGTCGCTAGGGGCGTCGCTAGAAGTTGAAGTCGGTGACGTCTTCGCCGTCGACGATAGTGACGGTTTTTCGAACCTCGAGGTAGCCCTGTCCCTGGACGATCACTCCGACGACGCCGCCAGGCAGGGCGCGAAGCGCGAACGTGCCGTTCGTGTTCGTCGAAGCCCATGCCATTTGGTCGTCTCCGATCGGTCTGGCTGACAGGTTCATGCCCGAGATAGGCTGACCGGTTGCGGCGTCGGTTATCCTGCCGAATATTGCGGCCCCGCGCGTCATAACGAGGTCGATGCCTTTGATCGCGTCCGCGCCCGTTACCGTAACTAGACCGGCGTTTGTCGACGTGTGTCCGCCAGCGTAGTACTGTTGGACGTAGCCTTCACCGTCCGCGTGCGCCTTAATTGTGTACGTGCCAGGAGCGACGCCGCGAATCGTGTACCAGCCGTCGGAGTCCGTGTTGGCGTCTGAGTTGCCAGATCCTTGGATGGCATTTGCTCCGATCCACACACCGGCAATAGGGGATCCATTCGAGGCGTCCGTGATGCGTCCGCTTTAGCGGCGACGAGGGCGGAAAACCTGAGCACGACCTGACAATCCGCTGAACATCCGGCCGAAGATGGGTCGTCATTTCGCGACTTGTTGGCCTGATCGGAACCCGAAACGAGCCAGGTTAGCGGGTGAGTTCGGTTGCTCCTGCCGGTGAGGTGGCTCCACCGACGACGAACGCTCCGACCACCGAGCGCTCACGCCAGCAGACCACGCGGCGACCGGACCTGGCGGCGGGAATATTCGCGAAAGTTGAATCCTGCCTCCGGTGGGCTTATCCTACTCCGAGCCGTTTTAGTTGCATGCCTGGCCGGCAACCGGCGAAAATCCGAAATTCTCCGAAAGGTTGAATTGTTCATTTGAACCTACCCTTACAGGCGATAGTCGCCAGCCCCTCATACCGGTGGTGGACCTACGCCGCAGTGGCTACGGGCACCTTCATCACCGTCGCTGACCAATCTGCGACGGCCATCGTGATAGCGCCGATCGCAGAAGACTTCGGCGCGGATATACCCACCGCCCAGTGGCTTGCCATCGGCTACATGCTCTGCGTCAGCGCCCTCATGATGCCGGCGGGCGCGCTGGCCGACACGATGGGCCGCCGGCGAGTGTGGGTGTTTGGGCTTGCTCTCTTTGCCGTAGCCTCGCTGCTGACCTCGTTCTCGGTGAACTTCGGGATGTTGCTGGCCTGCAAGATCTTCATGGGCGTGGGCGCATCCGCGATTCAAGCCAACGGCCTATCGATGGTCGCGGGCGCCTTCTCCGATTCCGAGCGAGGCAAAGCCGCCGGGTTGCACATGACCGTTGTCGGACTCGGCGCCGTGGGCGGCCCATTGCTCGGCGGCGCCATCGACAGCCTTTTGGACTGGCGGGCGATCTTCGTCTTCATCGCCGTCGTCGGAGCTGCATCTACCGTTGTCGCGATCACGGTCCTGAGTCCGGCGAAACCCGAGGTATCGAGCTCTGAACCGGCCCGCCGATCCGGTTTGCTCGATTTCGACTGGGTCGGCACGGCACTCTCCGCGGCGCTGCTGTTGACATCCATGTTGGCCGTGACCTTCGCGATGGATCTGGGCTGGTCTTCGCCGTTCATTGTTGGCGGATTCGCGTCGTCGGCCATTCTGTTCGCTGCTTTCATCCTGTGGGAGAGACGTCGGCCAGCGCCGATGCTTCCGCTTTCCCTGTTCCGATCGGCCGCGTTCTCGATCGGCTCGGCGGCGCGATTCGTTTCCTTCATGGGGGGTTCCTCGACGTTCTTCCTCATGCCATTCTTCCTTGTGGCCGGACTGGGGTTGACCACGGCGGAGGCGGCACTTTACCTAATGCCCGCAGCCGCCACGATGACGGTGTTCGGGCCGCTTAGCGGCAGAATCGCAGACAAAATCGGCCCTCGAATCCCTGCTGTTGTCGGAATGAGTCTATCGACGATATCGATGTATCTGTTTTCGTTGGTGTCTCTCGACACCAGCCCCGTCATGATAGCTGTCGCTTCCGGGTTGTCGGGCATGGGGATGAGCATTTTCATGGCGCCGAACACGAGCTTGATTCTCGGCAGCGCCGCCAGGCAAAACTACGGCATCGTCTCCGCATTTCTCAATCTCACTCGAAACACGGCGCACATCATCGGAATAGCCATACCGACGGCGGTGGTCGTGGCGGTGATGAGCTCGCTGGGGTACGAAGCCGATCTCTCCGATCCGGAGAAACTCAAAGACATCGAGTTGCGAGCCGCGTACGCGTCAGCCATGGCTCGGGCGTTCCAGGTGTCGGTAGTCATGATGCTCGTCGCCGCCGTTCTCGCGTTGGTGGCCCCGTCGTCCACCCGGAAGGCTGCCGATGAAGAAGCGAAAGCACCGGCGCAAGCAACATCGCGGTAGCCCTCGACGCAGAGACGCCTAGTGTCACGTCTCGGCGAAGGTTCAAGCTACGATGCCGAAGTTCTTGGTTAACCGGACGTTCCTCTGCGCTCCTTGTTTGCTCAATCCGACGTTTCCCCGATTCACTCCGCGGGCCAGGTCTGAACTCCGCGCCCTGTCCGACGATCAATATCCCCGAGATCGTCCGCGTGCAATCGCGTGGACTCACAGGCCGTGACGTGAGGCGAAGTCTATTGACATCTCAACGGACAGACGATAGGTTGTGCTTTGAGCACGTCATGACATGATGCACATGCATCAACGTTTGCCGCCATTCATTGCTCGAAGACTCAGACGCGGCGTAACCCTCGATACAAAGATTCGTGTGGTTGGCAGGTTAACCAGGCGCGATAATCAGAGTGACGAAATTGACTGATCCCAGATCTTCTGAGAAGCCCGATCGGCCCGGAAACCGCAATCAGATTCAAGGAAACTACCAATGACAACAACCGAATCAACAGACATTTCGGAGCCAACGACAACCGAAGAGTTCGACGTTCTCATCGTCGGGGCCGGCATCTCTGGCGTGGGCGGAGCGTACCACCTGACGAAACAATCTCCGGACACCAGCTTCGTCGTGCTCGAAGGGCTCGACAGCTTCGGCGGCACCTGGTGGATGCACCGGTACCCCGGCATCAGATCCGACAGCGACCTCCACACGTTCGGCTATCGCTTCAAGCCGTGGACGGGCGACCCGATCGCGACCGCTCCCGAGATCATCGAATACATGGGAGAGGTGATCGAGGAGAACGACCTCGCGCAGTACATCCGGTACAATCACAGGGTGAACTCGGCTCAGTGGTCGAGCGACGATAATCGATGGACGATCGACGCCACTCGCACCGACACCGGCGAGGCGAAGCGATTCACCTCGAATTTCCTCTGGATGTGCCAGGGATATTACCGACACTCAGAAGGTTACACCCCGGACTGGTTGGGCATGGACAGATTCGAGGGCCCAATCGTCCACCCGCAAACGTGGCCGGAAGACCTCGATTACGCCGGCAAAAAGGTCGTCGTGATCGGGTCGGGAGCGACTACGGCGACGGTAGTGCCCGCGATCGCCGCCGACTGCGAGCACGTTACGGTGCTGCAGCGGTCGCCCACGTTCTTCCGACCCGGCCGCAACAAGGACGACCTCGCCGAGACGCTGCGTGAGCTCGATGTCGACGAAGAGTGGATCCATGAGATAGTGCGACGCAAGATCTTGCACGACCAGGCAATCTTCACGGATCGATCGTTCAACGAGCCGGAGAAGGTGAGGCAAGAACTGCTCGACGGCATTCGGCCTCTGCTCGGACCCGACTACGACATCGAAACACACTTCACGCCCCGTTACAGGCCATGGCGTCAACGCATCGCATTCGTTCCGGACGGCGACCTGTTCAAAGGCATCACGGCGGGCAAAGCGTCCATGGTGACCGACGAGATCAAGACGTTCACCGAGCGCGGCATCCTGCTGAAATCCGGAGCCGAACTCGAAGCCGACATCATCCTGACCGCCACCGGTTTCAACATGTGCGTGCTGGGGGATGTTGAATTCGAGATCGACGGCAAACCGCTGGTCTTCTCAGACACGGTCACGTATCGAGGCATGATGTTCACGGGTGTGCCGAACATGCTCTGGATCTTCGGATATTTCCGAGCGAGTTGGACCCTGCGCTCCGAATTGCTGGCTGACTTCGTCTGTCGTCTGCTCAAGCACATGGCTGATACCGGCTCGAAACGCGTCGACGTGGCTCTGCGACCCGAAGACGAGGACATGGAGCTTCTGTCCTGGATCGACCCGGAGAACTTCAACCCCGGCTACCTCATGCGCGCCATGCCGATACTCCCAAAACGTGGCGACAAACGTGAGTGGCAGCACACGCAAGACTATTGGCGCGAAAAAGACGAGATACCGGCCATCGACTTGACGGGATCGGAATTCGTCTATGGTTGAGCTGTTGGTCCGTTCGTGGTGAGTCCCGATTGTATCGGGATTATGTCCGACCACCGGACATAGCATGAGGCAGCACCGGCGCCTCAACATAGTGTCATTGGTATGAAAATGGCTGCACAGGGTCGGCCTGAAGCCCGAGCCCACATTCCAGTTGGTGCTCTGGTCCTTATGGTCATCAACTAAATAAGTTGTGCCCAACGCTCCTCTCGATGCTGGGCATCCGTCCATGGTGAGCCACGCACCGAGCCGTTCGCCCTGAGCCTGTCGAAGGGCCGCCCACACGCAAGCGTCGCTTAAGCCGTTATGTTCATCAACCCAATTCGTTTTGCTTAACGCTTTCTTGCGTGATGAACCTTTCGCAGATGCAGAAACTTCTGGCATCCCGCGGGCAAAAATGGGTGTTCAGCGACCAGATTCTTCGGCTGCGGCCTCTGAATGACATATTTTGTCAAGGGCGGAGAGAAAGTGTACCGGCGGGGCGGAGCAAAACTGGACCACCGAGCGCCGCAGGTTGAGCGTCAATGTCCGTGGTGCGTAAGAGCCGGCGCTAGGCGGTTGCCAGAGGTTGGTTGGACTTCCGGCTGTGCTTGAGGCGGTAGCTGTCCCCGTTCATCTCCAGGATATCGACATGGTGAGTGAGGCGGTCGAGCAGGGCTCCGGTGAGCCGTTCAGAGCCAAAGACCTCGGTCCACTCGTTGAAGGGCAGGTTGGATGTCACCAGGACCGATCCTCGCTCGTAGCGTTGGCTGAACACCTCGAAGAGCAACTCGGCCCCGGTCTTCGACAACGGAACGAATCCCAGTTCGTCGATGATCAACAGCTTGAGTCGTGCAAGCCGTCTCTGTAGGTTGAGCAAGCGCCGTTCATCCCTGGCCTCGATCAACTCGTGGACTAGGGCGGCGGCGGTGGTGAAGCCGACAGACAGCCCACGCTGGCATGCAGCAAGACCGAGACCGAGGGCGAT
>JASMDM010000047.1 GCA_030752795.1 SAR202 cluster bacterium | reverse complement strand
GCCGAAGAATCTGGGGCCCCGCAGGCGTCCGATTCCGACGCCGTTAATTGGAAGCAACGTAATGTCCGGAGAGCGGACGATGCATTAGACGGCAACGGTGATGCAGCAGATTGCCATGCTGAGAGCAGCGAAGCATCTAGTGCCTCTGCAGGAGGACAACTTTCGCACACGACCAGATCCTTCGCTGCGGTTCAGGATGGCGAACGAGGAGCCGCTACTTGGAATCAACGTAAAGTCCGGAAAACGGACAATGCATTGCACAGCAACGGTGATGCAGCAGATTGCCATGCTGAGAGCAGCGAAACATCTGGGGCCTCTGCGCGGAGACAACTTTCGCAAACGACCAGATCCTTCGCTGCGGCTCAGGATGGCGAACGAGGAGCCGCTACTTGGACGTTGCGACGTATCCGGATCTCGGCGTTGTCGGGACCTGTTGAAAGACCCCGCCATCGAGGCGTTGGAACGCGATCAACGGCGCTCGAATCAATCACGATGAATCTCCGAACTTCGCCCGATTCGAAGCAATTCCGGACGCAACGAACCGACTCCGAAAACAGAGCACAATCGCCAAGGGAACGGAGATGAGCGCCACGGCTCTCGCAGGCGTCCGGGTAGTCGACTTTACGTGGGTGTGGGCGGGACCTTTTTGCACCCGCCAACTCGCAGACATGGGCGCCGAGGTCATCAAGATCGAGACGGAGACGCGCATCGACACCGTTCGTCGTGAGCCTCCGCACAAAGACGACGTCTTCGGCATCAACCGAAACGCAACGTTCAGCTTCTACAACCGTAACAAGCTCGGATGCAGCCTCAACCTGAAAATGCCCGGCGCTATGGACCTGCTCGCCGAGCTCATTTCGACGAGCGATGCCGTCGTCGAGAATTTCACTCCGCGCGTGCTGCCGTCGCTCGGTCTGGATTACGAATCGTTGAAAGCGATACGCCCGGACATCATCATGGTGTCGCAGAGCGGATTCGGCGGCACCGGTCCGTATCGAGACTACGTGTCCTACGCGGAGCACCCGAGCAACTTCTCCGGCCTCACATCGCTCTCCGGCCTGCTCGATCGACCGTTCGGCGACCAAACCGCCTTGTCGGACCAAACCGTGGGACTGATGGGCGCGTTTGCGCTGCTCTCGGCGCTGCATCATCGCGCGAAGACAGGGGAGGGCCAACGGATCGACGTCTCCCAGCTCGAATCAATGGTCGCTTTCCTGCCGCAGGGCATCATGGACTATGGCCTGAACCAGCGAATTCGAGAACGTCAAGGCAATCGCGACGACATTATGGCTCCCCACGGCGTCTACCGGTGCCAGGGCGATGACCAGTGGGTGTCCATCGCGGTCGCCACCGATGAAGAGTGGGCTGCGATGGCGAACACGGCGGGCCGCCCGGAATGGGCTACCGACGAGAGATTCTCCGACGCGCTGCAACGTTGGAGCAACCAAGACATCTTGGACGAGCTTGTTCAGGGCTGGACGGAGCAGCACGACCACCACGAGGTCATGCACCTGCTGCAAGCTGCGGGCGTGGCGGCCATCGCCTCGCTCACAACCGCCGAGTTCATGGAAGACCCGCACGTCCAGGATCGAGGATTCATCGTCGAGGTCGACCACCCGGAAATGGGCCCCCACAAGCTGACGGGCCCGCCGTGGAAGATGTCGGAAACCCCGGGCCACATCAAGCGTGCCGCGCCCCAATTGGGCCAGGACAACGAATACGTCTTCGGCGATCTGCTGGGAACGCCTCGCGAGACTCTAGCCGACCTGACGGAACGCGGCGTCTTGCACTGACTGCACGCGTCGAGCGCAGAGATGCCGTGACCGTACCCATCCGCATGAATCACTACCCCCACCGTTCGTCATGAGTGCCGATCGTATCGGGATTATGCCGGCAGGGAAGGCAACGCATTGGACAGCAGCGGCGCTCCAATAAACTGTCATTCAGAGGCCGCAGCCGAAGAATCTGGCGCACGACACACGCCATTGCCTGCGAGATTCCTGATCCTTATCCTTCCGCCGATGGGTCAGGAGGACAAATGATGGGGATGTTGCTTGGAAGCGCTTCGAAGGACCTCGACAAGCCAAGCTGCGTCAATCGTGACGAGGAGCCTCGAGTGTGAAAGATGGCGTTTTCGCTGGGCGTTGATCTGGCGACGAATCAAACCCGGTCGAAGAAAGCTTCGTCGCCGGCCACACCACGCAAATCGGATACAATCCGGAAACCAAATCCAATGCAATCATCGCAACCCCGAAGGAGACCCATCGTGTCCCAACCAAACGTGATCATCTTCTTCACTGACGACCAGGGCTACGGCGACCTTTCCTGCATGGGCGCGACCGACTTCCGCACGCCGAACCTAGACCGCATGGCCAACGACGGCGTCCGATTCACCGACTGGTATTCGAACAGCCCGGTGTGCAGCCCGTCGCGTGCGGCGCTGCTGACCGGCCGTTACCCAGGCAACGCGGGCGTCAGGTCGATCTTGCGCGGTCATCGGCAAACGACGGGATTGCCGTCGTCCGTGCCCACTCTCGCAACCATGCTCCGCGACGCCGGTTACCAGACCGCGATGGCGGGGAAGTGGCACCTCGGCCTCACCGAAGATTCGCGGCCCCAAAGTCACGGGTTCGACAGATCGTTCGGGTTCTTTGCCGGCTGCATCGACTACTACTCACACATCTTCTACTACGGCGCGAATCGTCCCGGCCCCGGTCTCAACCCAACACACGATCTGTGGGAGGACAACGAGGAAATCTGGCGCAACGGCGAGTACTTCACCGAACTCGTCGCCGACAAAGCCATGGAGTACCTCCGCGAGATGAGCGCCACGGACAAACCGTTCTTCCTGTACGTACCGTTCAACGCGCCGCATTACCCGATGCAGGCCCCGCAAGAGTACATGGATCGCTTCGCCGAACTGCCGTGGGATCGCCAGGTGATGGCCGCGATGATCAGCGCCGTCGACGACGCCATCGGCAAAATCATGAACGAGGTAGAGCGCCTGGGCGCCGCGGCCAACACCCTGTCGTTCTTCACGTCAGACAATGGTCCGTCGCGCGAGACACGCAACTGGCTCGACGGCAATCAAGACCCGTACTATGGTGGTGCGTCCGGGGGCCTGAAGGGGCACAAGTTCAGCTTGTTCGAAGGCGGCGTCCGCATGCCCGCGATTGCGCACTGGCCGGAACAAATCGGCGCCGGCGTCGTCAGCGGCGAACCCTGCGCGTCGATGGACATCGTCCCGACCGTGCTCGATGCGGTTGGCGTTGACGCGAGCCGGTACGAATTGAACGGCGTCAGCTTGCTGGATCATTTGACGTCTGACACCCAGCTCGAAGACCGCCCCATCTTCTGGGAGCTCGGCAGCCAAACCGCCGTCCGGCGCGGCAAGTGGAAACTAGTTCTCTACGGTCAACTCGTCGAGCACGAGGATCCGATCGCTGAGGACCACCTGTCGAATCTCGACGACGATCCGTCCGAGTCCGTCAACCTCGCCGGACAGGAGCCCGCGATCACGTCGGAGCTGAAGCGCCTCGCGGACAATTGGCGGGCGGGCATTGAGGATCGTTGGGCGCAAGAATTCACGACCCCGGAGAGCGAACAAGCAGGCTACCGGATGGCGTGAGCGCGTCTTCCCTTGGACCCCCGTAATTGACAACACGAATGGTTAAACGTAGAGTTTCTGTCATCGGTGAACGACACCATCGAACGAGGACAGCATCATGCTCCCCAAGGTCTACATCGACGGTCAGAGCGGCACGACGGGTCTACGCATCCGCGAGTGGATGGAGCGACGCGACGACATCGAGTTGCTAGAGGTCCCCTACGAAAGCCGGCGAGACATCGAGGCGCGACAAGAGCAGGTCTTCGAATCGGACGTATCGATACTATGTCTCCCGGACGACTCGGCCCGAGAGGTGGCCGCCTGGGCCGCTGATTCTGACACGCGCATCATCGACGCGAGCACCGCGCACCGCATCGACAACGACTGGACGTACGGCCTCCCGGAGTTCAGAGCCGATCAACGCGACGCAATTCGCGAGGCCAAATGCGTCTCCAACCCAGGCTGCTATCCGTCAGCGTTCATACTGCTGACGCGCCCGCTCGTCGATGCTGGGTTGCTCTCCGCAGACGCGGCGGTTTCGATCCACGCGCTGTCCGGATACTCGGGCGGGGGCCGTTCGATGATCGAGCATTGGGAAAACCCTGACTCGGGGCTGGACTCGCTTCCGTTCGAAGCGCCGTACGCGCTGAGCCAACGTCACAAGCACGTGCCTGAGATGATGAAGTACACGGGGCTGTCAATCGAGCCGCAGTTCGTCCCGTCGGTCGGTCCGTTCAAGTGCGGCATGCGCGTTCAAGTCCCGATCAACGCCGCCCAATTGCATGGCGGCGGGACCGGAGAAGACGTCTGGCAGGCGCTCAACGAATCCTACGAAGGCGAGACGTTCGTCAAAGTTGCGCCGAAAGAGAGGCCTTCCCCAGTGAACGACTTCAGCTTCGATCCACAAGCATGCAACGACACAAACGAGATCGAACTTCACGTGGTGTCGCATTCCTCAGGCCATGTGTTGTTGATCGGCCTATTGGACAACCTGGGCAAAGGCGCCAGCGGCGTCGCCATCCAGAACCTAAACCTGATGCTCGGAATGCCCGAGACCGCCGGGCTGCCCGAGTAGGTTTCGCGAATCGTCTCGACACGCCACATCGCGAGCGCAACTTCTGTCTGTGGGGTCGATGGATCGTGCGTTCGCCCCCGCCCCCATCCGTTCGTCCTGAGCCTGTCGAAGGGCCTCACACACACAACATTCGCGTCAGACAAGTCGCCGCCCACGCCCCGTCTCTTGCCGCAGATCAACGAACTGATACATACTGACCCGATGAGCTTACACGTCTACAATCTCCAATGCGCCGACGGCTCGTACTACACCGGGCACACCGAAGATCTCGAGGCACGTCTCGCCGCCCACCAATCCGGAGCAGTCTCCGGTTACACGCGATCTAGACGCCCAGTCACCCTGGTGTTCTCCGACAGTTTCGCGACCAGAATCGAAGCACTGGAACGAGAGCGTCAGATCAAAAGATGGTCCAGGATCAAGAAGAAGGCGCTGATCGACGGAGACTGGGCGTTGCTGCGAGACTTGTCCGGTCAAGGTCCTTCGATAGGCTCACCACGAACGGATGTAGGCTGACCCGCCCCCGGGTCCGTTCGTCCCGATCTCACCGCAGCGAGGCATTCCAAGCGCACTCCGCCTCGGTCCGTGCGTCCTGAGCCTGTCGAAGGACCTTGACGCATCAACCTCTGCACACACCTCAGCACCTCCCGCCAACCATTGCCGGCTACCCGAGAGACGCGGCGCAGCCCACATCGCGAGCGCAACTTCCGTCTGTGTGGGTCGATGGTTCGTGAGTTCGCCCCCACCCCCATCCGTTCGTCCTGAGCGTGTCGAAGGACCTTGGCGCATCAACCGCCGCACACACATTCACGCCGTTCTTCAATGTTCGCCAGCCGTCCGAAGCAATGTGACGCCGACTCAACTCAACTGAGAAACTTCCCCGGATTGAGTATCCCATTCGGATCCAGCGCAGCTTTGACGTCGCAAACCGTCTTATACCCGATGCCGAGCTCAGCCGGCACAAGGTGGGCGAGTTTCAACCCGACCCCGTGGCAGTACTCCATCGTCCCGCCAAGTTCTTGGGCGAGCGTGAGCACCTCGTCGACGGTCTCCGTCATGTTGCGTGATGCGGGATCGTCCTCGCCGCGTTCATCGACGATCAGCATCGAGAAGAACTCCGGGCGCCCCCAGACGGACCACTCTCGCACGCCGATTTCGCGCTCGTCGAATATCCGGGCGCATCGTGTTCGGTATTCGAGCACTCGCGAGATCGGCACGGCCATGTGTAGGTAGTCCATCCGATACGAGGTAGGGCGTCGACGTGCGGCTGCCGGGTCGACCGCGTTGAGCACCTCGTCGCGATAACGCTCCGCGGACGAGTGCCGCTCGCACCAGTATTGTTCGACCTCGCCCGGTTGCCCGGCTCGACCGCCATACCGCGCGCATATCGCCTCCGCCTGCGCGATGTGCGCCTGAACGTGGCCGGCGAATCCCTCGAAGACGACGTACAACGTGGCTTCGAGCGCGTCATCCGCCGCGGGCTCGTCGCCATAGTCCATCACCGCGGGCAGTACGCCTTCGGTCTGCATCGTGACGATTGCGTTGAATCCCGACTCGAACTCCGGGAACACGAAGGCACGCATGGGCCTCGACTCCGGACGCGGGAACGCCTTGATCGTCGCCTCCATGACAACGCCGAGCGTGCCTTCCGTGCCGATGAACAGTCGGTCCAGCGACGGTCCGTACGATGATTTTGGGACGGACCGGGTCGTGATGATGTCGCCGTTCGCGAGCACTGCTTCGAGTCCGAGAACCTAGTCGCCCATCGAGCCGTGGGCGGCGGCCGTATACCCGACCCCGTCGGTCGAGATCGCTCCGCCGACGGTCGCTATCGGTCGACTCCAAGGGTCGTGTCCCAATCGCAGACCTTGGCCCATCATCGCCGTGTGGGCGTCTTCCAGAATCACTCCAGGCTGCAACCGCGCCGTGAAATCGGCGCCGGAGACGTCGATCACGCCGTTCATCCGCTGCAGATTCAGCACGATTGCGCCGTCAGTCGCGACCGCCGCTCCCATTACGCCGGTCCCGCCGCCGTAGGGGATCACAGGCATTCGAATCGAGTTGGCGTATCGGAGCAAACTCGCCACCTGCTCCGTCTCGGTTGGCCAGGCGACTACAGCAGCCACGCGATCAAGTAACGGCGCCGCGCGGAACGCTCTGTACGAACCGAGAGCGTCGCCGCCGTATCGAGCCAACGTATGGCCGTCGGACGCGACCCCGTCCTCACCCAAGATGCGAGCTAGATCTTGATGCAGCGCGGAGGTCATGCGAAGCTCACTCCTCGCCAGATTCGTTCACGCGAGCGTGATCGATTCGCACTCGACGCACAACGATCTCGTTTCGCAAGTCGACGCTCGCCGGATGAATGACGAGGCCGCGACCGACGAGGTGCTCGATCTCGCGGTCCAGGTACTCCAGAATCGCGCTGTCCATATCGCACGATGCCAGAGTCTCGACCTTGGTCAGGTACGGGAGCGCCTCGACCTTCTGGGGGTCCAGCTTGTCAGCGAGGAACACAGCCTTGCCGACGTCATCCATGTCCGGATGGCCGGTCGTGTGCCAGCGCACGGCTTCGATCGCCCTCGTGTCGACAGGTTCGCACCCTCGGCTCAGCCACACGGCCGCGATCGGCCCGTGGAGGAGGATCGGCGCCTGACGCTCAATAGGCATGACGTCGATCCTCAATAGCTCAGCTTCGTCAAGCAACGCCTTGTCGTCCATCGCCCGCGCCAGATCGTGCGCCGCGATTCCCACGTCTATGGCGTCAGCATCGACATCGTGACGAGCCGCAAGCTCTCGGCCGACGACCCTGGCGCGCTCGATGTGATCGCGAAGGCCTACCGGCAATTGGGCGAGCCGCGTCTCGATGCATGAATGCAGGATGTTCATCGGCTCGCTAGGCGACGGGTCCCATCGGCCGTCCGCCAAGCACGTGCAGATGGAGATGGTCAACCGCCTGACCCGCGTGGTTTCCTTGGTTGATCACGAGCCGGTGCCCTGATTCGTCGATGCCCTCGGCAGCGGCCAGATCTCGGGCGGCGGCGAACATGGCGCCGAGCGTGGGGTGGAACTCGGGCGTCATGTCCCGCAAAAACGTGAAGTGCTCCACGGGTATGACCAGCAGATGCGTCGGAGCCGCCGGTCCGATGTCGCGGATCGCGAAGCAGTGGTCATCGCGATGAAGAATCTCGCTCGGGATGTCTCCGTCCCGAATCTTGCAAAAAATGCAGTCGTCAGCCATGTTGTCGTTTTCCTGGATCAGGTTCCGGCGCCGATTTGCGTTGATCGTTCTTTGCTCTTTTTATCTGAGCAACACTTCGCGAACTCCAGCCGTGCCGCAAATTGTCGATCCGGCGTGATCTCGTAGGTATGGGGTTCGGAAGGGGTCTTGACCCCTTGCTCGTGACCTTGGATGTACCCCCCATGTTTACGCCGTCACCGCCGTCGCCTCGATCTCGATCAAGAACTTCGGACCAACCAATCCGCTGATGAACACGGTGCTGCTCGCGGGACCCGAATCGAGAAACGCCTCGGATCGCGCGTCGGCATACGCGGGATAGTCGTCGCGATTGATCAAGAACGCCGTGATCTTCGTAACGTCGGACATCGTGGCGCCCGCAGCGTTCAACGCGGCATTGACGTTCGCGAAGCATTGCCTCGCCTGCGCCCCGCAGTCGCCCTCGCCGACAAGCGTGCCCTTGGCGTCCACGCCGACTTGACCGGAAACGAAAACCAGGTCCCCGGCCCTCGTCGCCGGTGAGAAGCCAGCGGGTTTGTTGTCGGGGTTCGGAAAGAACGATCGTCTGGGCATTGGTCACGCCTCGGCTTTCTTTCGTCGTGGATCGGACGGACGTCTCGACCCGAACTCGGTGACACTCGGCGTCGAAATCGCCCGGCAAAGTCGTTGATGCTGATTGGGGTCGGTGCGCTAAGGAACCTGGAGCAACTCGATCCGCGTGTCGTCCGGTGCGATGATGAACGCAATGGTCGGGCCGCCTGGCGCACCTGTCGGGCCTTCGACGAGTTTCGCGCCGAGACCTTCCAGCCGCGCGATCTCCGCCGTCATGTCGTCGACGGCGATGCCGAAGTGCTCGAGTCCCCAATGCACGTCGCCGTTTCCGTCGTCCAGCGACTCCCCGTCGCGGGCGCCGGAGATGTTGACTGTGATCCCGTCTTCGGTTTGGCAAGAGATGAACCGGTTGCCCTGAGCGCGCACGCTGTCGTTGATCACCTTGAAGTTGAACGCCTTGATGTACCAGTCGGCGGTTTTTCCGGGGTCGGGCGCTTTGAGGTGTACGTGATGGAACGAGTATGCCAATTCTTCCTCCTCTGCTGTCAACGGCGGGTCCGAACCCGAGCGTTTCTGTTGCCAATCCATTCGCATTTATGTGCCCGTCTTGGGCCAGAAATTCGCCAACGGCAAGTGTATAGCAATTGCAAGTTGCGGGCTACCTGTACCGGAGAAACCGCCGATCCGGGCCGAGGGACGGTCGATGTAAGTAATCCTGAGTCAGGAGATCAACCCGGCCCGATGCAGTTCGTCGAAGACGAGTTTGGTCGGAGCTGAAATCTCTGCGACCCGGTCATGAGCAAAGAATGAGATTTTGGCGATCTCCTGGCTTGCGACCGGTACACCTTCGAATTTGGCGGTGTAACAGGTCACCCTGGCGGCCGAGCCCGGCAGCGAGCCATGTGCCTGCGCTTCGAAGGCGCCCTCGTATTCGATCGTGTCGGGAACGATATCCACGGCAAGCTCTTCCTTGATCTCCCGCACCAGCGTCTGTTCGTCGCTCTCACCGGCTTCGCGGTGACCTCCGGGCAGAAACCAGGCGTCGCTTCCCTTGTTGAGCGCGACCAACACCTTCTTGTCTACGACGTGAATCAACGCCACTTTGTCATGAAATTCTTTGTTCATGAGTTATCTTCTCCGATCGATTGCCGCAGCTTACACCGTTCCGCACGGAGGTTAGCCATGTCAGGAAAACAGTGTTTCGAGCAGTTTGAATCCGTCTGCCCAGCCCGTACTCGGTGGCAGACAACCGATTCGAACTTGGATCAAGATGTCAGGCGAAGTCACGACAGCTCCTTCAATACGTGGTACATGTGAAGGTACAGTTTCAGGAGCTCTTTGACATAGATCGGCAGGCTGACCGAACGAGTGGGGTCGACATGCTGAAACAATGAGAACTCCGTATGGTACGCGCGGTTGGAATCGGCCAGGGCGGCCGCGAGCCTGCGTGACTCCTCCGACGAAACGAGCTGATCCTCTCGGTCGTGCATGAGGAGCACGCGGGCTTCGAGTTGGTCGATGTTGGTCTCGGGCGAAATCGTGTCTAGGACGTCGAGTGCCCGCGGAGACAACGCGTTGATGAGCTCGGTGGCCCGAGTCAGGTCGACGCCCGACAACAACTCGAACACGATTCGGGCGTCGGACGACAACGCAGCGAAGACCGCATGGTCGAGAATGGCGTCTCGCGCAACGAATGCTCGAAACAACAGATCCCGTTCGCTGAGATCGCTCAAGCCTTCCACCAAGTGGGTGTTGACCACTTCGATGCTCAACTTATCCGGTTCCCAAGGCTCTTCGGTTCCGTCGCCAAAGCGAGTGGATGAGACTACTGACGCCAACAAGTCTCGCGCATCGTAGTAGCCGCCGAAGAAGTTGACGAACTTCACCTGCTCCCGAATGCGCGAGTCGTGGGCGGCGACGGTGGCGGACGATGCCCCGACGCAGAATCCGCCCATTCCGGCTTACTCCTAGTCGACCTCGGCGAGGTTTACGAGGTGTTGGAATGCACGAACCAGGTTGTCGACCTCCTCGACGGACACGCGCTTCTGCGTTATCGTGTCGGACCACGGGGTCGTGACGACGACGCCCGACCGCGCGAAACCCTC
The DNA here is from genome assembly GCA_030752795.1 of SAR202 cluster bacterium. Lineage (GTDB taxonomy): Bacteria > Chloroflexota > Dehalococcoidia > Lucifugimonadales > UBA1123 > UBA2160. The sequence goes on along the minus strand of JASMDM010000047.1, from coordinate 11,000 downwards.
GGCGAGACCGACGACTCGGGAGTCGTCTCTGCCCGCGGGATTGACGCTGAAGAACAGCAACACAGCAGGATATTTCCCGTCTGTTGCCGGGCGATATAGATCGGCAACGCCGACGCCGGACACCAACGGAAAGGTGACCTCGATGCGCGACGGTCCGTCGGTGAACCACTCCTGCGGCTTTACCGGAAACGTGGGCAGGATCTGGGGCAGAAATAGGGCGGTTCTCACGCCGGTCCTACCCTGGGGCGTGATCGCGACGAGCAGGACCGTCAGGCCCGCCGCGACCACGATGCCAATGGCAACTCTTTTTACCCAGCGCATCGCCGTGAGACCCCTTCCGCCGCTCGTTGCCGTCAGGCCGATGCGACCCGACTCGCACCGGTGTTGGGTCAACAGTCCTATCGTCCCGTGAATCACGACTAATGGAAGCCTGGCGCCGGAGGGAATCGCAGCTTTCCGAGCTTTGACACCCTATAGGCAGGGTGATATTCTGACAACAAGGGAATCGTAGCATTTCCCGATACCGATTACCTCTTTGTTTGCGCGACGCAACTTCGCGGTGAGGCGTCAGTCGCTGAGCGCACCCGGTACACCCGCAAAGTCGACCCGCGGAAGTCAATGACAGGTAGGCGGAATGGTCGCGGATGTGATGCCGCGCCTTCTCGGAGGCGCACTGCTCGCAACAGGTGGGTGGGGCCTGGGCGAGTACATAGCTGATGTTTGGGGCCCTGAGTACTACGTTCCATTGGTGCTTGGATTGGCCTCGGGCGGCGCTATCATTGGACTGGTCGCGACGCCCAGAATTGCCATGCGCGGAGCCCGACGCATCTCCGAGCAGATGCGGACGATCCCCACGTCCCGACTTCTCTCTGGACTCGTTGGATTGGTCCTCGGACTTGTAATCGCGCTGCTCATCTCAATCCCCGTGGCGAGGACGCCCGGTTGGGCGGGCACAGCCGTCCCGATCGCTCTGAGCATCTTTCTAGCATACGTTGGCGGACTGGTGATGTTCGCTCCCCGGAGAGATGTCTTCCGGAAACTGCTGGACGATCCCGATCATCCGTCGACCAATGGCGTCGCCAAGGACACGAACAGTCAAGTCAACGTGCTGCTCGACACCAGCGCGATCATCGACGGGCGGATCGCTGGGATATCGTCCGCCGGATTCCTCCAAGGTACCCTGATGATCCCAAAATTCGTTCTCGACGAATTGCGGCATGTGGCCGACTCGTCAGACTCGATGCGACGAAATCGGGGCCGGCGCGGCCTCGAGATGCTGAACCAGCTTCGTCAGGAAGGGCGCGTCCGAACCGAGGTCATCGACAGCGACTACCGGAACGGCATGGAAATCGACCGAAAGCTCGTGGAGCTGGCAAAAACCCTCCACGCTTCCATCCTGACCACCGACTACAACCTGAACCGGGTGGCCCAAATCGAAGGCGTGAACGTGCTCAACGTCAACGAGCTCGCCAACTCCGTCAGACCCGCCGTCCTGCCCGGAGAAGGGATGACCCTTAAGATCATCCAAGAAGGCAAAGAACCCGGCCAAGGTGTAGGATTCTTGGATGACGGGACCATGGTGGTCGTGGAATCCGGAATCGAGTTCCTCGATCGAGACGCCGACGTTACCATTACCCGGGTGCTTCAGACGGTGGCGGGTTGTATAATCTTCGCGCAACCGAGGCGGAGCCAATAGGTGTCATCGACGACTACACACGAAGATCGAGACCCCCACCAAAGAGTGGGGGTTATTGTTGTTGCGGCAGGCGGCAGCAGGCGCATGGCTGGGTTGGACAAGGTGTTCCTTCCGCTCGGCGGGACGCCTCTGATTTTTTACTGCCTGAAAGTTTTCGAGACCGCCGCTGAAATCGACGACGTCATTCTGGTCTTATCGGAGAGCTCCGTTGATCGAGGCGAGGAGCTGATTCGCCACGAAGGATTGGTCAAGGCTTCCCGTGTTGTAGCAGGGGGGCCGCGACGCCAAGATTCGGTGGCCAACGGGCTCCGAATCTTGGCGGATTGTGACATAGTCATCATCCACGACGGAGCGCGACCACTCGTCGATCGCGATCTGATCTCACGGGCGCTCGACGCGGTCGCCGAAACGGGCGCCGCTTCAGCCGCAGTGCCGGTGAAAGATACGATCAAGGTCGCCGGGCCGGACATGATCGTGACCGAAACACCCGATCGCCGCACGCTCTGGGCAGCGCAGACGCCGCAGATCTTCCGGACCGACTTGCTCCGAGATGCGCATCAACGAGTCACACATGACGTTACCGACGACGCATCGATGGTCGAGTCAATCGGCGCCCGGATCAAACTGTTCATGGGCGCGTACGAGAACCTGAAAGTCACGATGCCGGAAGACGTGGCACTCGCGGAAAGTATCCTGGCGGCCCGAATCGATGCCCGCGTACACGGCGCGCCGTGACGGTGCGCGTCGGACAAGGCTTCGACGTCCACCCGCTAGTCGAAGGGCGAGCGCTAGTGCTCGGCGGCGTGACCATTCCGTACGACCGCGGTCTGGCCGGTCACAGCGACGGCGATGCTTTGGCCCACGCCGTAATCGACGCCCTGCTGGGCGCCGCCGGACTCGGTGACATCGGAAAGCATTATCCGCCGAACGACCCTCGATACGAGGGCGCCGTGAGCGTCGAGCTGCTCACGCAGACGGTGGACACGGTCGCCGGGGCCAATTGGCGGGTCGAATATGTTGATGCTACAATAATCGCCGAGCGCCCGATCCTCCGTCCGCACATCGAGGACATCGAATCTTCTCTGGCCCTCGCCCTTCGGACCACACCGGAATCGGTCAACGTCAAAGCAACGACGACCGATGGACTAGGTTCCACGGGCCGGGGCGAAGGAATCGCAAGCATGGCCGTTGCCACCCTGTCCAACATACGATGAAACTCTACAACACCCTCACCGGGAACCTCGAAGAATTTACCGCGCCCAACGACGAAGTGCGCATGTACGTTTGCGGGATCACACCCTACGCCGCGTCCCACATCGGGCACGCCATGTCGGCGGTCGTATTCGACATCGTTCGCAGGTACCTCGAGTTCCGGGGATTCAAAGTTCGCCACGTCCAGAACTTCACGGACGTCGACGACAAGATGATCAACACGGCCATCGAGCTCGACGTCCGGGTGTTAGACCTCGCGGAGCCCAACATTCAGGACTACCTTGACGAGATGGACGCGCTGAACATAGAACGGGCTCACATCTATCCGAGGGCAACCGCTGAGATCGATGCCATCGTCGAGATCATCGAGAAGCTCGTCGACAAGGGCCATGCCTACGCGGTGGACGGCGACGTGTACTTCAGAGTCCGAAACGATGACGACTACGGAAAGCTGAGCCATCGCGATCTGGACAGCATGCAAGCCGGCGCGCGCGTCGAAGTCGACGAGCGCAAAGAAGACGTCATGGACTTCGCTTTGTGGAAGTCTTACAAGCCCGGCGAGCCTGCCTGGCCCAGCCCTTGGGGCGAAGGCCGCCCCGGTTGGCACATCGAGTGCAGCGCGATGTCGATCAAGTACCTCGGCGAGACCATCGACATCCACGGCGGCGGCCAGGACCTGGTCTTCCCGCACCACGAGAACGAGATCGCCCAATCGGAGTCAGCGACCGACACCACGCCATTCTCGCGATTCTGGCTCCACAATGGTATGCTCCGGCTCGGCGACGACAAGATGAGCAAATCGCTGGGCAACATCATCTCCGTCGCAGATGCGCTGAAGATGTTCTCCGCGGATGCCATCCGGCTGTTTTTCATGAGCTCGCACTACAGGTCGCCATTGTCCTACGGCGACGAAAACGTTGCGACTCAGCGTAGGGCGCTGGATCGGCTTCGGAATGCGTTGCGTCCGCCGCAAGAATCCACGACAGACGGATCGGTCGACCCTTCGCCGTTCCGAGAGCGCTTCGTCGAAGCAATGGACGATGACCTCAACACGCCGAGGGCGCTGGCATCGCTCTTCGACATGGCCCGGAGCATCAATCGCGGCAAGGAAGACCGCGCAGACGTGAAAGACGCCCAGGCAACGCTGAAAGAGCTGGGCGGCGTCTTGGGCTTGACGTTCAAAGAGGAAGAATCCGGCGAAGGCTCCGACGCGGGCCCATTTATCCAGATGCTTGTTGATCTGCGATCCGAACTTAGGGCCGCAAAGCAGTTCGATCTCGCCGACTCGATACGCGATCGGCTGACCGAAGCGGGCGTCACGCTGGAAGACGGCGCTTCAGGCACCGAGTGGCAACTGGGCTAACTCGACGGCGTCGGATCGCCGAGCGTCTACCTATTTTAGTGTGACCCAACCGACAACCCGCCCGTCGTGATCAGGCGCGACCGATTCCTGCCCGGTGCTCGCTCACAGGAGAACCATGCCCGCTGCCATCGCCAACCCCGACTCGCTGGTCACAACCGAGTGGGTTGAAGCCGATCTATCCAATCCGCGGGTGAAGCTCGTTGAGGTCGACGAGTAGCTGGACGCCTACGCGAACAGGCATGTGCCGGGCGCGACGAGCTGGGACTGGACCTCGCACCTCAACGACACGGTCACACGCAACATGCCGAGCAGAGACGAGTTCCGACGACTCATGAGCGAGTGTGGGATTACTCGACGGACGCGGGTGGTTCTCTACGGCGCCAACAGCAACTGGTTCGCCGCTTACGCGTTTTGGCTGCTGACCATGTACGGACATCAGCGAGTCAGCCTGATGGAAGGCGGGAGCTTGAAGTGGGTGAACGAAGGCCGGCCGATCTCGAACGACCCTCCCGTCGGCTCGCGGCTCAAACCGTATCGAGCCCAACGACCCGATCTGACGCATCGGGCGACCAGAGCGTACCTACTCGAAGCCCTGCGCGAGAAGAGCCGCATCGGCATCGTGGACGTGCGCTCTCACGAAGAGTTCGCCGGCGATCTCACTGCGCTCGCGTATCTGGCTCAGGAGGGAGCCATGCGGGCCGGACACATTCCGGGCGCCGTCAATGTCCCGTGGGAACAGTCGGTCAACCAGGCCAACGGCACACTCAAGACAGTCGAGGAGTTGACCCGTCTGTACGAGTCCGTGGGCGTCACCCCCGAATCAGAGACGGTCGTCTACTGTCGAATAGGCGAGCGGGCGGCGCACACGTGGTTCGTGCTGTCCCAGGTGCTGGGATATCCGAAAGTGCGGAACTACGACGGATCTTGGGTCGAATGGGGCAGCATAGTCGGAGCGCCGATCGAGCGGTGAAATCCGGTATCCGCTACGTTTGGCTGAGGTCGCCAGCGTTGTTGGCGTCCGGCTTCTCCTGCTTGGCTTCACGCTCCCGCCGAATCGCCAACGCGCTGCGTACAGCCTGCCGGATAATGTCCTGTTCTGCCTCGGTGAACTCATCCCATTCGTAGCCGAGGAAGAACAGCGCGATCTCCGGGTCCGTGATCTCGATGTCCTCGGGCTCCAACTCCTCTGGTCGTACGTAGCCGGCGACCTCGAAAAGCTTCCTACGCGGGACGCCCATCGCGTCCGCCAGCTTGCGTCGAGTGCCGGGTCTGGGCGTCGATCCGCGGCGGACCTGCGTGCTCACGGCATTCGCGATCGTAGCCTGCGTGAAGAGCCGCTGCCACGTGGTGTCGTGGGTCGCGATCCACTGGGCGACGTATTCGTGGAGCGGGCTGCTGAATTGTTCCTGTACCGGCTCGTTCATATGTTTCACCGACTGTCACGTCTTGCCGGAATTCTATCATGCTGGGATAACATCCGGCCATTCCGTTGTGGCCTGACATGTCCAAGCTGCGCGTACGCTTGCGTGGCGCCTAGGCGACGCTTCATGGCAACCATTCGAGTTGCAAGCGCGAAGCCCTGCCAACACTCCGCGGTTAGCGTACGCCAACCGCGCGAGCACAGAATGAAGAACACGTCCCAATCCGTCGCTGCGACCAGACGCCTGGGCGGCGGCCGCCTGGTCGCAGCGGTAACGCTAGCGCGTTCGGCTGGTCGAACTCCGAGCCTGGGTGACGATCCACAGCAGTATCTCGGGTTGCGAGGGCGGGGCCCTGCCGGGGATGTATGGACCGGGAACATAGTGGACACATGTTCGGAGACATAGTGGACACCATAATGTGCATGACTTTATCCATAGAGAGGTGGTCATGCCCTGGAAAGAGGTGTCCAAGATGTCCCAACGGAGAGACTTCGTGACACTGGCTCGGGCTGATGGCGCCAACATGAGGGCCCTGTGCCGGCGGTTTGAGATTAGTCCTACGACGGGGTACAAGTGGGTTTGGCGTTTCCGAGAACGCAATGATGAGGGTTTGAAGGACCTTCCGCACCGGCCTTATTCCTCGACGTCTCGCACGCCGATAGAAATTGAGAGCGCGGTGTTGGCAGTTCGTGAAGCGCATCCAGCCTGGGGAGCTCGCAAGCTTCGTGCGCGACTTTTGGCCACAGGCCACGAGTGGATGCCGAGCCCGAGCACCATCACTGCGATCCTCAGACGTCACGGACTCATTGATCCAGCTGACAGGCTCACCCATCGACCTTGGCAGCGCTTTGAGCGTCTGGAGCCCAACGAGCTGTGGCAGAAGGACTTCAAGGGTCACTTCCCGACAGACCGGGGACGTTGCCACCCTCTCACGGTTCTGGACGATCATTCTCGGTTTGCATTGGGGCTGCGGGCCTGTAGCAATGAAAAGGGAGACACCGTGCGTGAGTGCCTGACTTCCATCTTCCGACGCTATGGTCTTCCCAACACAATGCTGATGGACAACGGAGGTCCGTGGGGAGGGTCTAACCCGGACCACCGCTACACGCCCCTTACGATCTGGCTTCTGCGGTTGGGAATCGGAGTCAGCCATGGGCGTCCTTACCATCCACAGACCCAAGGCAAGGACGAGCGCTTCCATCGAACCATGAAAGCTGAAGTGTTGCAGGGCAACAACTTCGCTGGTCTGGCACATTGCCAGAGCGCATTTGACCAATGGCGGGACATCTACAACTTGGAGCGACCCCATGACGCCCTCGACCTTGCCACACCAGCCAGTAGATACCATGTGAGTCGAAGGCCATACCTCGAGGTGATTCCACCGCTGGAGTACGGGCCATCGGACATCGTACGCAGCGTTCACGACAGAGGTCGGCTCAAAGTATTTGGCCGGATCTCCAAGATCAGCAAAGCTTTCAAGAGTATGAAGGTTGGGGTCCGACCAACCAACACCGACGGTGTTTGGATGTGTTTTACGCTACACACGTCATCGCCCAACTTGACCTGAGAAGCGATGCCTAACATACTGAAATGTGTTCACCATGTCCCCGTACAACCGTCCACCATGTGTCCGGTTTACACAGGGGATACGGGGTGTCCCCGTAAAACCGTCGCGGGCGGGTGGGACAAGACAACGCCGCCTCCCACATCATCCGATCAACCGCTCGCTTCGGATGCGGCACCCAGCGACGTCCAAAACCGTCGCCACTCGCCCCGATGTGCCCGGACCGCGAGGCGGCTCGTTCATATTCAAGAACTCTTCTGCGATGCTATTTGGCGTATCGCCACCGCGATTGACGTTCGCCACGAGTGATGCTAGCATCGCCCTTGTCGAAGGTCGTACATTGACGTGAACCACTCCGCTCGGAGCGCGGGTTTGTGATTACGACTCTCGACCGAGATTCGACTATGTGGCCCTCTTGATGTGCGGTTGGCGAGGCGGAGACGGGTGAGGGCTCGTTGAGTGGGTGTCGTTGGCGCGGATGCATGGGCCCCGTTGATGGGGTGTGGTTGAGAGGAGAATCGCTCATGGTTGAAACGATCAGAGCCCCCAGTGAAATGGGAGTCGAATTCGAAGCCTACGCACGATCGCTGGGCGCGGAAATCTACGGTGTGGCATCCGCCGAGAAATACGCCGAGCTGTTTGGCAGGAAGCCCCAACCGGACAAGTTTGTCGAAAACGCGAAGTCGGTAATCATCGTTGGCTTGCCGTTTGACAGCGAGATCATGGCCACGGTGGCTAAGCCCCACCTGGCCGAGATTCATCGCCGAGCAGCCGCCGACGCCGCGCTGGACCAGCGTAGCGCGAATTTACCGCCCGCGGGCGCTGAGAGATACTATCTCGGCCCCGAGAATTTGATGCTCAAACACGAAGTGAGCATGATCGCCTACAAGCTGGCCCGCAAGCTCCGGCAGGAAGGCCACAAAGCCTTCTACATGCCTGACGTGACCACGGAGCCGCGTTTCAAGACTGCGCCGTTCTACTTCCTGCCAGCGATGTACGTCGCCGGCATGGGCCAACTGGGGATGAACTGCTCGATCATCACGCCGAAGTGGGGCCCGCGAATCTGGGTGACCTCGGTCATCACCGACCTCGAGCTCCCCGCCGGCGAGCCGATGGAAGAGATGCTCTTCCCGGGATGCAAGGACTGCCTCGAGTGCGTGAAGCGCTGCCCGAGCAAAGCCCTGAACGGCAAGTACTGGAAGAACGTCTTCAAGTGCTCGAACTACGGCTGCTCGGCCACATGTCTCAGCGTGTGCCCCGAGGGGGAAGGGCGGCCCGCCCCTTAACAACTAATGGGTGGGTGCTGGGCGCTGAGAGGTGACGCCTCCGCCCGGTAGCATCCCCGACCTGACACAATCGAGCCACGAAGATCGCCTCGAGGGCGCCGATCGAATAGATCCGGCGTCCGCGAGGCGATTGGTGTTTTGGGGTCACGGTAGGCGATCAACGCTACGAGTGTTTGTTGCTTCACCCGCTCGGTCGTAGTTCCAGCGACCTTGGCGACTTCGTTTTGGAGGCGTGTCCGGGCACATCGACGAACTTCGAATGATCCGTTCGCCGCTTGTTTGCGAACACCGCGCGAACTCAGGACAAACACCATGGCGTCAGGTCGATTCGTCGCTTTGCAAGCACCCGGATGGCTATCAAGGTGGGGATGGAGTGGAACCGGCGACCGACGGTTTACGGCAGCATCGCGCGGCAGGTTCGATGACCGTCCATGGCCGGTGTCGTGCGTAGATTTTTCCTGGGCTAGTCTGTTCGGCTACTGTCGACGATACAACGTATCGAAGACATGCGTCATTCTTGGCATCAAGACCCTTCGGTTCGAAGCGACTCACTCAGTGCGATCTTCACGGACAACTGCACATGTTCGTCCTCGAAAGGTTTGGGAATGTAGTGCTTGACGCCCAGTCTCCATCCGCGTAACTCGCCCTGTGGAGGGGGGACCGCGCTGATCACCACGACCGGCAAATCTTGGGTTGCAGGGTCGGATCTCAATCGGCTCGGCACTTCGAAGCCGTCAAGTCGCGGCATCATTAAGTCCAGCGCCAACAGATCGGGCTGAAACGTCGGGATCCGTTCGAGCGTATCGATGCCGTCAGACGCTTCCATCACTTCGCGACCATCGTCGTCCAGTATGTCTGCCAGGAGGCGCCTGATCTCCTGATCGTCCTCAGCTACTAGTACCTTCGCCATGTGGCTCGCCTCCCGGACAATTTCGCGCGCTTCTATGATCTCAGGTCGATTTGGATGATCGAGTTGTCAACCACAGGTATATCATCTGTGATGGGATGGTTTGACGCTGTCAACCAGGCGACTTTGTTTAGGTAAACCACAACGCCTGTATTCAGTAGATCTATCCATAACCAAGTTCACCGAAGAACAAGCCGCGATATCTTTGAACACTCCGGCAATTTCCGGACGAACCGCGCTCCCGTCCCGGTCTCTTCCACATTTCAGTCGCGAATGCACTCTCCATCGATCGAAGCATACCGCTGACTCGGTGGTGGACCGGATTCATCGCCCGCGTTATCGAGCTCGGTTACAATTCGGCGAAGGTCACTCGAAACGGGTAGATCGGCGCGCGTCTCCATGATCTGGGACAACAACACCGCATCGTTGAATGCTTCCCTTGGGTTACGAGCGATGAGGGCGCGGATCGCGTACTTCAGCCAATATGATCGGTCTTTGTCGTCGAGAATTTCACCGACCCATTGATCCCACTCGCAATATGTAGACTGACCTGAATCCATCGTCTGATCCTCTCCGTTTCTCGAGAAACGCCCCCAACCCTGCTCAATCCACGCGGGTGACATTCAACATCCCTCGATTCTGCGATACACAGTTTGGATTGTCTCAGAGAAGCGCTTGCAGACCGCTTGCAAGACTGAGCCGCGTTTTGAAGCAAGCCTGCGTGGGAGTGTATCGGGAGTTGTCGCCAGGTACACGGGCGATGGCATCGTCGCCATGTTGAACCCACGGACCGGGAACCACGCGGGTCAGACCAGAATCATCGGAGAGCGTATCGCGTCGCTGGGGCAGCGCGTCCGAAGATGCGCATTCTCACATAACACGTCGGCGAATCGAACGGCCGCTCTGATTTTCGAGACAGGCGGCGTTGGAGACATCGACTCCGCGAAACGGGCGTCAACCGTCGTCGAATGCGCAAAACAACAAGACGTTACATAGCGCTGAAAGGCCAATCATGTGCAGGCAGAGGGAGGGTGGAGCCAACGGACGGGATTGAACCGTCGACCTGCTGTTTACGAAACAGCTGCTCTACCACTGAGCTACGTTGGCTCGTCGGGATCGCCGGAATGATGGGGTGCACACCGGTTGCAATCCGCCGCCTCGACAATGGTAGCATGACACACAAGCCACTGCACAGAGGAGCACAAGGGTTGTCGTTGGCGCAACCGCTCCGCTTTCGCGTGGCTGTGGGGTGTGTTACATTTGAGATGCGGAAGCTTGAAATGCTCGCGATTCCGGTCGGTCTGGCATCTCTTTGTTCAAAGGGTTGTTACCCGATTAATTTCGTGTGGAGTGGAACTCCCTACCCAGTGCTCTACGATCAAAATCTCCGGATTACGATTGTCGAGTGTTGTGATGGCTGAAGGTAGACAATGGTGTTGGCTGTCAGCAGAAACGGGACAGATTGTTAATAGAGACTTTGAGGTGATATCGCGAGCTCTCTGAGTTGATGATTGTACAATCGTCGTCGCTGTATCGTTCGGACTTGAACCT